>NZ_JBIARC010000023.1:0-126326 GCF_042889625.1 Streptomyces sp. NPDC002573 | reverse complement strand
TGGAGCGGTCACCCGCTCGACCGCAACCGAACCAGCCGCCTCACCCGCCTCAGCCACCAACTCACCGGCTGACAGCCGAATTACGCACCAGAGTCGATGACCAGTCCAAAGCCCTCCCGCCCGCCCTCGATTCCATGACCCTGCTGGTCGCCGCCGTCATCGTCCACGACAAGGCCACCAACCGCGTCGTCCTGCTCCAGCGCAGCCAGAACGCCAAGTTCGCCCAGGGCATGTGGGACCTCCCCGTCGGCAAGAGCGAACCCGGTGAGCCCATCACCGAGACGGCAGTACGGGAGCTCTATGAGGAGACCGGCCTAACCGTGAAGCCGGAGTCCCTCACGGTCGCCCACATCATCCACGGCGCCTGGGGCGTCGAAGCCCCCAACGGCTTCCTCACCGTCGTCTTCGCCGCCCACGAATGGACCGGCGAACCCGAAAACCGCGAACCCCGCAAACACGGCCAGGTCCGGTGGGTCGACGCCGACGCAATCCCTGAGGACTTCGTGGACACCACCTCAAGCGCCCTCCACCGGTACCTTTCGGCAGGCCCCGAGATCTCCCTCGACGGCTGGCAGTAGCGGCGCCAACCACAGCCCGATTGGTTGCCGAGGGCGAGCCCTTCGCCACTCGTGCGCGGCAACCGAGATCGGTCTGATGAAGACGGCACCAGCCACGAGGAGCGATCCCGCCCATGGCCGACACCACTGCCCGCGTCCACGATCTCAACCTCTACCGCCAGTACTTCGACCTCGTCGCTGCGGGCACCAAGACCATCGAGGTGCGGGTGAAATACCCACACCTCGCCGACCTTGCAGCTGGCGGCACCATCCGCTTCCGGATCAAGGGCACCGACGAGACGTGCGACGTGGAGGTCAAGCGGGTCACCGAGTACCCCGACTTCGAAGCCCTGCTCGACGGCGAGGGCGCCGCCCACGGTAACCCCACCGCCACACACGACCAGCAGCTCGCCAACCTCCGGGCCATCTACCCACCCGAGAAGGAAGCACTCGGCGCGCTGGCCATCGAGATCCAATACGCTGCTGATGTTGCAACCTGAGCTGGAGGGTGGTTGTCGCGGCCAGCTCAGGCGGAACCGTCGGCCGCCCTTCCGCAGACCCGAGCGACGAGCGAGATCCGCCCGCAGCGTTCCACTCGGATGGTCAGACCATGCCTGACTCGTAGGCGGCGATGACGAGCTGGACTCGGTCGCGGGCGTCGAGCTTGGTCAGTAGTCGCGCCACGTGGCTTTTGGTGGTGGCCATGGTGATGTACAGGTGGGCGGCGATCTCGGCGTTGGACATACCGCGTCCGATAAGGGTCAGCACTTCGCGTTCGCGGTCGGTGATCCCCTTGATCTCGCGTCGGCGTCGGGCCGGGACGGCGCCCCGGCCGGTGAACTCCTGGATGAGGCGGCGGGTGACGCCGGGTGCGATCAGGGCGTCACCGGCGGCGACGACACGTACCGCCGTCACGATGTCGTCCAGCACCATGTCCTTGACCAGGAAGCCGCTCGCGCCGGCGTGCAGCGACGCGTATACGTTCTCGTCGTCGTCGAAGGTGGTGAGGATGACCACGCTCGCCGGGGTCCCTGTCTTGATGAGCCGGGTGGCCTCGATGCCGTCCATGACGGGCATCCGGATGTCCATCACGACGACGTCGGGGCGGAGATCGGTGGCCAACCGGACAGCCTCGGCACCGGTTCCGGCTTCCCCGACGATCTCGATGTCCGGGATGTCGTTGATCAGCATGCGCAGTCCGGCGCGGACTACCGGCTGGTCGTCGGCCAGGAGCACCCGGATCGTCATAGGGGCAGCCTAGCCGCGACACGGTAGCCGCCTTCGGTCCGCGGTCCGGAGCTGAAGTGGCCGTGGAGCAGGGCGATGCGCTCGCGCATTCCGGTGATTCCGTAGCCGTCACGCGGGTTCGTGGTCGCCCTTGCGTGTCCGTCGTCGGTGATGTCGATGGACAGCTCCTCCTCCTCGTACTCGACGCGGACGAGGCAGTGGGCGGCGCCCGCGTGACGTACGACGTTGGTCAACGACTCCTGGATGACACGGTAGGCGGCGAGCTCAATGTCGGGGGTGAGCGGGCGTCGTCGGCCATGCCACTGCAACTCGAGCCGCACTCCGGCGTCCGCCACCGTTACGGCCAACCGGTCGACGTCCGCCAAGCCCGGCGCCGGGGTGGACGGCGCCGATTCCGATTCGGCCTCGCGCAGGACTCCGAGCATGCGCCGCAGCCCGGTCAGCGTCTCCCGGCTGGTCTGCTCGATGATGCCCAGTGCCTCGCGCACGCCGTCCGGTTGGCTGTCGACGGCCCGCTTCGCCGCTCCGGCCTGGATCGCGATGGCACCGATGCTGTGGGCCACCATGTCGTGCATCTCCCGGGCGATGCGCAGCCGCTCGGCCTGGACCGCCTGCGTCGCGGCCTGTGCTCGCAGGGCTTCGGCGTGGTCCTGCCGCAGTCGGATCCAGCTGCCGATGATCCAGGCGACGGCGGTGGTCACGACGAGGACCGACCACGGACCGGTGAGGACCTCGAAGGCGGTCGCTTCCGGGACGAAGGCCGTCGCGACCAGGGCCCAGACGGCCAGCACGCCGGCCACCGCTGCGGCGGCGGCCCGGCGCGAACGGGTGACGGCTGTGTAGAAGACCAGCACGTCCGCCGCGAGGAACAGGGGCCACGTCGTGTCCCCGCACACCCGGGCCACGACCGCCTCGGTCAGCAGCACCGCAAGGACCGGCAACGGTCGGCGACTCGCCCAGCCTGCAGGCCCCGCCATCAGCAGAGCCAGCCCCACCAAGGCCCAGCGCCCGATGTGAACGAAGTGACCGGACGGCAGGAAGACCGGGTGCGCGGGTTGAGGCATCGCGGTGTACAGAACCAGCGCGAACACAGGGACGGCGCACCAGCCGAGTGCCGTCAGCGGGTCCGGCGGCATCCGGCGCAGCAAGGCCGCGGGCGTAAGGAGGCGGGGTCGCACCCGGCGATGCTATCCACCGAGGTCGACGGTGGTATCGGACCGTGGTCTGCATCCCGCGGGCTGACAAGGCGGGAGTCCGCAGACCGATGTGACACGACCCGGCCGCCGACAGCCTGGGATGCGTGATCGAAATCAACCAGCTGACCAAGCGCTACGGCAGCGTACTGGCCGTCGACGGTCTGACCTTCTGTGTCCGACCCGGGCAGGTGACCGGGTTCCTTGGTCCCAATGGCGCCGGCAAGACCACGACGATGCGCATGCTTCTCGGCCTGAACGCCCCCACCAGTGGCACCGCGACCGTCAACGGCCGTCGCTTCCAGGACTTCGGTGCCGGCCTGTGCCACGTCGGCGCCCTGCTGGACGCGGGTGACGTCCACCGGGGACGCACCGCGAAGGCGCACCTGGCCGCACTGGCCCGCAGCAACGGCCTGCCACGCCGCCGGGTCCACGAGGTGCTTGAGATGGTAGGTCTGGGCGAGGCGGGCCGTCGGCGGGTCGGCGGGTTCTCGCTCGGCATGCGTCAGCGTCTGGGGATCGCCACCGCCCTGCTCGGCGATCCCCCCGTCCTGCTCTTCGACGAACCGATCAACGGCCTGGACCCCGAGGGCATCCGGTGGGCCCGCGAGCTGTTCCGTCGCCTGGCCGGCGAGGGACGTACCGTCTTCGTCTCCAGCCACCTGATGAGCGAGATGGAGCACACCGCGGACCACCTCGTCGTCGTCGGCGGTGGCAGGCTGCTCGCCGACGAGCCCCTCGCCGACTTCGCCGCCCGCGCCACCACCGCAGGCGCCACCGTGCGAACCCCAGACCCGACTGTGCTGGCCGAGGTGCTGCGCAACGCGGGAGCCTCGGTGCTGTCGCAGGGCGGTGACGTCCTCACCGTCACCGGCCTCACCGCGGCCCGCATCAACGAACTCGCCTTCACCCACCGTGTCCGGGTCCACGAGGTCGCCGTGCACGACGGAACGCTGGAGGACGCCTTCATGGAACTGACAGCCGCCAGCGTCCAGTACCGCGCCTCAGCCACGCCCGAGAGGAGCACGGACCGATGACCGCTCTCTCGACGCCTCCCACAGCTGCCACCCGACGCGGCGCTGCCGGACCTGCCCGCTGGCGCGATCTGCTCGGCGCCGAGTGGATCAAACTCTGGTCGCTGCGCTCGACCCCCATCGTGCTGGGCGTCCTCCTCGTCTTCTACCTCTGCCTGGCCTACCGCGCCGCTCAGCTCGCCCACGATTCCTATCCGACGTGGCCCGCGTTCGCCAAGCTCGACCCCGACCCCGCGCACGACGCCTTCGACTTCCCGAAGTTCCTCCTGCTCATGGCAACCGCCGGCACGATCGGCGCGATGAACGTCGCCGGTGAACACGCGAGCGGCCTGATCCGCACCACCCTCATCGCTGTGCCGGCCCGAGGCCGCGTGATGCTCGCCAAGGTCACGGTGGTGAGCGCCGTGCTGGCCGTCCTCGGCCTGCTCATCAGCATCGGGTGCTGGGGCATCACCCTGGCCGTCATCTCGGACCGGATCACCGGCTTCTCCTTCGCCACCCCCGGCATCTGGCGTCTCATCGCAGGCACCACAGTCATGGTCCCGGCCTGCGGCCTGATCGGCATGGCCGCCGCCACATGCATCCGCAACACGGCCGGCACCGTCTTCGCTGTCCTCGTCTTCTTCCTCGTCGGTCCACTGGCCGTCAAGGCACCCCTCGCCCTGCTGTCCGCCAACCAGCGGGCAGACCTGGGCAACACCCTTCCCGCATACGCCTGGGGCCGCCTGACCATCATGAGCCACGGGCGCCTCGTCGAACACGTCTCCTCCATCCCGGCGGCCTGGATCTCGCTCACCGTCTGGGCCGTCGTCTCGGTCGCCACCACCGTGACGGTCCTGCGCCACCGCGACGTGTGACGGCGCCACCGACGCCGGACACCCGACCAAGCTCGCCCCCTCCGGGACTGACATATGCGACAAGGAACCCCTGATGGTCACCACCACCAGACCGACAACGGTCGCGGCCGGTGCCGAACTCCGCGGCCGATTTCGCGACCTGCTCGCCGCCGAACGGATCAAACTGTTCTCGCAGCGCTCGACCTACGTCCTGCTGGCACTTGCCCCGGTGATCGCCATCTGCGGTGAGTGGTTCACCTGCTCGGGTGTCCACCTTGTCGGCGCGTCGGCGCATGCCGCTTACGATCCGTTGAGAGGTTCCTTCAACTCCGGCACGTGGGGCTTCCTCATGGTCGGCGCCAGCATGCTCGGTGTCCTGACAATGAGCAGCGAGTACTCCAGCGGACTGATCCGCACGACCTTCCTCGCCGTACCGAGCCGCCTGCGGGTCGTACTCGCCAAGGCGGTCGTCCTCGCGAGCGTCACGTGCGTCGTCGGCCTCATCACCGCGATCGCCTCGTTTCTTACCGCCCAGACGATCCTGTCCGGCGACCAACTAGGCATCTCGATCAGTCAGCCCAGTGTCTTGCAAGGCTTCGTGGCATCCACCGCAATCCTGCCGGTATGCGCGGTCATCGGCATGGCCATCGGCACACTCATCCGAACCTCCGTGGCCGCCCTGTTCACAGCCGTCTTGGCCCCGGTCCTGCTAGGCGCCGTACCTTCCGGCAGCAACCACTTGACGGCCGCTCTGAGCAACTCGGCACCCCAGAACGCCTGGAACGCCCTGACTAGCCTCGGCACCGAGTGGGACAGCGTCGGTCCCTTCCCTCCCACGGCACTCCAGTCCTGGATCGCCCTCGCCTCCTGGCCGCTCCTCACCCTTCTCACCGCCCTCGTCCTCGTGCGCCGCCGTGACGTCTGACCGGTCCACGCGGCTGCGGCTGGTCGTAACCCGCGGGCCAGTGGGGTGGTGCCGATCAACTGGCTCAGCAGTCCGCACCCAGTCCGCAAGACACCCACTCAAGACCGTCGCACCCCATCGCCACCAATCGCCAAAAGGCCAGGTCAGTGGCCCACAGGCACGATCCCCGCAGGTCACCGACCCGGCCCACTATTAGGAGACCAAGAAGGCCTGATCTTCGATCATGCTTTTGACCTGCGATTCCTTCGATCGCGTGGTCCCCCGTCCCGCACCCGGCCCGCAGGCCGCCACACGGCGCCCTCGACGGTCCGGGTGCGGTCTTGTCCACCCGGGCACAGACGGCCCCCAGGCACACCGTCGGCGCAGCTGATCGACGCCGGATGCCCTCGCCACGACACGTGGCGAGGGCATCCGTTCTTCTGCCACGCACTGCGCGACAGGCTGCTTTCGGTCCCCCTCGAAGCAGGTGCTCGAGGAGAGGGGCGTCAGAGGCCGTCGACGAACGTGACCGTCTCGTCGAGCGGCGCCCGGCCTATGCGGGCGTCACCCGCTGCGACGTCTTCGAATCCGATCGACATGCCGCAGAAGAGAACGAGCCCCTCCGGGGGTGAGAGGACCTCCGCGACGGTCCTGTGGAACTTCGCCCAGGCCATCTGCGGACAGCTGTGCAGCCCTTCGGCGCGCAGCAGAAGCATGACCGTCTGCAGATACATGCCGGCGTCGGACCATTGGGGCCGGCCCAGGTCGCGGTCGATGTAGCAGAACAGGGCGGCGGGCGCGCCGAAACAGTCCCAGTTCGCGGCAGCGGCCCTCTGGCGGGCCTCCAGGTCCTCGCGCGGGATACCGAGTGCGCCGTAGCGCTGCTGTCCGAAGGCGGACCGGCGCTCGCGGTAGGGGGACTTCAGCTCGGGCGGGTACTGCTCGTACTCCGGCTCGTCCCAGGAGTCACCGGAGGCGAGGCGCTCGCCGGCGCGTTTCTTGATCTCGGCCAGCGGATCGCCGGTCACCACGTACGCACGCCACGGCTGGATGTTCGATGCGGACGGCGCCCAGGCCGCGGCGGACAGCACACGCTCCAGCGCCTCTCTCGGAACAGCACGGTCGGTGAACCCGCGCACCGCCCGCCGACTCGTGACCGCCTCGTAGACGTCCATGATCGCCTGCCTCCATCCACTCGATCCGGTGCGCCTTCGCCGTACGCACCTGCAACGGTATCACTCGATACTGTATCGTCTGAAACGATCTCAGATACCGAACCCCAGCCCCTGGCTCCCCGCCTCGGGCACCGCACCCCGGAGAGAGCCCATGGCCACGCTGCTGCACATCGACTCGTCCGTCTTCCCCGGCGAGGCGTCCTCGTCCCGTTCGGTCACGGCCGCCTTCCGCCGGACATGGGAGGAGCAGCACCCGGCGGGCACGGTGATCTACCGCGACCTCGCCGCCGACCCCGTCCCGCACATCACCGCCGACGCCTGGTCCGCCGGATACGCCACCCCGTCCGAGCGCACCCCGGCGCAGTCCGCCGCGTTCGCCGCACGCGTGAAGCTCATCGAGGAACTGGAGCAGGCGGACGCCGTCCTGATCGGCGCCCCCATGCACAACTTCTCGATCCCCTCGACCCTCAAGGCGTGGCTGGACGGCGTGCTCCTGCTCGGCCGCACCGCGGGCGAGGCCCCTTCCGCCCAGGGCACCCCGGTCGTCGTCGTCGCCAGCCGGGGCGGCTCCTACGCCCCGGGCACCCCGCGCGAGGGCTTCGAGTTCGTGCAGAACTACCTGGAAGCCGTCCTCAAGCGCACCCTCGGCCTGGACCTCGACTTCATCGTCCCGGAACTCACCATGGCCCCCCGCAACGCGGCCATGGCAGAGCTGGTCCCCCTCTACGAGGCTTCGCGCAAGCGCGCCTTCGAGGACGCGACCGCCAAGGCCAAGGAACTCACGGCGCGCCTCGCCGCGTAACCGCCAGGCAACAGCCGCCGTATGACGCCTCGTCGCAGGACGTCACACGGCATCCTCACGACCGAACCCCCGGCACCGAGCGCGCCGGGGGTTCGTCATGTCAGCGGGACACGCGTCGACGTAACGGAGCGCGCTCACCCCTCGTCGCCCGCCGGATGGGCGAACCGGGTCAGCAGATCCCTCAGCCGCTCGGACTCGCCGGGCCCCAGTTCGGCGACCAGACGCTCAGCCAGCGGCTCCGCCGCCACATGCGCCGCGTCGAAGAGCTCGACACCCTGAGGGGTGATCTCCACCGCCCGCACCCGCCGGTCCCCCGGAACGGCCTTGCGCACGGCCAGCCCCATGCGCTCCAGATCGTCGACGACCCGCATGATTCCGGCCTTGTCCGATCCCGTCGCCGCCACCAGGTCCCGCTGCACCGTGGGCCCCTGGTTGACCAGGACGATCAGCACCGCGAAGTGCCGCAACTCGACGCCGAGGGGCCGAAGGGCCTCCCCCATGACCGCGGCCGCGTGCCAGTGCGCCCTGCGCAACAGCAATCCGAGAGCAAAGGGCGATTCATCCCCGGGGAGGTCGGTCGCGCGCGGGGCGGGGGCTTGGTGAGGAGGGTCAGCGGCCATAGGGACACATTAACAGTCATGCACCCATTCGATACGGTATCGATTGAAACCAATTACCCGCCCCCAGTGGTCCGCCCACGCAACAAAGCCGCGGGAAGCCCATGGTGCTATCGTCACTAGCACCATGCTGCTGCGTCTGGACAAGAGAGACACCCGGCCCCTGCACGAGCAGGTGGCAGGCGCCGTCCGCCGTGCCATTGCCGAAGGTGAGTGCCGACCGGGGGATCGCCTGCCGTCGGCACGTGACCTCTCCCAGGCACTGGACGTCAACGTCAACACCGTCCTACGAGGCCTGCGCAGCCTCCGGGACGACGGCCTGCTGGAGTTCCGCAGGGGCCGAGGAGTGACCGTGGCCGAGGGCGCCGACGGGCGGTCGGGCCTGCTGGACCGGGTCCACGCGCTGGTGGCCGAGGCCGCACGCCAGGGCTACAGCAGGACCGATCTCATCGAGATGATCAGGGGGATGCAGTGAACGACCACATCAGGGCCGAGCGCGGGGCGCGCTGGGCCACCGCGGCCTGGTAGGTCGGCATCGCGGCTTTGATCGCCGCGCTGCCCTGGGCCGCGCGCGGACGGCTGCCCGCCCGGCTGGCCACTCATTGGAACGCCGGTCGCACTCCTGACAGCTCGATGCCCCTCTGGGCCGCGTCCGTCTTCCCGGCCCTGATATGGGTGGTGCGCCTTGGCGGGGTGCTCGGGCTGCTCGTCGGGCCACAGCCCGTCCACGAGCCGGGCCGCGCCGCACCCGGCGCGCGGTTCGTCGGCGAGCAGGGCGAGCAGTCCGCGCAAGCGGGGCCCGCTGATCTCCCGGCCACGGTGGGCCACCCGCGTGAGGAAGGTCAGCTCCGTCGTCACCCGAGTAGGTTAGAACGTGGCGGATGGATCTTGCCCGGACCGTTCACCCTCGGGACCGGCCGCCGGGGCCGCCGGGGCGTTCCCGGCCGGGGCGGGTCCGTTGTCGGTGGTCCGTGCGATGCTGAACGGCGTGGACGTGGACGACCTGATCCGGTTGCGCCGGGCCCGGGACCGGATGGACCGCGAGTACACGGAGCCGCTGGACGTGCCCGCGCTGGCGCGCACCGCGCTGATGTCGCCGGGGCACTTCCAGCGCAGTTTCCGCGCGGCGTACGGGGAGACGCCGTACGGCTATCTGATGACCCGCCGCATCGAGCGGGCCAAGGCGCTGCTGCGGCGCGGCGACCTGACCGTGACGGAGGTCTGCCTCGCCGTGGGGTGCACCTCCCTCGGATCGTTCAGCTCCCGTTTCACGGAACTGGTGGGCGAGACCCCGAGCGCGTACCGGGCCCGGTCGCACGAGCAGGGGGCGGCGATACCGCCGTGCGTGGCGAAGAGCCTGACCCGGCCACGCCGGGGCCGCCCCGAGGACGCCCGGACCGATCCGCGCACACAGCTCTAGCGAGAGCTCCGGCGAAGGCTAAAGAGCGGGCGGGAGTCCGCTGATCGGCCTAGCGTTGTGGCATGGATGTCAAACTCTCCCAGTGCTTCATCGCCGTCGACGACCATGACAAGGCGCTCGCCTTCTACCGGGACGTCCTGGGCCTGGAGGTGCGCAACGACGTCGGTTTCGAGGGGATGCGCTGGGTGACGGTCGGCTCACCGCTCCAGCCGGACGTCGAGATCGTCCTGGAGCCGCCGGCGGCGAACCCGGACTTCTCCCCCGCGGACCGTCAGGCGATGGCCGAGCTGCTCGCCAAGGGCGTGCTGCGCGGGGTCATCTTCTCCACCGAGGACTGCGACGCGCTCTTCTCCCGCGTCGAGGCGTCCGGCGCCGAGGTCCTCCAGGAGCCCATGAACCAGCCCTACGGCGTACGGGACTGCGCCTTCCGCGACCCTGCGGGCAATCTGCTGCGCTTCACGGAGCGCCCGCGCTCCTGACCCGGGCCGCACGGAACTCAGCGGGCTGCGGTCGACTCCAGGCAGGCCACGCTCACCGGCTGCTCGAAGGCCCCCTGGGTCGGACACGCCGTGCCGTGCGCCTCGGGGGACAGTCGAGGCGCCGGCGCGCGCTCCCAGCGGGCCGGGGGGTCCGGCTCGTCCCGGTCCTGCAGCCACAGCGTGAGGGCCCCTCCCACCAGCACGAGCGCCGCCCACACCGCGACCGCCCACCGCCACCACCGGCGTGCTCCCCCCGTCGCGGTCACTCCCCCGTCGCCGCCCCGCGGTCCCAGACCTGCACGTCCACCACGGCGGACACCGGGATGGGCCCGTAGACGTGCGGGAACTCCTCGCCGCCGGGCTTCAGGGCCTCGTACCGCACCGGAGCCGTCAGCCGCTCCGGATCGATGACGAGCAGGACCAGCTCGTCGGGCCCCTCGTACTCGCCGTACACCCAGCCCGCCACGCGGGGGACCTGGTGCCGCAGCGAACAGTGGATGAAGCCCTCCTCCTGGAGGGTGACGCCGCGCGTCGACATCTCGTACGAGCCGGTCGTACAAGCCGCCTCCCACAGGGAGCGCTCGGTGAGGTGCAGCAGAGGTTCGGACATGCCGCCCACCCTAGGGCCCGGCCCCGACAGCGCCCCCGCTTCCCGGGTCACGGAGGCCGGGCACCGCGGATTCCGGCAGGGACCGGGGCGCCACACCGGGACGAAGGCGCCCAGCGTCTTGTGGCGCCGTACGACGGTGGCGACGGGCTGTCCGCACCATGGACAGACCTGCTCCTCACGGCCCATGACCTCAGCGTAGGCCGGGCCCGGCACCCTACGCCTCCCCTGTCCCGGACCGGCTCAAGGAGCGCGGTCCGCGAGCGAAGGCCCCGCGCACCGTGGGGATGCGCGGGGCCCGCCCCGGGCCGGAGCCACCGGGAGCCGTACGGGGTCAGGAGCCGCACGGGCCGGGACTCCGGGGTCTCGCGGTGCTCAGGTGCTGCGCCGGGTCACGAACTCGGCCAGGGCCAGCAGGGGGCCCGCTGTCTCCGGGTCCGGCACCGCCCGGGACAGCTCCTGCATCGCCCGGCCCATCCGGTCGGCCGCCTGCACCTGCGCCCAGTCGCGGCCGCCCGCCCGCTCGACGGCCAGCACCGTGCGCTCCAACTCCCCCTCCTCGTAGGGCCCCTCGTACAGCTCGGCCAGCTCGGTGGCTGCCGGACCGCCGGAGGCGAGCGCGGCCACCACGGGCAGCGACTTCTTGCGGGCCATGAGGTCCGCCCCGGCCGGCTTGCCGGTGCGGCTCGGATCCCCCCAGATCCCGATCACGTCGTCGATGAGCTGGAAGGCGAGCCCGGCCTCGCGGCCGAACGCGTCCAGCGCCTCGACATCCGCGTCGTCGGCCCCCGCGTACAGCGCCCCGAGCGCGCAGGCACAGCCCAGCAGCGCGCCCGTCTTGGCCTCGGCCATGGTGAGCACCTCCTCGAGGGTGACCTCGTGGGGGCCGCGCCGCTCCATGGCCGTGTCCGCCTGCTGCCCGGCGCACAGTTCGACGACACAGGCCGCGAGCCGGGCGGCGGCGGCCCCCGACGCCGGGTGCGGATCCTCGGCGAGCAGCCCCAGCGCCAGCGCCTGCAGGGCGTCCCCCGCGAGGATCGCGTCGGCGTCGCCGAACACGGTCCAGGCGGTGGGACGGTGTCTGCGGGTGGTGTCCCGGTCCATCACGTCGTCGTGCAACAGCGTGAAGTTGTGGATGAGTTCGACGGCCGCGGCGGCCCGGACGGCGGTCGACCGCCGTCCGCCGAGCGCCTGCGCCGCGGTCAGGACGAGCGCGGGCCGTATCGCCTTGCCCGCGTTGCCGGCGGCCGGTGTGCCGTCCGCGTGCTGCCAGCCGAAGTGGTAGAGCGCGATCCGCCGCATCGAGCCGGGCAGCGAGTCCACGGCCCGGCGCAGCTCCGGGTCGACCGAGGCACGGGTGCGATCCAGGATCGCCACGGCCTCGTGCCCGTCGAACGGCTGCTCGGGGACCGGGGGCGGAACGTGCCGCCCCGCCGGAACCGTCGCGCTCCGCCGCTTGCGCGTCGGGCCCTGCTTCGGCTCCGTCATGAACTCACTCATGGGACCGCCTCGAAGAGTCTGCGGACGGAGAGACCTCCGCCACCGGGCGCGCACCCCGAGGGTCTACCCGGCCAGGCACGCGGGAACACGGTCCGCCGCCGGCGCGCGGCGACCGGGCCATGGGGGCGTGCCGGGAGCGGACGAGCGTCGAAGGCGTCACCTCCAGCGGCCGATCTCGACGTTCTCCAGGACGCCCAGCGCGTCGGGCACCAGGACGGCCGCCGAGTAGTAGGCCGTCACCAGATAGCTGATGATCGCCTGCTCGTTGATGCCCATGAAGCGCACCGAGAGGGACGGCTCGATCTCGTCCGGGATGCCGGACTGCCTCAGTCCGACGACCCCCTGCTCCTCCTCGCCGGTACGCATGGCGATGATCGAGGTCGTACGGGCCTCGGTGACCGGGATCTTGTTGCAGGGGAACATCGGGACGCCGCGCCAGGTCGGGACGCGGTTGCCGCCGATGTCGATGGTCTCCGGGTTGAGTCCGCGCTTGTTGAGCTCCCGGCCGAAGGCGGCGATCGCCCGCGGGTGGGCGAGGAACAGCTTGGTGCCCCGCCGCCTGCTGAGCAGTTCGTCCATGTCGTCGGGGCTCGGCACCCCGTCGTGGGGCTGCAGCCGCTGGTCGTACTCGCAGTTGTGGAGGAGCCCGAAGTCCCGGTTGTTGATCAGCTCGTGCTCCTGGCGCTCCTTGAGCGCCTCGACCGTGAGCCGCAGCTGTTGCTCGGTCTGGTTCATCGGCTGGTTGTAGAGGTCGGCCACGCGCGTGTGGATGCGCAGGACGGTCTGCGCGATGCTCAGTTCGTACTCGCGGGGCGCGGCCTCGTAGTCGACGAACGTGTGCGGGATGTCCGGCTCACCGCTGTGGCCGGCGGCGAGGTCGATGGCCTTCTCGCCGTACTTGTTGGTCTCCTCCTCGGGAGCCGAGCGCTGTTCCTGGAGGTGCTCGCGCAGGGCCTGGGCGCGGTCCGCGACCAGTTCGACCTCCCGCCTGGGCAGTGCGAGCACCGTGCAGGCGGTGACCGCACGGGCCGTGTACTCCCAGATGGCGTCCGGGTCCAGCAGCGCCTGGTCGCCGAAGTAGGCGCCGTCGGCGAGGACGCCGAGCACCGCGTCGGCCCCGTAGGGACCGGTGCCGATCTTCTCCACCTTGCCGTGCGCGAGCAGGAACACCTCGTCGGCCTGGCTGCCGAACTCGGCCAGCACGTCCCCGGGCGCGAACCTGCGCTGCTGGCACCGCTGGGCGAGTTCGCCGAGCACCTCCAGGTCCTCGTAGGCGCGCAGGGCCGGCAGTTCACCCAGCTCCGCCGGGATCACCGCGACCTGGTCGCCGGTCTTCACGAACGTCACCCGGCCGTCGCCCACGGTGTAGGTCAGACGGCGGTTCACCCGGTACGTACCGCCCTGCACACCCACCCACGGCAGCATGCGCAGCAGCCAGCGCGAGCTGATCTCCTGCATCTGGGGTGCGGACTTGGTGGTGGTGGCCAGGTTCCGAGCGGCCGCAGTGCCCAGACTCTGCTGCGGCTTGTTCTGCTCCGCACGGACCTCTTCGCCTACCGACATTGGTATTGCCCCTCCCGATCACGCATCGATCTGCGGAAAGAAGCGTCTCAGCACGGAGAGTGGCGCTGCCATTACCCAAAAGAGCGGGAATGGATCAACGTCCGCCCGGGCACACTGAGGCACTTCGCCGACCGGCGGGCCAGGTGGATCCGGGGCTTCCGGATGGACCGCTCAGGGAGCGGGTCCACGACCGGCTGAGGGCCCCGACCGCCCGTCCGGGACACCGGCCGCCGCCCACGCCGTCGGGTGTCCGACAATGGCCGGGTGACCAGCCCCGATGTGCCCGGCGGAGGCCGGACGCCCGACGCGGCCGTGCTGCGTCTGCGTCCGCGCCTTCCGTCGCCGTTGCGGGAGGTCACGGACGAGCGATTCGCCCGCCACGGGGTCCGGCTGCTGCTCAAGCGGGACGACCTGATCCACCCGGAGCTGATCGGCAACAAGTGGCGCAAGCTCGCCCCGAACCTGCGTGCCGCGGCCGGCCGCACCCTGCTCACCTTCGGCGGCGCGTACTCCAACCATCTGCGGGCCACGGCCGCGGCGGGCCGGCTGCTCGGGCTGGACACCGTCGGCGTGGTCCGCGGCCAGGAGCTCGCCGACCGCCCGCTCAACCCGTCTCTCGCCCGGTGCGCGACCGACGGGATGCGGCTGCACTTCGTCGACAGGTCGACCTACCGGCGGGTTGCGGAGCCCGAGGTCCTGGCCGGCGTGCTGCGCGCGGCGGACGCCGAGGACGCGTATGTGGTGCCCGAGGGGGGCAGCAACTCCCTCGCCGTGCACGGCTGCCATGCGCTCGGCGAGGAACTGCGCGGGCGGGCGAACGTGGTCGCCGTGGCCTGCGGCACGGGAGGCACGCTGGCGGGACTGGCCGCCGGGCTGGCCCCCGAGCAGCGGGCCCTCGGGGTCGCGGTGCTCAAGGGCGACTTCCTGGCGGGCGAGACGGCCGCCCTGCAGACCCTGGCCTTCGGCGGCCGCCGGGGCACCTGGTCCGTGGACACCCGCTTCCACTTCGGCGGCTACGCCCGCACGAGCGACGAACTCGAAGACTTCGCCCGGGACTTCGAGTCGCGCCACGCCCTGCCGGTGGAACGTCTCTACGTCGCCAAGCTGCTGTACGCACTGGTCGCCCTGACCGAGGAGGGCGCGTTTCCCCGGGGAACGACGCTGGCCGCGGTGATCACCGGAACCCCCTTCCCCTCTGCGTAGGCCCCCCGCATCCCCTGTCGTCGGGTCCGGGGACGCGCCGCCCGGTCGTGGGTCAGGCGGATTCGCGATAGGCCGCCGCCTCCTCCAGGTCCAGGCGTCTGAGCAGGGTGCGGAGCATCTCGTCGTCGATGTAGCGATGGTTGCGGAGCCGCACGAAGACCTCCCGCTCGGCGCCGATCATCTCCCGGGACAGCCGGCTGTAGGTGTCGTCGGCGGTCTCTCCGGTCACCGGGTTCACCGAGCCGAGGCGCTCCCACACGGCGTTGCGCCGGCGCTCCAGGACCGCGCGGAGACGGTCGACCAGCGGCGGCGGCAGCGCGTTGCCCTCGTCCTCCAGGAGCGCGTCGAGGTGCTGTTCGGCGGCCCGCGACGCCTGCGCCTGGGCGTTCGCCTCGGCCAGGGTCTCCGCTCGGGGGTCGCGCCCCGGAAGTCTGAGCAGGCGGATCAGCGGGGGCAGGGTCAGTCCCTGCACCACCAGGGTGCCGATCACCATGGTGAAGGTCAGGAACAGGATCAGGTTGCGGCCGGGGAAGGGTCCGCCGCCGTGCACGGTCCGGGGGATCGAGAAGGCGATCGCGAGGGAGACCACGCCCCGCATCCCGGCCCAGCCGATGATGAACGGCCCCTTCCAGGTGGGGTTCTCCTCGCGCTCCCGGATGCGCGAGGACAGCACACGCGGCAGGAAGGTCGCCGGATACACCCACAGGTAGCGCGAGACGACGACCACGACGAACACGGCCACCGCGTACCAGGCGGCATGCATGCCCTCGTAGCGGCCGAGGCCCCGCAGCACGACCGGCAGCTGCAGTCCGATGAGCGCGAACACCGCGGACTCCAGGATGAACGCGACCATCTTCCACACCGCCTCCTCCTGGAGCCGGGTCGCGAAGTCGACCTGCCAGTTGTGGTAGCCGAGGTAGAGGGCTACGACGACCACGGCCAGCACCCCGGAGGCGTGCGCCCACTCCGCGGCCCCGTAGGCCACGAACGGGATCAGCAGCGACAGCGTGTTCTGGAGCAGCGCCTCCTTCAGATGCGTGCGCAGCCAGTGGATCGGCATCATCAGCAGCAGGCCGACCGCGACACCTCCGAGTGCCGCGAGGGCGAACTCGCGCAGCCCGGTCGCCCAGGTGGCGCCCTCGCCGACCGCCGCCGCGAGCGCCACCTTGTAGGCGGTGATCGCGGTCGCGTCGTTCACCAGCGACTCGCCCTGGAGGATGGTGGTGATCTGCGACGGCAGCCCCACCCGCCGGGCGACCGCGGTGGCCGCGACGGCGTCCGGGGGCGCGACCACCGCGCCCAGGACCAGCGCCGCGGTCAGCGGCAGATCCGGCACGATCAGATAAGCGGCCCAGCCCACCGCGAGCGTCGCGAAGAGCACATAGCCGACGGACAGCAGCGCCACCGGCCGCAGCTGCGCCCGCAGGTCCAGGTACGAGCTGTCCGCGGCGGCCGTGTACAGCAGCGGCGGCAGCACCAGCGGCAGGACGACGTCCGGGTCGAGCGTGTACTGCGGCACCCCGGGCACATAGGAGACGACGAGTCCCGCCGCGACCAGCAGCAGGGGGGCGGGCACGGGGGTGCGGCGCGCGATGCCCGCCACCGCCGCACTGCCCGCGACCAGCAACAGCAGCGGCAATACGTTCATGTCTCGCGCCCGCCCCTCTATATTCGCGCTGCTTTCCGCAGAGCCGTCGTAACCTGGCAATCATGAAACAGTGCACGCACGCCGGCGCGCTGCCGCACCCCGAACCGAAGCCCCGGAGCGAGACCTGCCTGGAGTGTCTCGCGACCGGTACCCACCCGGTGCAACTGCGGCTGTGTCTGGAGTGCGGGCACGTGGGCTGCTGCGACTCCTCGCCCCTGCGGCATGCGACGGCGCACCACACGGACACCGGCCACCCGGTGATGCGCACCTTCGAGCCGGGTGAGGACTGGCGTTGGTGCTTCGTCGACCATGTACTCGTGTGACCCTGGATCCGGACGGTTCGACGGTCTGACGCCTGGGTACGTCAAACCGGCGCGCGCTCTTCCCAATTGGGCCCGCAGACCTCTAGCCACTGTGCGTACACATAGGTTTACTATGAGTGACAGCAAGGGGCCGGGGTCGCGGGGACCGCGGGGACAGAAAAGCCGGTAGCGCGATAGCGTCACCGCTGAACCACGTAGGGCGTTACCCCGGGGGGCGACCCTCGGCCCCCGAAAGAGCTTGTACCACCTTGGAGGTGAGGGTGTCCCAGATCGCAGGCGAGCCCGCGACCCAGGACTTCGTGGAAGTCCGGCTGCCGGCAGCGGGTGCCTACCTGTCGGTGCTGCGTACGGCCACCGCCGGCCTCGCAGCCCGTTTGGACTTCACCCTCGACGAGATCGAGGACCTGCGCATCGCGGTCGACGAGGCCTGCGCGATCCTGCTTCAGCAGGCCGTGCCCGGCTCGGTGCTCAGCTGCGTCTTCCGGCTCATCGACGACTCGCTCGAGGTCACGGTCGCGGCTCCGACCACGGACGGTCACGCTCCGTCACGAGACACCTTCGCCTGGACCGTGCTGTCGGCCCTGGCCGGCAAGGTCTCCTCCGCGGTCGCCGACGACAAGACCGTGTCCATCAGCCTCTACAAACAGCGCGGCGCGGGACCCGGGCCGGCGTGACGAACGGGGACGGGCCGGTGCGGGACGAAGAGCGCGGCACACGAGAACTGTCCGCCGAAACCGTCGGCGGCCCGACCGGGCCGCGGCGGACGGCGGCCGGTGTGGACGGCATCCCGGAGCAGGCCCGTCCGCATCCGGAGGACGACGCTTCGGCGGTCGCGGCACCCGTTCAGGCGGGAGCGGCCGGGGCCGAGGAGACGTTCTCCGTGCGGGGCGGCACACGACGGGATCCGGACGGTGTCCCGCGGAGCACGCCCTCTGGAGGAACTGGGGCCTCCCCGGCTCATGGGGGTCCTCCCGCTCGAGCGCGGTCGAGAGCGGGGGCGGAGCCGAGAGCGCGGGGAACGGTGACGGGCGGGACGATGAGCGAGCACGAGCGAAACGCCGAGCAAAGCGTGCCGGGCGGCGCGCAGCACGACCCACAGGACCGCAGCGGGGCGCGGTCCAAGTTCGTCGAGCTGCGCAAGCTGAAGGAGGGCAGCCCGGAGTACGCGGAGCTGCGCAACCAGCTGGTCCGTATGCATCTGCCGCTCGTCGAGCACCTCGCGCGCCGCTTCCGCAACCGCGGCGAGCCGCTGGACGACCTGACCCAGGTCGCCACCATCGGCCTGATCAAGTCGGTGGACCGCTTCGACCCGGAGCGCGGCGTCGAGTTCTCGACCTACGCGACCCCGACGGTCGTCGGCGAGATCAAGCGCCACTTCCGCGACAAGGGCTGGGCGGTACGGGTGCCGCGGCGCCTGCAGGAGCTGCGGCTGGCCCTGACTACGGCCACGGCCGAGCTGTCCCAGCTGCACGGCCGCTCCCCGACGGTCCACGAGCTGGCCGAGAAGCTGGCCATCTCGGAGGAGGAGGTCCTGGAGGGCCTGGAGTCCGCCAACGCGTACTCGACCCTCTCCCTGGACGTCCCCGACACGGACGACGAGTCCCCGGCGGTCGCCGACACGCTCGGCGCGGAGGACGAGGCGCTGGAGGGCGTGGAGTACCGCGAGTCGCTCAAGCCGCTGCTCGAGGACCTTCCGCCACGGGAGAAGCGGATCCTGCTTCTTCGCTTCTTCGGCAACATGACGCAGTCGCAGATCGCGCAGGAGGTCGGCATCTCCCAGATGCATGTCTCGCGGCTGCTGGCCCGGACCCTGGCCCAGCTGCGGGAGAAGCTGCTGGTCGAGGAGTGACGAAGGGCGACCGGATCCCGGTCGCCCTTCCCACGTGTGCCGCCTGTTGTCGGCCTACTTCTGGTCCTGTACGTTCCCGGGCCCCCGGATGCCGAGCGCCCGCGTGGTCGCCGGGTTCACGAGCAGCACCAGGGCCGCCACCGCGACGACGGCGAGCACGATGCCGCCCGGGATGGCGACGCTGTCGGCCTGGAGCAGGTTGTACGCCACGGGCAGCGCCATGATCTGGGTGATGACCGCGGGCCCCCGGCTCCAGCTGCGCCGCAGCAGCAGACCGCGCGCGGCCAGCAGGGGCAGCAGCGCGAGCACGATCAGGGTGATGCCACCGGTGACGGCCTGCCGGCGGTCGTCCGGCGAGCCCGTGAGGCCCAGGACGAGCAGCCATACGCCGCCCGCGAGGAGGGCGAGACCCTCCAGGCCGGCGAGTGCCGCCGCGACGGTCAGCCGCACGGGGCGGGGCCCGGCGTCGGGGGCCGGGGAGGTCGGGTTCTGCTCAGCGCTCACCCCAGAAGAGTAGCCCTCGCGCTCGGCCCGCCCGGCGGGAGCGGGCGGCGCGGCGCGGGCCGGAGACGGCCACCGTGTCCCGGGCCGCTTTTCCGGCCACTGTGCTCAAGGCCACTCCCGCTCCTCTTACCCGATCCCTAACTCGGCCTGGGACGAGTACCGCAGAGTAGGTAACCTGCAAACCATGCGTGCACTTCTCGTGGTCAATCCGGCGGCAACCACCACAAGCGCACGTACCCGTGACGTTCTGATCCACGCGCTGGCGAGCGAGATGAAGCTCGAGGCGGTCACCACCGAGTACCGGGGACACGCCCGGGACCTCGGCCGCCAGGCCGCGGAGAGCGACGACATCGAACTGGTCGTGGCGCTCGGCGGCGACGGCACGGTCAACGAGGTCGTCAACGGCCTGCTGCACCACGGCCCTGATCCGGGCCGGCTCCCCCGCCTCGCCGTCGTGCCCGGCGGTTCGACGAATGTCTTCGCCCGCGCCCTCGGCCTGCCCAACGACGCCGTGGAGGCCACCGGCGCGATCCTCGACGCCCTGCGCGAGGGCGGCCGGGAGCGCACGGTCGGCCTCGGTCTGGCCGAGGGCACCCCGGGCACCGAGGACGAGGCGGTGCCCTCCCGCTGGTTCACCTTCAACGCCGGCCTGGGCTTCGACGCGGGCGTGGTGGGCCGGGTCGAACAGCAGCGGGAGCGGGGCAGGCGCTCCACCCATGCGCTGTATCTGCGCCAGGTGCTGCGCCAGTTTCTGGACGAACCTCATCGCAGGCGCGGAACGATCACTCTGGAGCGGCCCGGCGAGGAGCCGATCGAGGGCCTCGTCCTGTCCATAATCTGCAACACGGTGCCCTGGACGTTTCTCGGCAATCGTCCGGTGTACGCCTCGCCTAAGGCCTCGTTCGATACCGGACTCGACGTACTCGCTCTCAGCCGTATGTCGACGACCTCGATTGCCCGGTATGCAACCCAGTTGCTCACTTCGTCCCCCGAGCGGGGCCCCCGCGGCAAGCACGTTGTCTCCCTGCACGACCTGAGCCGCTTCACCTTGCAATCGAAGGTGCCGCTGCCGCTCCAGATGGACGGGGACCACCTGGGACTGCGCACCAGCGTGACGTTCACAGGCGTACGCCGTGCACTGCGTGTGATTGTGTGAGCAGAACGCCCTAAAGTCCTTTCACTCGAACGTTTAGGCCAGGATCCACCCCTTGGAAGTACGGCTGTGACCTAGTCGACACCAAGGAATCAAAAAAAACTTTCCGGAAGGGGTTGTATCCGCCGCTGAGGTTTGCGAGTCTCTACGTGGCGCTCGGGACGGCACGCACCATCGGCCCCCACGGAGAGCCCGAACCCCTCCTCAAACCAAGGACCACGTCAGTGAGTCTGACGATCGGCCCTTCACTTGTTGAGGGATTCGTGAAAGCGTTCACATTCACAAGCAATCTGCACGTAATACCAAGAGAGGTAGCAGCCATGGACTGGCGTCACAACGCCGTTTGCCGCGAGGAAGACCCCGAGCTCTTCTTCCCCATCGGCAACACCGGTCCCGCGCTGCTGCAGATCGAGGAAGCCAAGGCCGTCTGCCGTCGCTGCCCGGTTATCGAGCAGTGCCTGCAGTGGGCGCTCGAGTCCGGTCAGGACTCCGGCGTCTGGGGTGGTCTCAGCGAGGACGAGCGCCGCGCCATGAAGCGCCGCGCCGCCCGCAACCGGGCCCGTCAGGCCTCCGCCTGACACACCCACCCCGCCTGGGCTTGGCGGCGCGTACAGCGAGTACGCATCTCCCGCCCCCGAGCCGCAGCGCGCAGTACCCCCGGTGCGCAGCAATAGCTGGCAACTGAGCTTTAGCCCCGGACCACTTGTGGTCCGGGGCTCATTGCTGTGTACGCCGGGCGGTCCGGGCGACCGTGCCACGCGCGTCAGGCCTGGGCGCGGACCGGAATGTCCAGGATCACCCGGGTCCCCCGCCCCGGGGCCGGCACCATGTCGAAGGCGCCGCCCAACTCACCCTCCACCAGGGTCCGCACGATCTGCAGACCGAGGTTGCCCGCCGTGTGCGGGTCGAAGCCCTCGGGCAGGCCGACCCCGTCGTCCTGGACGGTGACGAGGAGACGGGCCTCCTTCGTCGTACCGCCACGGACCGCCGAGACCTCGACGGTGCCGGTGTCGCCCTGCCGGAAGCCGTGTTCCAGGGCGTTCTGCAGGATCTCGGTCAGCACCATGGAGAGCGGGGTCGCGACCTCGGCGTCCAGGATGCCGAAGCGGCCGCTGCGCCGGCCGGTGACCGTGCCGGGCGAGATCTCGGCGACCATGGCCAGCACCCGGTCGGCGATCTCGTCGAACTCCACCCGTTCGTCCAGGTTCTGAGACAGCGTCTCATGCACGATCGCGATCGATCCGACCCGGCGCACCGCCTCCTCCAGCGCCTCCCGTCCGCGCTCGGACTCGATACGGCGGGCCTGGAGGCGGAGCAGGGCGGCGACCGTCTGCAGGTTGTTCTTCACCCGGTGGTGGATCTCCCGGATGGTCGCGTCCTTGGTCATCAACTCGCGCTCGCGGCGCCGCAGTTCGGTGACGTCCCGGAGCAGCACGAGGGACCCGATCCGGGTGCCCTTGGGCTTCAGCGGGATGGCCCGGAACTGGATCACCCCGTCATGGGCCTCGATCTCGAACTCGCGCGGCGCCCAGCCGCTGGCGACCTTGGCGAGCGCCTCGTCGACGGGACCGCGGGTGGGAGCGAGTTCGGCGGTGATCTGGCCGAGGTGCTGGCCGACCAGGTCGGAGGCCAGGCCCAGGCGGTGGTAGGCCGACAGGGCGTTGGGGGACGCGTACTGGACACCGCCCTCCGCGTCGAGGCGGATCAGCCCGTCGCCGACGCGCGGCGAGGCGTCCATGTCGACCTGCTGGTCGGGGAACGGGAAGGAGCCGGCCGCGATCATCTGCGCCAGGTCCGAGGCGCTCTGGAGATAGGTGAGCTCCAGGCGGCTCGGGGTACGCACGGTGAGGAGGTTGGTGTTGCGGGCGATGACGCCGAGGACGCGGCCCTCACGTCGTACGGGGATGGACTCGACCCGGACCGGGACCTCCTCGCGCCACTCGGGGTCACCCTCGCGCACGATCCGGCCCTCGTCCAGGGCGGCGTCCAGCATGGGGCGGCGGCCGCGCGGGACGAGGTGGCCGACCATGTCGTCCTGGTAGGAGGTGGGGCCGGTGTTGGGGCGCATCTGCGCCACCGAGACATACCGGGTGCCGTCACGTGTGGGCACCCACAGGACCAGGTCGGCGAAGGAGAGGTCGGACAGCAGCTGCCACTCCGACACCAGCAGATGGAGCCACTCCAGGTCGGAGTCACTGAGGGCGGTGTGCTGGCGGACCAGTTCGTTCATGGAGGGCACGTCTGCGAGGGTACCCGGGAGCTGGGACAACGTTCGAAATCAGCCAGTGAGCGCAGCACCACCGCGCGACGGAAGGGGCCCGGAGACACCCGCGGGCCGCGGCGCCTGGGAGGGACCCTCAACCCTCCCGGCACCGCAGCCCGGAGCAGCAACGGCCACGGGGTGTGCGGTCCCGGTCGGCCGAAGGTCGAGGACCCGGAGCAGTCAGGGCAGAGAGCGCCGGTTCCTCGGTCCGTCCTCCTGTGCGGGGAAGACGGAGGTTTGTGCGGACTGTCCTCGTCCGTACGCGACGAGAACACTTTACGTGCTTTACCTACGCTTGTGGACTAGACCACGTGCCAATGACCATGGTGCTGGGTCCGCGCGCGCGTGTCCATGCGTCGGAGGATGTTTGTTGTTGTCTCTTTATCGGACATCCACGGATGCCTCCCCGCAGGGTAGCGGCCTTCGGCCCGTCCCGGGGACGGATTGCCGCCGTAGGGCCGCCAACGCGTCCTGGCGCGAGGCCGAGACCCGTCCCCGCTCCCCCCGACCCCGGCTCCGGCGCCATCTTCCGCGAGGGGCCGATTCTGCTAGATTGGTCTATACCACATGTGTTCTCTCGCGCGTGTGCCCCCGGGTCCCCACGCGAGCCCCTCCTCAGAACGGCAGGCCCACCGTGGAAGTTGTCATCGTCCCGGACGCCAAGGCGGGCGGCGAGCTCATCGCCGAGGCCATGGCACAGCTGCTCGGGCGCAAGCCCGACGCCCTGCTCGGCGTGGCCACCGGATCGACGCCGCTGCCCGTCTACGAGGCGCTGGCGACCAGGGTGCGCTCCGGTGCCGTCGATGTCTCGCGGGCACGCATCGCCCAGCTCGACGAGTACGTGGGCCTGCCGGCCGACCACCCCGAGTCGTACCGCTCGGTGCTCGCCCGTGAGGTGCTCCAGCCGCTCGGGATCGATATGCGGGCGTTCATGGGGCCGGACGGCACGGCCCAGGACGTACGGGCGGCGTGCGCCGCGTACGACAGCGTGCTGGCCGAGGCCGGCGGGGTGGACCTGCAGCTGCTCGGCATCGGCACCGACGGGCACATCGGGTTCAACGAGCCCTGCTCCTCGCTCGCCTCGCGCACGCGGATCAAGACGCTGACCGAGCAGACCCGCATCGACAACGCGCGCTTCTTCGACGGCGACATCGACCAGGTGCCGCATCACGTGATCACCCAGGGCATCGGCACCATCCTCGAGGCGCGGCACCTGGTGCTGCTCGCGACCGGCGAGGGCAAGGCGGACGCGGTCGCCGCGACCGTCGAGGGGCCGGTCGCCGCCGTCTGCCCAGCCTCCGCGCTCCAGCTCCACCCGCACGCGACGGTCGTCGTGGACGAGGCCGCCGCGTCCAAGCTGAAGCTCGCCGACTACTTCCGGCACACCTACGCCAACAAGCCCGACTGGCAGGGCATCTGACCGTAGGCGGAGGGCGCCGGACCCCGGCGCCCTTCCCCTCCCGGCCGGGGCGAGCACCGCGCTCGCCGCGGCCCTCGGCCCTGCCGTCATCCGCCCGCGACGACCTCCGCCGCGGCCCGTCCGCAGACCCGTGCGGCCCCGTGCGTGGCGATGTGCAGGGCGCCGCGGGGAGCGGCCTGCGGGACGCCCATCTCGACCACGACCGTGTCGGGGCGCTGCGCGAGGATCACGTCCAGGGCCCCCGCCATCCACGGGTGCCGGTGCTCGTCGCGGACCACTGCCACGATCCGCCGCGTCCCGGCGGCCTCCAGCACGTCCCGTCCCGCCGTCTCCCCCGAGAAGCTGCCCGTCTCGGTGCCCGGGAGCATGCGGACCAGTTCCGCGGCCACGCCCCAGGGGGTGTCGTCGCCCACCGCGATGTTCGCGACGGGGGTGAGGGCGGCGACGTACGGCGCCTCGGTGAGCGGGGTGAAGCCGTCGGCCCCGGTGAGGGTCAGCGCGCGCCGGGCCGCGAGCAGGCCGATGTCGGTGCCGGGGGCCGGTCGCGCGGGCGTGCCCGTCGCCGCCGCCGACGCCGTCCACCGCGCCAGCGCCCGGACCCGCTCGGCGGCCTCGGCCAGCCGCTCCTCGGCCAGCTCGCCCGTGCGCACGGCCGTGACCAGGGCGTCCCGCAGACGTCGTACCGTCTCGTCGTCCGCGAGGCCGCCGCCCACGCAGATGGCGTCCGCGCCCGCCGCGACGGCGAGGACGCTGCCGCGCTCGATGCCGTACGTCGCGGCGATCGCCTGCATCTCCATGCCGTCGGTGACGATCAGGCCGTCGTAGCCGAGTTCGCCGCGCAGCAGACGGGTCAGGACCCGCCGGGACAGCGTGGCCGGGCGGTCCGGGTCCAGGGCCGGGACCAGGATGTGCGCGCTCATCATCGCGCGGGTGCCGGCCGCGATCGCCGCCCGGAACGGGGCGAGTTCGCGCTCCTGGAGCACCTGCGCCGACGCGTCGATGCGCGGCAGCGCGTGGTGGGAGTCGACCGCCGTGTCGCCGTGCCCGGGGAAGTGCTTGGCGCAGGCGGCGACGCCCGCGGACTGCAGTCCGGTGACATAGGCGGCGGCGTGGCGGGCGACCAGTTCCGTGTCGGCGCCGAAGGACCTCACGCCGATGACCGGGTTCGCGGGGTTGGAGTTCACGTCGGCGGAGGGCGCCCAGTTGAGGTTGACCCCGCACTCCGCGAGCCGGCGGCCCAGCTCGTGGGCCACCGCGCGGGTCAGCTCCACGTCGTCCACGGCGCCCAGCGCGTGGTTGCCCGGGAAGGAGGACCCCGACCGGACCTCGAGGCGGGTGACGTCCCCCCCTTCCTCGTCGATCGCCACGAGCACGTCGTCACGTTCGGCGCGCAACTGGGCGGTCAGGGCGGCGAGCTGCTCCGGGGAGGCGATGTTCCGGCCGAACAGTCCCACGGACGCCAGCCCCTCGCCGAGCCGGCGCAGCAGCCAGTCGGGGGCGGTGGTGCCGGTGAAGCCCGGTTGGAGGACCGTCAGCGCATCGCGGGTGAGGGTGTCGGTACCGCTGGCGAATGTCGTCATCGGGTGGCGTTATCCCTTCACGGCGCCCGCGGTCAGGCCCGCGGCCATCTTGCGCTGGACGAGGAGGAAGAGCACGACGATCGGCACGGCCATCATCGTGGCACCGGCCATCATCGGGGCGTATTCGGTGCCGTGCTTGGTGGTGAAGTTGCCGAGCCAGACGGTCGCGGTCTGGTGCTGCTGGCTCATCAGCATCAGGGCGTACAGATACTCGTTCCAAGCCTGGATGAAGCCGTAGACCGAGGTGGCGACCAGGCCGGGGGCGAGCAGCGGGAAGACCACGCGCAGGAAGGCACCCGTGCGGGAGCAGCCGTCGACCATCGCGGCCTCCTCCAGTTCGCCCGGGATGTTGACGATGAACCCGCGCAGCGTCCACACGGTGAACGGCAGGATGAAGGTCAGGTACGTGATGATCAGGCCGGTCAGCCGGTCGTACTGGTCGAGGTCGTTGAGCAGCAGGAAGACCGGGATGATCATGGCGACCAGCGGGATCATCTGGACCGCCAGGATGCCCACGATCACGATCTTCCGGCCGCGGAAGGCGAAGCGGGAGATGGCGAGCGCGGCCAGCATCCCGACGACGATGCCGATCGCCACCACCGACAGGGACACGACCAGGCTGCGGCCGACCGGGCCCCAGAAGTCCGCGATGTCCAGCGCCCGGCGGAAGTTGTCCAGGGTGAGGCCCGTCGGCAGCAGGCTCGGATCGGGGTCGATGGCGTCCTTCGCCGGTTTGAACGCCGTGTCGACCATCCAGTAGACGGGGAAGCCGGCGGTGACGAAGACGAGCAGGCCGAGGAGGTTCCAGCCGAGCCTCGACCGCCGGCGGCCGGGAGCTGCGAGGGTGCTCATTCGACCTCTCCGATCTTCAGCATCTGGCGCATGTACACCGCGACCACACCGAGCAGCAGCACCACGGTGAGCAGGGCGATGGCCGAGCCCTGCGCATAGTCGTTGACGACGAACGCGCGGTCGTAGGAGTAGGTGGTGAGGAGCTGGAACTCGGCCTCCGGATGGCCGCCGCGCATCACGAAGACCTGCGGGAAGACACCCATGTCCCAGATCACCGAGAGGGTCGTGAGCATCACGACGATCGGCTTGAGGACGGGCAGGGTGACATGGCGGAAGACCCCCCAGGAGCCCGCGCC
Source organism: Streptomyces sp. NPDC002573 (assembly GCF_042889625.1). NCBI lineage: Bacteria > Bacillati > Actinomycetota > Actinomycetes > Kitasatosporales > Streptomycetaceae > Streptomyces > Streptomyces sp. NPDC002573. The sequence goes on along the minus strand of NZ_JBIARC010000023.1, from coordinate 99,300 downwards.
GTCCAGCCGGGCCGCCTCCTGAAGCTCCTTGGGGACCTGGGTGAGGCCCGCGCTGAGCGTGATGACCACGAAGGGCACCGCTCCCCACACCACCAGAAGCATGATCACGGCCAGGCCCTGCGGCCCGGACGCGAACCAGTTGTGGCCGATCATCTCGACCCCAGGCAGCCTGCTCAGCAACGCGTTGAAGACGCCGTAGTCCGAGTCGAAGAGCCATTTGAAGACCGTGGTGGCCACGACGACGGGCATGCCCCAGCTGGCCACCAGCGCGATGTTGATCAGCGTCTTCACCCAGCCGGAGACCTGCTGCAGCAGCAGGGCGATCAGCATGCCGACGACCATCGTGAAGACGACACAGCCGACCGCGAAGACGATCGTGCGCAGGACGACGGCCCAGAACTCGCCGTCGCCCAGCACATCGGTGAAGTTGGCGAACCCGACCGACTCGGCCGGCTGGAAGCCCCACAGCTGGGACTGGCCGAACTTCTCGAAGGACAGGGTGACCAGGCGTACCAGCGGATAGCCCATCACCAGAACGAGGACCAGCAGACACGGCGCGAGCAGCAGCCAGGGGGTCGCCGCCCCGCTCGACGTGCGCCTTCTGCGCGGTCCCTCCGGGACGGCGGGTGGCGGCGCCGGCCGCGGCGGCGGCACCTTGGCGGGGGTGGTCGTGTCTGCGGCACTCATCGCGCGCTCCTCAGCGGTCCCTCAGGTCGAACGGGACGCGGGGCCCCGGCCCCGGACTCCCCCCTGGGCTACGGGGCCCCGCGTTCAGGTCACTTGGTGTTGATGACCTTGTCGATCGCGGCGTCCGCGTCCTTCGCGGCGGCCTCGACCGACTTCTTGCCGGTGCCGATGTCCTGCAGCATGGTCTGCAGGGTCTGCGCCTTCTCGACCTGGCCCCAGCCCGGTGCCATCGGGACGAACCAGTTGGACTCGGCCGCGGTGGCGGGGACCGCCGTCGCCGGGTCGTTCTTCAGCGTGGCGAGGTCCGTCTTGTTGTTGGGCAGGTTGCCCTTGGCCATCAGGCCCTTCTGGCCCTGCGAGCCGGTGAACGCGTTGATCCACTCGCCGGCCAGGTCCTGCGCCTTGGACTTCACCGGGATCGCGAGGTCGGAACCGCCCAGGAACACCGGGATGTTCTTGCCGGACGGGCCGGGCATCACGAAGTTCTCGAGGTTGTCCTTGAGCTTGCCGGTCTTGTCGTTCTTCGGGTCGGCCGCGGTCGCGCCCTCCCAGGCGGCGGCGAAGATCATGGCGGACCTGCCCTGGCCGTAGACGATGTACCGGTCGGACTCGTCCTTGGTCTTGTCGCCGTGCATGTACTTGTCGAGGATGTTCTTGAACTCGGTGAGGCCCTTGACGGACTCGGGCGAGGAGAGGTTGGCCTTCCACTGGCCGCCCTCCTCCTTGGCGATGGAGCCGCCCGCGTCGTAGACGAAGGACATGGCCGCGTACCAGTCGCGCGTCGGCTGGTACCAGGCGTTGAACTTGTCGCCCTCCTTCTTCTGGATCTTGTCCAGGTCGGCGGTCAGCTCCTGGTACGTCTTCGGGGGCGTCTTGACGCCGACCGAAGCGGCGATGTCCTTGCGCCAGTTGGCGACTCGGCCGCCCGCGTAGTACGGGACGCCGTAGGTCTTGCCGTCGTAGGTGACGGAGGTCTTGAGGCCGTCCAGCCACTGGCCGGAGTTCTCGAACTTGGCCGGGTCCACCTGGGCGAAGGCGCCCTTGACCATGTAGCCGAGCATCTCGCTGTTGCCCATCTCGACCACGTCGGGCACCTTGTCGGTGGCGAGGACGGCGTCGAGCTTGGGGTTCTTGTCCGGCCAGCCGTAGTACTCGTGCTTGATCTTCAGACCGGGGTGCTTCTTGGTCACGGCGTCGTCCGCGGCCTTCACCAGCTCGGGCCAGTTGTTCTGCGCGTCGACCGTGAGCCAGACGGTGAGTTCCTTGGCGTCCGACCCCCCGGACTTGTTGTCCCCGCTCCCGCACGCCGCGATGGAGACCATCATGCCCGCGATTCCGATCGCGGCTATCAGCTTGCGCTTCACGCCCACCCTCCTCAGGGATGCCACCAACCCCCCTTGTCCCCGCGGCGACTTGATGACGAGTACCGCCCGTGGGGCCGGGACCTGGACCAATGGTGTAGACCAGTACGGGGGAGCTTGGCCCAGACCAATAGGAGTGTCAAGGGTGTTCGACGCGCTCCGGGCGTCCGTTATGGGACCTACATATGCAAGGACCTTTAAGTAGGAACCCAGCGAAAAGGGCAGGCCAGCGGCGGCCTGCCGACTGGACCACTTAGGAGCGGTGGACTAGACCAGCGGGAGTGCCGACGGTATACAGAAGGGATCCCCGGACGCGTGACGGGGATCGCGGAACATGCGGAGCACCCCCCGCATCAGGCCGTGCCACGATGTGAGCCGCGACCGACGGAGTGTCGGTCGCTTCGGCATCCGGAGCCGGGAAGGCAGACCATGAGCACCGACGTCAGCAGTGCGGAGAGCGAGGGCGGGGCGACCGTCCGCACCGCGCGCGTGCCCAAGTACTACCGTCTGAAGAAGCATCTGCTGGAGATGACGGAGACGCTGGCGCCCGGGACGCCGGTACCGCCCGAACGCACACTGGCCGCGGAGTTCGACACCTCGCGCACGACCGTGCGCCAGGCCCTTCAGGAGCTGGTCGTCGAGGGCCGGCTGGAGCGCATCCAGGGCAAGGGCACCTTCGTCGCCAAGCCGAAGGTCTCCCAGGCGCTGCAGCTCACCTCCTACACGGAGGACATGCGCGCCCAGGGCCTCGAACCGACCTCGCAGCTGCTGGACATCGGCTACATCACCGCCGACGACACCCTCGCCGGGCTGCTCGACATCGCGGCGGGGGGCCGGGTGCTGCGCATCGAGCGCCTGCGGCTGGCGAGCGGCGAGCCCATGGCGATCGAGACGACGCATCTGTCCGCCAAGCGCTTTCCGGCGTTGCGCCGCTCGCTGGTCAAGTACACCTCCCTCTACACGGCGCTCGCGGAGGTCTACGACGTCCATCTCGCCGAGGCCGAGGAGACCATCGAGACCTCGCTGGCCACCCCCCGTGAGGCGGGCCTGCTCGGCACGGATGTCGGCCTGCCGATGCTGATGCTCTCCCGGCACTCGCTGGACCGGCAGGGCAAGCCGGTGGAGTGGGTGCGGTCGGTGTACCGCGGGGACCGGTACAAGTTCGTGGCGAGGCTCAAGCGGCCCCAGGAGTGAGCCGCCCGGTGGCCTTTCCTCGCTGTTGAGGGCGATATCCGGACGAGGTCTTCCGCCCCGGCACACCGTCACCTAGATTGCCTGCGCATTACACAGGTGAACTGTGAGGGGAGCGGAGCCACCAGATGTCAGATCAGTCGGATGTGACAGGAGAGGCGAGAGTGACGCTTGTACGCGTCATCATCGCCCTCTGTCTAGTAGCACCCTTTGTCGCCATGCTGTGGGTCGGCTCCTACGCCAAGACCGATCCCACGTTCATCGGCATCCCGTTCTTCTACTGGTACCAGATGATGTGGGTGCTGATCTCCACGGCGCTCACCATGCTCGCCTACCAGCTGTGGCGGCGTGACCAGCGCGCCCGCGCCGGCCGCGAGGGGGGTGCGTCGGAGTGAAAAACGGCGTGAACGGTGTCGCGCTCGGCGTCTTCGTCTTCTTCTTCCTGGCCGTCACCGTGATGGGCTTCCTGGCGGCCCGCTGGCGCAAGGCCGAGAACGAGCACAGCCTCGACGAGTGGGGCCTCGGCGGCCGCTCGTTCGGCACCTGGGTCACCTGGTTCCTGCTCGGCGGGGACCTGTACACGGCGTACACCTTCGTGGCCGTACCGGCGGCGATCTACGCGGCGGGCGCGTCGGGCTTCTTCGCGGTGCCGTACACGATCCTCGTCTATCCGTTGATCTTCACCTTCCTGCCCCGGCTGTGGTCGGTGTCGCACCGGCACGGATACGTCACCACCTCCGACTTCGTACGCGGCCGGTTCGGCTCCAAGGGGCTGTCGCTGGCGGTGGCGGTCACCGGAATCCTGGCGACGATGCCGTACATCGCGCTCCAACTGGTGGGCATCCAGGCCGTGCTGGACGTGATGGGCGTGGGCGGCGGCGAGAACACCAACTGGTTCGTCAAGGACCTGCCGCTGCTGATCGCCTTCGGCGTGCTCGCCGCGTACACGTACTCGTCGGGTCTGCGGGCCCCCGCGCTGATCGCGTTCGTCAAGGACGGGCTGATCTACCTCGTCATCGCGGTGGCGATCATCTACATCCCGATCAAGCTGGGCGGCTTCGACGACATCTTCGTCAAGGCGGGCCACGCGTTCGCGCAGACCAGTCCGGTGACGGGCAAGCCGCGCGGGGCCCTCGCACCGCCGGAAGCGGGTCAGTGGACCTATGCGACGCTCGCCCTGGGCTCCGCGCTCGCGCTCTTCATGTATCCGCACTCGATCACGGCGACACTGTCCTCGCGCAGCCGTGAGGTGATCCGCCGCAACACCACGATCCTGCCGCTGTACTCGCTGATGCTGGGTCTGCTGGCACTGCTGGGCTTCATGGCGGTCGCGGCGGGCGTGAAGGTGCAGAACGGGCAGCTGGCCATTCCGCAGCTGTTCGAGGACATGTTCCCGGACTGGTTCGCGGGCGTGGCGTTCGCGGCGATCGGCATCGGGGCGCTGGTCCCGGCGGCCATCATGTCCATCGCGGCCGCCAACCTGTTCACCCGCAACATCTACAAGGACTTCATCAAGCCGGACGCCACACCGAAGGAGGAGACCCGGGTCTCCAAGATCGTGTCGCTGCTGGTGAAGGTAGGCGCCCTGGTCTTCGTGCTGACGATGGACAAGACGGTGGCCATCAACTTCCAGCTGCTGGGCGGCATCTGGATCCTGCAGACCTTCCCGGCCCTGGTGGGCGGACTCTTCACCCGCTGGTTCCACCGCTGGGCACTGCTCGCGGGCTGGGCGGTCGGCATGGTCTACGGCACCCTCGCGGCGTACGGCGTCGCCTCCCCGACGCAGAAGCACTTCGGGGGCTCGGCGAAGGAGATCCCGGGCATCGGCGAGATCGGCTACATCGGCCTGACGGCGTTCGTGATGAACGTCGTCGTCACGGTGGTCCTGACCTTCGTCCTCAAGGCCGTGAAGGCCCCCGAGGGCGTCGACGAGACCAGGCCGGACGACTACACGGCGGACGCGGGCGACCCCGGGGTGCAGGTGGAACTGCCTCCGGCGACGGCCGGCACGTCCCACTAGGCCCCGGACGACCGGGTCTCGGGCCACAGGGACCCGGAGCAGGCGGCGGGCCGTCGGTGAAATCCGGCGGCCCGCTGTCGTGTCGTCGGGAAAATCCGGCGGCCCGCTGTCGTCTCCGTCGGGCACACTCGGCCTCATGGACCTCACCATCCGCCAGGCACTGCCCGAGGAGTACGCCGCCCTCGGCGAGATCACCGCTCAGGCCTACCTCCGGGACGGGCTGCTCGACTTCGGCGAGAGCGACTCCTACCTCGACGAGCTGAGAGACGTGGCCAAGCGGGCCGGCGCCGCCGAGGTGCTGGTCGCGGTGGAGGGTGACCGGCTCCTCGGCGGGGTCACCTTCGTACCGGCGGGCGGGCCCATGGCCGACATCGCCGGACCCGGCGAGGCGGAGATACGGATGCTGGCCGTCGACCACGCCGCCCGGGGGCGCGGTGCCGGCGAGGCCCTGGTGCGCGCCTGCGTCGACCGGGCCCGTGCGGTCCCCGGCTGTCTGGGTGTGGTGCTGTCCACCCAGCACACCATGCACACCGCCCACCGGATCTACGCCCGCCTCGGCTTCCTTCGCACACCAGAGCGGGACTGGAACCCGCTCCCGGAGCTGTTCGACCTCAGGCTGCTCACCTATGCGTTGACACTCTGACACGCTCCGGAGCCAACACGGCACAACATCTGGGGGTGACCTCGCTACCCGGCACAAGATGTATGCTCATGCTCGCTGTCGCCGCAGGGGAATCCGGTGCGAATCCGGAACTGTCCCGCAACGGTGTACTTGTGCATGTCCGTCCTTGTGACGGTGCGGCACAAGCGTCAGTCCGAGGACCTGCCGACAGCACGCCCGGCCGACCGGTCCGGGCGCCTGACGTCCGGGCCTCGTGGAATGGGCCGGTGGACGCGACGCCCGCGTGCGCTCGTGAGCTGCCCCTGCCCTCCGCCAGGCCCCGAGCCGAGCGAGGGAGAGCCCCACGTGACCATCGCGCCAGCCGACCCGGCTTCAGCGACACCGGCTTCGGTGTCGTCCGCGGTGACCGAGGAGACCGACGGTCCCGGTGCCGCGCTGCTGCGGACCCTGATGGAACTGACCGCCGACCTCCCCGACGCCGACCCCGGCCGGGTCGCCGCCGCCGCGCTGCGCGGCCGGTCGGCGCGCACGGACTCCGGCATCGCCGCGGAACTGCGCGAGCTGGCCACGGAGGCGGCCGCCGGTCTCATCTCCGAGGACCCCGCCTACTCCCGGCTGGCCGCCCGGCTGCTGACGATCTCCGTCCACGCCGAGGCCGCCTCCCAGGGCGTCACGTCGTTCACCGAGTCCGTCGCCGTCGGGCACCGGGAGGGCCTGATCGCCGACCGGACCGCCGCTTTCGTGCACCGGTACGCCGCCCGGCTGGACGCCCTCGTAGACCCCGCCGCCGACAACCGCTTCGGCTACTTCGGGCTGCGCACCCTGCACAGCCGCTATCTGCTGCGCCACCCGATCACCCGTCAGGTCATCGAGACGCCCCAGCACTTCATGCTGCGGGTCGCGGCCGGTCTCGCCGAGGACGACAGCGCCCGCGCGATGGACGAGGTCGCGGCGCTCTACGGGCTCATGAGCCGCCTCGACTACCTTCCCTCCTCCCCCACGCTGTTCAACTCCGGTACGCGCCACCCGCAGATGTCGTCCTGCTATCTGCTCGACTCCCCGCTGGACGAGCTGGACTCCATCTACGACCGCTACCACCAGGTCGCCCGCCTCTCCAAGCACGCCGGCGGCATCGGCATCGCCTACTCCCGCGTGCGCTCCCGCGGTTCGCTGATCCGCGGCACGAACGGGCACTCCAACGGCATCGTCCCCTTCCTGAAGACCCTGGACGCCTCCGTCGCCGCCGTGAACCAGGGCGGCCGGCGCAAGGGCGCGGCCGCGGTCTATCTGGAGACCTGGCACTCCGACATCGAGGAGTTCCTGGAGCTGCGCGACAACACCGGTGAGGACGCCCGGCGTACGCACAACCTCAACCTCGCGCACTGGATCCCGGACGAGTTCATGCGCCGGGTCAACGCCGACGAGCAGTGGTCGCTGTTCTCCCCGGCGGACGTGCCGGAGCTGGTCGACCTGTGGGGCGAGGAGTTCGACGCCGCCTACCGCGAGGCCGAGGCCGCGGGGCTCGCGAAGCGGACCATTTCCGCCCGTGACCTGTACGGCCGCATGATGCGCACCCTCGCGCAGACCGGCAACGGCTGGATGACCTTCAAGGACGCCGCCAACCGCACGGCCAACCAGACGGCGACCGCGGGCCATGTCGTCCACTCCTCCAACCTCTGCACGGAGATCCTGGAGGTCACGGACGACGGCGAGACCGCGGTCTGCAACCTGGGTTCGGTCAACCTCGGTGCCTTCGTGAGCGACGGGGACATCGACTGGAAGCGCCTGGACGAGACGGTCCGCACCGCCGTCACCTTCCTCGACCGCGTCGTCGACATCAACTTCTACCCCACCGAGCAGGCCGGCCGCTCCAACGCCAAGTGGCGCCCGGTGGGCCTGGGCGCGATGGGTCTGCAGGACGTCTTCTTCAAGCTGCGCCTGCCCTTCGACTCGCCCGAGGCCAAGGCGCTGTCCACGCGGATCGCCGAGCGCATCATGCTCGCCGCGTACGAGGCCTCCGCCGACCTCGCCGAGCGCAACGGCGCGCTGCCCGCCTGGGAGAAGACCCGTACGGCCCAGGGTGTCCTGCACCCCGACCACTACGACGCCGAGTTGTCCTGGCCCGAGCGCTGGGCGGCCCTGCGCGAGCGGATCGCCGCGGTCGGCATGCGCAACTCGCTGCTCCTCGCGATCGCCCCGACCGCGACCATCGCCTCCATCGCAGGCGTGTACGAGTGCATCGAGCCGCAGGTCTCCAACCTGTTCAAGCGCGAGACGCTGTCCGGTGAGTTCCTCCAGGTCAACTCGTACCTGGTGCAGGACCTGAAGGAGCTCGGCGTCTGGGACGCACGCACCCGTGAGGCGCTGCGCGACTCAGGCGGCTCGGTGCAGGGCTTCGCGTGGATCCCCGAGGACGTCCGGGCGCTGTACCGCACGGCCTGGGAGATCCCGCAGCGCGGGCTCATCGACATGGCCGCGGCCCGCACCCCGTTCCTGGACCAGTCGCAGTCCCTGAACCTGTTCATGGAGACGCCGACCATCGGCAAGCTCTCCTCGATGTACGCGTACGCCTGGAAGCAGGGTCTGAAGACGACGTACTACCTGCGCTCGCGCCCGGCGACCCGGATCGCCCGCGCGGCCCAGGCGCAGACCCCAGCAACCATCCCCGCGCAGCAGGTCGCCGACCCCGACGCGGTCGCCTGCTCCCTTGAGAACCCCGAGTCCTGCGAGGCCTGCCAGTAATGACCCGTAACCAGAACCTTCTCGACCCGGGCTTCGAACTGACCCTGCGCCCGATGCGCTACCCCGACTTCTACGAGCGCTACCGGGACGCCATCAAGAACACCTGGACCGTGGAGGAGGTCGACCTCCACTCGGACGTCGCCGACCTCGCCAAGCTGACGCCGGCCGAGCAGCACCTCATCGGCCGTCTGGTGGCCTTCTTCGCGACGGGCGACTCGATCGTCGCGAACAACCTGGTGCTGACGCTGTACAAGCACATCAACTCCCCGGAGGCGCGCCTGTATCTGTCGCGCCAGCTGTTCGAGGAGGCCGTGCACGTCCAGTTCTATCTGACGCTGCTGGACACCTACCTCCCCGACCCGGAGGACCGCACCGCCGCCTTCGCGGCCGTGGAGAACATCCCGTCCATCCGGGAGAAGGCCGAGTTCTGCTTCAAGTGGATGGACTCGGTGGAGAACCTGGACCGGCTGGAGACGAAGGCCGACCGACGCCGCTTCCTGCTCAACCTCATCTGCTTCGCCGCGTGCATCGAGGGCCTGTTCTTCTACGGCGCCTTCGCGTACGTCTACTGGTTCCGCAGCCGGGGTCTGCTGCACGGCCTGGCCACCGGCACCAACTGGGTGTTCCGGGACGAGACGATGCACATGTCGTTCGCCTTCGACGTCGTGGACACGGTCCGCAAGGAGGAACCGGAGCTCTTCGACGACGAGCTCCAGCAGCAGGTCATCGACATGCTGCGGGAGGCCGTGGAGGCCGAGCTGCAGTTCGCCCGGGACCTGTGCGGTGACGGCCTGCCCGGCATGAACACCGACTCGATGCGCCAGTACCTGGAGTGTGTCGCCGACCAGCGCCTCACCCGCCTCGGCTTCGCCCCGGTGTACGGCTCGGAGAACCCCTTCGCCTTCATGGAGCTGCAGGGTGTTCAGGAGCTGACCAACTTCTTCGAGCGGCGCCCCTCGGCGTACCAGGTGGCGGTGGAGGGCACCGTCGACCTCGACGAGGACTTCTGAACCTCGGCTGCGCGCAGTTGACGGTCGATCCGGCGCTCGTGGAGCAGACCTACGAGCGCCGGTCCGGCCGACAGAAGGAGGAGGAGCAGGACGGTCGCGTATCCCGTGAATGCGTTCATACGGTAACTGTCGTTCACGGTCGACGCTCCTGACAGTGGCAGTACTGCCCTCCACCCTCGAATTGCTGCCACTTCCCGGGCACACTGGCAGCATGCTGAAGAACGTCGTCGCCGTCCTCCTCGACGGCGTGCATCCCTTCGAACTCGGCGTCGTGTGCGAGGTGTTCGGCATCGACCGCAGCGACGAGGGCCTGCCCGTGTACGACTTCGCGGTCGCCTCTGCCGAGACGCCCACGCTGGGCACCCACTGCGGATTCACCGTGTCCACGCCCCACGGACTGGAGCGGCTGGAGGAGGCCGATCTGATCGCCGTGCCGGCCGGTGACACCTATGCGACCCGGGAGTATCCGCCGGAACTGCTGGACGCGCTGCGCCGGGCCGTCGCACGCGGCACCCGGGTGCTCAGCGTCTGTTCCGGCGTCTTCGTGCTGGGGGCGGCCGGACTGCTGGACGGGCGGCGGTGCGCGGTGCACTGGCGGCACGCCGACGCCCTCGGGCGCCGCTTCCCCCGGGCGGTCGTCGAGCCGGACGTGCTCTACGTCGACGAGGACCCGGTGATCACCTCCGCGGGTACCGCCGCCGGGATCGACGCCTGTCTGCACATCGTGCGCAAGGAGCAGGGGCCCGAGGTGGCCAACAGGATCGCCCGGCGGATGGTGGTGCCGCCGCACCGCGACGGCGGCCAGGCCCAGTACATCGAGCGGCCGCTGCCGCGGTCGCAGTGCGACACGGTCGCGGAGGTGCTGGTGTGGATGGAGCGCCATCTCGACCAGGAGGTGACCGTCGAGCAGCTGGCCGCCCGCGCGCACATGTCCCCGCGCACCTTCGCCCGCCGCTTCCAGCAGGAGACCGGCACCACGCCGTACCGCTGGATCCTGCGACAACGGGTCCTGCTGGCCCAGGAGTTGCTGGAGCGGACCGACGAGACGATGGACGCGATCGCCGACCGCACCGGATTCGGCACGGCGGCGGCGCTGCGCCATCAGTTCGGGCGCGCGCTGGGGACGACGCCGGCCGCCTACCGGCGCACGTTCAGGGGCCCCGAGGCCGCCTGAACGTGCGCCCGGAAGGTCACCTCGGCAGCGCCCTGAGCAGCAGCCTGCGCGGGCGGAGGGTGATGCCGATGCGGAGCCTCGGGTCGGACCCGGGCGCCTCCTCGAAACGGTAAGCGGACGCCAGCTCCGCCATGATCAGGGTGAGTTCGGCCATCGAGAAGTGGTCCCCGGGGCACTTCCGGTTGCCGACCCCGAACGGGGTCATCGCGTACTTCGGGACGCCCTTGGCGCGCTCCGGGAGCCAGCGGTGGGGGTCGAACAGCTCCGGCTCCTCGTAGGAGCGCGCGTCGTGCTGGATCGCGTAGGGGCTGTACACGACGTCCGCCCCGGCCGGAATGCGATACCCGCCGAGCTGGGTCTCGGTCACGGCCCGCCGCGTCAGAATCCATACGGCGGGGCGCAGCCGCATTGTCTCGACGATGACATTGGCGGTGTACGTCAGATTCCGGATGTCCTCGAATGCGACGGGTCGGCCGCCCGTCACGGCTTTCACTTCGTCACGGATCTTGTCCCCCTGTTCCGGGTGATCCGTGAGCACCTGGAGAAGCGACATGACCATGGAGCCCACTGTTTCACTCCCGGCCGTGACTATGGCGACGACCTGGTCGTGGATCTCCTGTTCCCCAATGGGCTCACCGTCGTGGTCCTTCGCGTCCAGCAAAGCCATGAGCAAATCGTTCGGCTTTACACCGGACGCCTGGCGGGCGGCGACGATCTCATCGACCAGGAGATGCAAATCGGCCAGTGCCCGGTTGAATGCGCGGTTGGCCGGAACCGGCAGGCGGTACAGCGGTCCGACCGGTATCACCATGCGCTGGTACATGCCGCTGAAGAGGGTGGCGAGCGCGGCGCAGATGCGGTCGGCCCGCTCGTCCATGTAGGTGCCCCCCATCAGACAGCGGGCGGCGATGCGCACGGCCACACGGAACGACTCCGTCGTGACGTCGATGGTCGTGCCGGACCGCCAGCGCTCCACGAGCGCGCGCGCCTCCTCGGCCATGACCGGCCCGTAGCCGGGGACGGCCTCCTGCCGGAAGGCGGGTTGCATGGCGCGTCGCTGGCGCTGGTGCAGCGGACCGTTGCTGGTGGCGACGCCCTCCTTGCCGAGCAGGTCCTCCAGGGACTCCCACAGCGGGCCGCCGATCTGGAAGTCGGTGCTGAGCGCGAGGGCCCCGGCGAGCGCGGGGGTGGTGACCGCGTACACCGTCTTGGGCCCGAGCCTCAGCCGGACGACACCGCCGTCGTCGCGCAGCCGGCCCAGAAAGCCGAGCGGGTCGCGGAAGAGTTGCAAGCCGTGGCCGAGAAGGGGGACGCCGCCCGCGGCGAGCGGGGCGACACGCGGGGGCGCCGGCGCCTCGGGCGCCTTCGATCCGACCGATTCCAGGGTCATTTCTCACCTGCCGCTTCGTTGTCGACGTACGGGGGTGTCGAGCGGTCGTCCCAACTGTCGACCCGGTAGCGGCCGGACTCATGATGGAACCAGTAGACGGCGCTGAACCAGTTCCGCATGTTTGCGACGATCGCCTTCACGGCATCGCTCAGTTCCTTTCCCTCCACGGACACGACCGCGAGGGAATCAGCGAACCTTAGTGCCTGTTTTTCGGCGGCGAGGAAACCGGATATGCATTCCTCGATCCGCCGGCGCATGTCTCCGATGGCTTCCTCGAGCGTCAGCCCCTCGTGATGGACGAGACTGATCCCCAGATTGTGGACCTCGTCCCCCGCGATTTCCTTGGGAAGCGAGCACAGATCGTTGTACCAGGCGGCGAATTCCTGACTGAGCAGTGCCGCCCGCCGATATGAGGGGTGTTTCCGAACGGCGTCCGGCAGTTCGTATCCCGCGCCGAGTTCCAGCAGATCGGTCCAGATCCAGTGCGCGAAGGTCAGCCGCCTCAGCTCCAGGTAGGCCTCGACCGTCGGGACGGTCCCGCGGGTGCGGTTGCGGAACTCCCGGTCGTACGCCTCGATCACCGCGTGGAAGTGCCGGGCGAAGCGCGCGTTCCACCGCTCGCCCAGGAACGCGTACAGGCGTCCCACACTGTCCGCGAACCCTGCGACCAGGGGATCGGAGTGGTGCAGATGGTGCCCGGGTGCGTCCAGGGCCGCATGGAGCTGGAGCCTCAGCTTCCGCCAGGCGCCCGGCCGGTGGTGGACGATGTCACGGTCGTGGCGGTCGTCCCAGACGAAGAACCACGCACTGTAGTCGGCTATCGCCTGCAGGGCCTGGTCGGGCGCCCCGATGTAGTAGCCCGCCATGAGGTCGGTGTAACGGAGCCCGTCGGCGTGTTCCTCGACCTTGTCCGCCGGCATCAGCCGCTTTTCCAGCAGCCAGGAACGTGTCTTCTCCTGCAGACGGGGCCAATACGGGTGCAGTCGACGGGGAAACGCGGTCTCGATGACCGGCAAGCAGAGCGCCGGTGGAACCGCGACCGCGACCGTCGTCGGTGAAGTGCTGTGTGGGAAAGCTGGCACGAACAAACCCCTCTCAGCCGCCGGTTGGCGTCACGCCCCTCCCGCCGTGCCGGGCGCGCGCCGTTGCGTATCCCCGCGCTTTCCATTCAGCACCACAACTGACCGGTCTGGGAACGGATTTGGCCCACCCATCTCCGACCGTGCCGAGAATATCCCTTGTGTGACTGAATATGGGTCAGTTCAGACGTACACAGGATCGAATGTGCGACGCACACATGAGCGACGCCTGGCCGGGAGCAGTGCCCGGCCAGGCGTCGCGTCGGTGAGGGACCTCAGTCGTTGGCCACCACGGGGTAGCGGGGCTCGTTCTCGGCCATCTGCCGCAGCGCGTCCTTGCGCTCGCGCTTGGACAGCCGGTCGATGTACAGGTAGCCGTACAGATGGTCCGTCTCGTGCTGCAAACACCGGGCGAAGTAGCCCGTACCGCGTACCTTGATCGGGTTGCCTTTCTCGTCCTGGCCGGTCACCTCGGCGTAGTCGGGCCGGGCGAGCGGCGCGTACGCGGTCGGGACGGACAGGCAGCCCTCGTTGCTGTCGTCGAGGCGGCGGCGGTCGGCGGGCAGGTCGACGAGCTTGGGGTTGCAGACGACGCCGACGTGCCGGACACCCTCGTCGTCCTGACAGTCGTAGACGAAGACCTTCAGGTCGACGCCGATCTGGTTGGCGGCCAGGCCCACACCCTCGGCCGTGCGCTGGCTGGCGAACATGTCCGCGACCAGCTGGTCCAGCTCCGCGCCGAATTCGGTGACGTCCTTGCACTCCTTGTGCAGCACCGGGTTCCCGACGACCGTGATCGGCCGCGAGGTGCCGCGCTCGCGCCAGGCCGCCTCACGCTCCTCGGTGTCCTCGGTGTCGATGACGAAGCCCTCGTCGTCCACGGGGAGCACGCCCGCGTGCTGCTGATCGGTGTCCTGCTGCGCCATGACCGACGTACGCCTTCCTGCAACCATGAAAAATCCTGCCAGTACAGACTACGGGGCACGCCCGGGTGCTTCCCCGGGATTGCCCGGGCCGAGCCGCTGGTCAGCAGACCTCTTCGAGATCCCGCCAGTCCCGGGAGTCCGGGCTGTCCGCCACCCAGCCGTCGAGCAGACCGCGCACCAGCGAGTCGGGCGCCGCGATGCCGCACTCCCGCTCCGGCACCCACAGCTGCCCGTTCGTGCGGTGCCCGAGCGGTCCCGGATGCCCGGGCTCGCTGTGGTCGTGCGGATCGAGATGCTCGCCGTCGCCCTCGTCGGACGGCATCCGGGACTCGGAGCACGCACGGCACAGCAGCCGCACCGACGAGGACCAGTCCTCGGCGGCGAAACCGGCGTCGGCGGCCAGCTGCTCCAGGGCGTCCCGGTCGTCCTCGGTCGCGGCCTCCAGCAGCACGACCCAGGTGGGCACCGGCGAGGGCGCCCACAGCTCGATCTCGTCGAACACGGGATAGGCGTGCCCGGCGCTCGTGGTGCGCTCCCCGTGGGGCACCCCGTCGTGCAGCACGACCTCGCCCCAGCGGCGTCCGGAGGACGGCAGCGGGATGGACAGCACCTCGATCCGTGAGGGATCCAGCCGGCGTCCCCACACGACCTCGGCCTCGCCCTCCGGCGACAGCCGTACGGCTGCACTGCCCAGATCCATCCCGGCGGGCTCGGCGGACACGGTGGCCCCGCCGGGCACCCGCAGCCCGTAGGCCTGCCAGGCGCGGCGCGCCAGCGGCCAGTCCTGCAGGGCGGTGGCCGCGATGCCCACGTTCCACCAGTCCGGTGCGCCAGTCTCCCGGTCGAGCAGGGCCACGGCGCGCAGCCCGGCCGCGCGCGCCTGCTCCCAGTCGTGGCGGAACTTGTGCAGCAGGGCGAGGTTGAACCAGGACTCCGAGAGCCACGGCTCCAGGTCCGCGGCGCGGGTCAGCAGCGCGCCCGCGTCCTCGTACCGGCCGTCGCCGATCAGCGTGAACGCGCGGTCGGTGGCCTGCCGCCAGGAGGCGGAGGGCCGGTGTCGTCCCTTCCCGAAGATCCTCACGATTCCCGCCTGCCAGTCCCTTGCGATTCCCGCCTGCCGGTTCCCTGCCGTTTGCGGGGTCACGCGCGAGCAGTGCCCCCGAACACCCTCTCCTCGCATCCAACCACGTACCGCCGGACGGGCGCTCATTACCCATGGGTTACCCCGCTCTCGGCAAGGTCAGACCGTCTCTCTGCAACACCCTCGCGAGTGACTCCACGACCTCGGGCTGGTAGTCGCGCGCACCGGCGAGCCGCAGCCGCTCCAGCGCGCTGAGAGGTCCCCCCGGACCCGCCTCCTCGCGCGCCATCTCCTCGTAGGCGTTCACGGCCCGGACGATCCTGGCGCTGACCGGCTGGTCCCGGTAGGGGTCCGCCTGCCGCTCCACGACGACCGCGACCTCGGCGTCCACCCCGGTCTGCCGGACGACGGCGCCGCCGAGGAGCGCGATGCGCCGCTGTTCCTCGGTGGGCAGCGCGGCGGTGGCGCCCGCCGGCACCGGGTCGACGAGGCTGAGCTGCCCGATGTCGTGCATGAGCGCCGCATGCTCCAGCACGGTGAGCTCGGGCTCGCTCAGGCCCAGCTCACGGCCGACGGCCCGGCTGAGCGCGGCGACCCGGCGGGCGTGCCCGGGTGGCGTGTACCCGGCGATCTCGGTGGCGCGCGCCAGGGAGGCGATGGTCTGCCGGTAGGTGGTGCGCACGGCCGCGTAACGCCGGTAGGAGAGCTGGGTGAGCAGCAGCGGCAGCGAGAACACGGGCAGCGCCCACAGGCCCACCACCGCCACGGCCGGCGACATCACGGCGCCGGTCGCGCAGACGGTGGAGCCGATGCCGAGCCTGGCGCGCAGTTCGTCCCGCAGCAGCGGCCCGAACGGCCAGCGGGTGCGGGAGTGCGCCAGGGCGGCGGCGAGCACGGCGTCGCACAGGGTGGTGAGCACCAGCAAGGAGACGACCAGCAGGGTGTACGCGGGCCCGCCCCAGCCGTGCGGTCCCGCCTGGCGGTAGACCGGCTGGAAGCAGAGGGCGGCGAAGCCCACGGTCAGCAGGCGGCGGGTGAGGTGATCGGCGGTGGAGCCGCGGCCCCGGGCCGTGTGCGGGACACAGCCGACGAGGGCGGCCGCGAGGACCACGGTGACGACCTGCGGCACCCCGTGGTGGGTGGGCCGCCCGGCGATCTGCCCGAGCAGGGCGTAGGACAGCGCCCCGGCCGCGCCGAGGGGTGCGGGCTCCCGCTCGTCGCTGCCGCTCCACCGGGACAGCTCCCCCACGGCGATGAGCACGCCGAAGGCCAGGGCGGCGACGGGTTCCTCCAGGCCGTGCCAGAGGGTCAGGCCGAGACAGCCGGCGGCGAGCAGCGCGGCGGTCGTGTGGGCGAGGACGAGAGGGAGGCGGCCTGCGGTCATGCGCCGCCCCCGCCGTGCCCCCGCCCGGCCGGCTGACCGGCCGCGGGCAGGGCCGACGGTGGTAGGTTCCCGGGCCGCCCGTTGCGGTGCTGCTCGTCGGCGGTCACCGCCGGGTACCAGCCCTGGCCGTTCCCGGCCTCGTCCGAGCCGGGGCGCCCCCAGCGCTCCAGCGCGCGGATCAGCGCGTGCACCATCGCCGGGTCGAACTGCGCGCCCGCGCACCGCCGCAGTTCCTCCAGTGCCGCCGCGACGGGCCGGGCGCGGCTGTAGGAGCGGGTCGACGTCATCGCGTCGAAGGCGTCGGCGACCGCGACCACCCGTGCGGACTCCGGGATCTGGCCGCCCCTCAGCCCGTACGGGTATCCGGTGCCGTCGAGCCGCTCGTGGTGATGGAGGATCGCGGACCGTGCCTCGCCGAGGAACCCGATGCCGCGGACGATCTCATGGCCGTACTCCGGGTGCAGCTCGATGATCCGGCGCTCCTCGGGGGTGAGCGGTCCGTCCTTGCGCAACAGCCGGGTCGGCACGCCGAGTTTGCCCACGTCGTGCAGGATCCCGGCGAACCGCAGCACCTCCACCCGGTGGTCGTCCAGGCCGAGTTCGCGCGCGATCATCATGGAGGCCTGTCCGACGCGTTCGCTGTGGCCGCGGGTGTAGCCGTCCTTGAGGTCGACGGCCTGGACGAGCGCGCGGATCGTCGCCTGGTGCGCGGCCCGTTCCCGGTGGTACTGGGCGAAGACCCAGCAGGAGACGTACATGGGCAGCAGCACGAGCAGTGCGGTCACCGGCCCGTAGGGGCTGCGCCACAGCACCGCCATCATCAGCCCGGCGAGCCCGTGCACGGCGACGGGCGCGAGGGAGCGCAGGAACAGCCCGCGCCAGGCGGTGCGCGCCGGTGTCCGGCCCCGCCGGCGTGAGGGCGCGGGCGGTTCTCCCACGCCGAGCGCCAGGATGCCGCCGTCGAGGGCGGTGAGCACCAGGCAGAACGCCACGACGGCGGCCGCGGCGGCCAGCAGGGCGTGCGGGAAGTGGGGGCCGGTCATCGCGGTGTGGCCGCCGAGGGACCGGTGGACGCGGGACGCGGCCCACACGGCGAGGGAGAGCCGTGCGGCCCGCCAGGCGCGGCGCGGCCAGGACGGCCGTTCGGCGCCATGGGCCCCCAGGGCACCCGGCAGCGGTACGAGCGCGGCGGCTGCGGGCGGCAGCAGAAACGCCCCGGCGAGAAGCACGGGGTAGAAGGTGCCCATGCCCTCCGGGGCCCGGTGGCCGCCGGGGGGCGCGGGGGTGGTCCGTCCGGCTCGGGTGCGGCCGAGGGCCCGGGGGAGCGGCAGTCGCTCGCAGCCGACGTAGAGCGCGGCGAGCAGCGCGACCGCCCACCAGGAGACCGAGAGGTCCGGCAGAGGGGCCAGACACACCAGGGCGCCGAGGACGGCACAGCCGACGTACACGACTGCCGACGGCCGGACCGGCCCCATGACGTACCTCCCCCGAAGCCGCGCCGTTGTCCCGGACCGAATGGATCCGGTCATGCCCTGTTCAGGCTCGGGAGCCTAGAGGGGAGCGCAGCCCAGAAGGGTGGCTTTGAGGGGAATCCGTGGGCCTATGACCCACGGATTAGCACGTTCGAGTGACGAGCCGTCAAGGATTGACCGCTGCCTCGAATGAGGGTTCAAGGACTCTCGCGGTCAGGAGTTCAGGACTCCCGTTGCGTCGCCGTCACATCGTGCTCGGGCACCGTCTGACCCGAGCGGATCAGCTCGATGCGGCCCATGACCTTCGCCCGAAGGTCGCTCGGCACGTCGTCATGGCCGCAGCACCGCTTGACCAGCTTCTTCACGGCCTGCTCCAGACCGTACTTCTCGAGGCACGGCGAGCACTCCTCGAAGTGGTGCTGGATCTTCGTGCGGTCCACGTCCGGCATCTCACGGTCGAGAAACTCGTAGAGATGGTCGAGGACCTCAGTGCAGTCCGTCTCGTGCGGCTCTCCGCAGCTCATGAGCCCGAGCCTTTCGCTTCGTCCGACTCTCCGGCGCCGGCCGGGACCAGCCCGCGCTCGCGGGCGTAGTCCTCGAGCATGCCGCGCAGTTGACGGCGGCCCCGGTGAAGCCGGGACATCACCGTACCGATGGGTGTCCCCATGATGTCCGCGATCTCCTTGTACGCAAAGCCCTCTACGTCAGCGAGATAGACGGCGATGCGGAATTCCTCGGGGATCGCCTGCAGCGCCTCCTTGACGTCCGAGTCGGGCAGGTGGTCGAGCGCCTGCGACTCGGCGGAGCGCAGACCGGTCGACATGTGCGACTCGGCGCGCGCCAGCTGCCAGTCCTCGATCTCGTCGGCCGCGCTGCGCTGGGGTTCGCGCTGCTTCTTGCGGTACGAGTTGATGAACGTGTTGGTGAGGATCCGGTACAGCCAGGCCTTCAGGTTGGTGCCCTCGCGGAACTGGTGGAACGACGCGTACGCCTTCGCGTAGGTCTCCTGCACCAGGTCCTCGGCGTCCGCCGGGTTGCGCGTCATGCGCAGCGCGGCGGAGTACATCTGGTCGAGGAATTCCAGCGCGTCCCGCTCGAAGCGCGCGCTGCGCGCGGAGGACGACTCCGCGCTCGTTCCCCGGCCCTCGGGCTGCTCCGCCTGGCCGTGTTCGGTCCCTGCGTCGGTACCGGTGACCGGACCCACCTCCTCCAGCGACGTGGCAGGACCGAAACCGGTCCCACTGAGTTCGGAGGATAGACGAACACCCTTGCTCGCCGCCGCCTGAACAGAGGCGGCCTTCGACGCGTGCAGCACCGTCCACTCCAGGTCAACGCTGCTGCTGCGGCTCGGGCAGATGGTCGAACCCATGCGGCGGACTTCCTCTCGTCGTGCGGTGCAGCACGGCCGGTGCTGTCTGATTCCGCACAACAGTGGTCCGCCCCGCAACATTCCCGGGCGTCACCCGGACGACGCGAGTGACATGGCCCACTTCGTCACGGCGTCGGTGATGATCTCCAGCGCCTGCTCCTGGCCGATCTCCGCGCGCCTGGGGACCGCGAAGCCGTGATCGGCGTACGGCACCTCGACGATCCCGTAGGAGCCCTGCGGGAACTCCTCCGGCCTGCCGAAGGGGTCCCGGCCGCCCTGGACCACCAGAGTGGGCACACCCGCCCCCAGCAGCTCGTCGGCGCGGGACTTCTCGGGCCGGCCCGGCGGGTGGAGCGGGAAGCTCAGCGCGAGGACCGCGACGGCGCCGAGATCGACGGCCGTGCGGCAGGCGACCCGGGCCCCGGCGCTGCGCCCGCCGGCGATCACGGGCAGCCCGGGCTCCGCAAAGGCGGGCCACACCCCGTGCCAGCCCACGTCCAGCGCCTTCGGCCCGGGGGCCACCTTCTTGCCGGCGACGCGCCAGGGCTGCTCGACCAGCGCCACGGTCACCCCGTGCGCGGGCAGGACCCGGGCGAGCGCCTGGAGGTCGCGCGCCTCGACGCCGCCCCCGGCGCCATGGCCGAGAGCGAGCACCAGCGCGGCCTTGCGCGCCCGGTGCCAGGTGACACGGGCCGTACCGGCCTCGGTCTCCACGCTCTGCGTCGCGTCATCCGTCACGTCCGCCGCCCTCCGGCCGCCCTGCGCGGCCTGTCCGCCTCGGTCCCGCGTCCCCTCGGGACACGTCAGAAGAGTGTGCCCTCCTCCGGGGCCTCCAGCTCCTTCAGCAGCTCCGGGCCGTTGTTGCGGACGCTGCTGACCGCCGTGGAGACCGGGTAGGCGCGCATCAGACCGGTGGGCGGCGCCTGGAGCAGGGAGCGCAGATCGTCCGGGTCGGTACGGGCGGGATCCAGCCAGGCGTCCCAGCGGTCGGGGGTGAGCATCAGGGGCATGCGCGGGTGGATCTCGGCCAGCGAGCCCGGTCCGTCGGCGGGGGCCATGGCCAGCGGGGTGGTCTCCGCCTCCGTCGTGATCACCGAGCAGGTCACCCACCAGGCGCGCGGGTGGTCGTCGGGCAGCGTGCGGTCCCGCCAGAACTCGTAGAGACCGGCCATCGCGAAGACCGAGCCGTCGGCGGGCAGCACGAAGTACGGCTGCTTGCGCGGCCGCTTCTTCCGGCCCTCGACCTCCAGGTCGCGCTCCTGGGTGCCGGTGACCCACTCGTAGTAGCCGTCGGCGGGGACGATGCAGCGGCGGGCGGCGAAGGCGCGGCGGTAGGACGGCTTCTCGTGCACCGTCTCCGCGCGTGCGTTGATCATCCGCGCGCCGCCCTCGGGCGACTTGGCCCAGGACGGGACGAGGCCCCAGGTGAGCCTGCGCAACTGGCGAACCGGCCGTTTCTCGTCGGCGTCCTTCAGGGGACGGTCAAGGATCGCGTAGACCTGCTTGGTCGGGGCCACGTTGTAGTCGGGTGCCAGAGCCTCCTCGGGCTCCCACTTCTCGATGTCAAAGGTTTCTACGAGATCCTCGGGCCTGCGACTCGCTGCATACCGTCCGCACATACGTGCCACCCTGCCAGATCCGCCCACAGCCAGGAGCCACTCACCGCAATGGACAGCCTCGCCTCCACCTCCCTGAGCGCCCTCCCCGACCTGTGGGACCGGATCTTCGGCAGCCAGCCCGATCCCGATCTGTGGGTGGTGATCGCCACCCTGGTCGCCGCGCTCGCCGTGGTCGCCCCGCGGGGCGCCTGGCGGATCGCACGCAACGCCATCACCATCGCGCACGAGGGCGGCCACGGACTGATCGCGCTGCTGACCGGCCGTACGCTCACGGGCATCCGGCTCCACTCCGACACCAGCGGCCTCACCGTCAGCCGTGGCAAGCCGTACGGCATCGGCATGATCCTCACCGCCGCCGCGGGCTACACCGCTCCCCCGCTGCTCGGTCTGGGCGGCGCGGCGCTGCTCGCCGCCGGGCACATCACCCTGCTGCTGTGGCTGGCCACCGCACTGCTGCTGATCATGCTGGTGATGATCCGCAACGCGTACGGGGTGCTGACCGTGGTCCTCACCGGCGGCACCTTCCTGCTGGTGTCCTGGCTGGCCGGTCCCCAGGTGCAGGCGGCGTTCGCGTACGCGGGGGTGTGGTTCCTGCTGCTCGGCGGCGTACGCCCGGCCTTCGAGCTCCAGGCGAAGCGCTCGCGCGGGGGCGCCGGGGACTCGGACGCGGACCAGCTGTCCCGGCTCACCCATGTACCGGCGGCGATGTGGCTCTTCCTGTTCCACGTGGTGTCGCTGTGCTCGCTGATGGGCGGCGCACAGTGGCTGCTGCGGCTCTGACGGACCGCACCTGCACGTTCCGGGCCACTACCAGACCAGGGTTTCGCTCCGGTTTCGCCGTTTTTGATCAAGATCTACGGACTGGCCCAGCCACTACAGTGGGGCGCATGACCGTGAACCCCGCGCACACCGCCCTCTGGACCGCCCCGCACGCGAGCGGAGGCGTCGACGCGACGGTCCACGTGCCCGGGTCCAAGTCGGTCACCAACCGTGCCCTCGTCCTCGCCGCGCTCGCCTCCGAGCCGGGCTGGCTGCGCCGCCCCCTGCGCTCGCGCGACACCCTGCTCATGGCCGGCGCCCTGCGCGCGCTGGGCGTCGGCATCGAGGAGGGGGTCGGTCCCGACGGCTCCGGCGAGACCTGGCGGATCATTCCGGCCGCGCTGCACGGCCCGGCCACGGTCGACGTCGGCAACGCCGGCACCGTGATGCGCTTCCTGCCCCCGGTGGCCGCGCTCGCCGACGGCCCCGTCCGCTTCGACGGCGACCCGCGCTCGTACGAGCGCCCCCTGAACGGCGTGATCGACGCCCTGCGCGTCCTCGGCGCCCGCATCGACGACGACGGCCGCGGCGCCCTGCCGCTGACCGTGCACGGCGGGGGCGCGCTGGACGGCGGCCCGGTGTCCGTCGACGCGTCCTCCTCGTCCCAGTTCGTCAGTGCCCTGCTGCTGTCCGCGCCGCGCTTCAACCAGGGCGTCGAGGTCCGCCACACCGGCTCGACGCTGCCCTCCATGCCGCACATCCGTATGACCGTGGACATGCTGCGCGCGGTGGGCGCACAGGTGGACACCCCGGAGTCGGGCGGCGAGCCGAACGTCTGGCGGGTCACGCCGGGCGCCCTGCTGGGCCGGGATCTGACCGTCGAGCCGGATCTGTCCAACGCTCAGCCGTTCCTCGCGGCCGCGCTGGTCACGGGCGGCAAGGTCGTCATCCCGGACTGGCCGGCCCGCACGACCCAGCCCGGCGACCGGCTGCGCGAGATCTTCACCGAGATGGGCGGCGCCTGCGAGCTGACCGAGCGCGGCCTCGAATTCACCGGTTCGGGTGCCCTCCACGGGATTGATGTGGACCTGAGCGAGGTCGGCGAGCTGACCCCGGGCATCGCGGCGGTCGCCGCCCTCGCCGACTCCCCGTCGACCCTGCGCGGGGTGGCCCATCTGCGGCTCCACGAGACGGACCGGCTGGCCGCGCTCACCAAGGAGATCAACGAGCTGGGCGGCGACGTCACCGAGACCGCCGACGGACTGCACATCCGCCCGCGCCCCCTGCACGGCGGCGTCTTCCACACCTACGACGACCACCGGATGGCCACGGCGGGCGCCGTCATCGGCCTCGCGGTCGACGGCGTGCAGATCGAGAACGTGGCGACGACGGCCAAGACCCTGCCGGACTTCCCCGACCTGTGGGCCGGGATGCTCGGGAACTGACGGGCGGACCGAGATCATGCGCCGCTACGGCAAGCACACCGACGAGGACGACATCCGCAGCCGCCCGAACCGCAAGGGCAACCGGCCGCGTACACACATCCGCCCCAAGCACGAGGACGCGGCGGAGGGCATGGTCCTCACCGTCGACCGCGGCCGGCTGACCTGTCTCGTCGACGGCCGTGCGGTCGTCGCGATGAAAGCCCGGGAACTCGGCCGCAAGGCGGCGGTGGTCGGCGACCGCGTCGCCCTGGTCGGCGATCTGTCCGGCACCAAGGACACCCTCGCCCGTATCGTCCGCATCGAGGAACGCTCATCCGTCCTGCGCCGTACGGCGGACGACGACGATCCGTACGAGCGCGTGGTCGTCGCCAACGCCGACCAGCTGGCCATCGTCACCGCGCTCGCCAACCCGGAGCCGCGCCCGCGGCTGATCGACCGCTGTCTGGTCGCCGCCTACGACGGCGGCCTCGAACCGCTCCTGGTGATGACGAAGTCCGACCTCGCCCCGCCCGACAAGCTCCTGGAGCTGTACGGGGCACTGGACATACCGTACGTAGTCACCAGCCGCGAGGAGCTGGAGAGCGGCGGCGCGGCGGACCGGGTGCGCGAGCATCTGGACGGCAAGGTCACGGCTTTCGTCGGGCACTCCGGTGTGGGCAAGACGACGCTGGTCAACGCGCTGGTGCCCAAGGACCGGCGGCGCACGACGGGCCATGTCAACGCGGTCACGGGCCGTGGGCGGCACACCACCACGTCGGCGCTCGCGCTGCCCCTCGGCGACGGCCGCGACGGCTGGGTGATCGACACCCCGGGCGTGCGGTCCTTCGGCCTCGCGCACATCGCCCCCTCCCGCGTCGTCCACGCCTTCCCGGACCTGGAGCCCGGCACCGAGGGCTGTCCGCGGGCGTGCAGCCACGACGAACCGGACTGTGCGCTGGACACCTGGGTGGCCGAGGGGCACGCGGACCCGGCACGGCTGTACTCGCTGCGCCGGCTGCTGGCCACGCGCGAGCGGAAGGAAGGGGACTGACCTCCCCGGGACCCCTCGCGTCCGGCCTGCTCGTGTTTGCGTCCACCCCACGCAGGTAATTGCTTAACTCGCACCGGACGTGACCGGCCGACGAGGCAGTCGACGTGGGGACGCGGGAGGACGAGACATGGCGTGGCTGCTGGTCATCGTGGCCGGACTCCTGGAGACCGGCTTCGCCGTCTGTCTCAAGCTCTCGCACGGATTCACCCGGCTCTGGCCCACGGTCGCGTTCTGCTGCTTCGCCCTCGGCAGCTTCGGTCTTCTCACCCTGTCCCTGAAAAAGCTGGACGTGGGCCCGGCGTACGCGGTGTGGACCGGGATCGGCGCGGCGGGAACGGCGATCTACGGCATGGTGTTCCTGGGCGACCTGGTCTCGACCCTGAAGATCGTCTCGATCACGCTGGTGATCATGGGTGTGATCGGCCTCCAGCTGTCCGGATCGGCCCACTGAGGAACGCCCCCGTTCAGGGCGCGGGGACCGCTGGGCGCGCCCTCACCGCACCGGCCGCGGCAGCGCCTGGCGCACCAGCTCCGCGACCCCGCCCTCCCCCGGCGGGGCCGCGACACAGGACAGGGACAGCCGTACGACCACTTCGCAGACGCGCGCCAGCTCCGCCGCCTCCGCCTTGGTCGGCACCGGTCCGGCCACCGCCGTGACGGCCCGGTCGCGCACCAGGGACACGAAGTCCGCCGGGGACGGCAGCGGCCCGTCGGCCCGGCGCTGCGCGGGCACCGCGGAGGTGGACGGCACGGCCGAGAGCGCCGGCGCGGGCAGCCGCTCGCTCCAGCAGCCGGTGAGCATGGCGCGCACGAGGGGGTTGCCGTGGGCGGCGGAGGTCATCCACTCGGCGATCGCGGCCAGCCGCTCCCGGGGGTCCGTGTGCACGGCCAGCGCCCGGTCGACACCGGCGAGATAGCCGTCCGCCTCCCGCCGCACCAGGGCCCGGGCGAGCCCCTCCTTGCTGCCGAACTCGTTGTAGAGGGTCTGGCGGGAGACACCGGCCGCCGCGGCCACGTCCACCATGCGCACGGCGGCCCACGGGCGCCGCGCGAGCGCCGTATAGGCGGCGTCCAGTAGGGATTCCCGCGCTGCAGGCATCATCGCCTCCCTCGGGCCGGCGGCTCTGACGCACAGATTTGACGTGCGGATCAGCACTGTCAAGGGTTCGCGGCGGCACAAGGGGGCGCCCAGGGCCCCGGACACGCCGCGATCACGCCACCGCGCCCGGTCACCGCGGCGCACGGCCGCAGCACTGGACGGCCTGGACCTCGGGGAGCCCTGGAAGATCCCCGGGTCGTCTGGCCCTGCCCCGGAACGGGCGGATACGGTTCGTTCATGCCCGACTATCTCGATGACCTGCGGCTCGCGCATGTGCTCGCGGACGCCGCGGACGCCGCGACCATGGCCCGGTTCAAGGCACTCGACCTCAAGGTCGAGACCAAACCGGACATGACACCGGTGAGCGAGGCCGACAAGGCCGCCGAGGAGCTGATCCGCGGCCAGTTGCAGCGCGCCCGGCCGCGGGACGCGATCCTCGGCGAGGAGTACGGCATCGAGGGCACAGGACCGCGCCGCTGGGTCGTCGACCCGATCGACGGCACCAAGAACTACGTGCGCGGCGTGCCCGTCTGGGCCACCCTGATCTCCCTGATGGAGGCGGGCGAGGGGGGCTATCAGCCCGTCGTCGGCGTCGTCTCCGCGCCCGCGCTCAGCCGCCGCTGGTGGGCCGCCAAGGGGCACGGCGCGTTCACCGGCCGCAGCCTGTCCTCGGCGTCCCGGCTGCGGGTCTCCCGCGTCGCGGAGCTGTCGGACGCCTCCTTCGCGTACTCCTCGCTGTCCGGCTGGGAGGAGCAGGGGCGGCTGAACGGCTTCCTGGACCTGACGCGCGCGGTGTGGCGCACCCGCGGCTACGGCGACTTCTGGCCGTACATGATGGTCGCCGAGGGCTCGGTGGACATCTGCGCCGAGCCGGAGCTGTCCCTGTGGGACATGGCGGCGACCGCGATCGTCGTGACCGAGGCCGGCGGCTCCTTCACGGGTCTCGACGGCCGCCCGGGCCCGCACAGCGGCAATGCGGCCGCGTCGAACGGGCTGCTCCACGACACCCTGCTGGACTACCTGAGCGGCCGCTACTAGGCGTCTCTGCCGCCGCCGGTCCGCCATGGGTCCCGCCGGTCGGTCCGCCATGGGTGCTGCCAGCGGTGCTGTTGTGCACCGCGAGCGCCCCTGAACTCACGACGCGCGCCCTCTTGTTGACCCGCGCTTTGCCTGCAACCCTGGGAATCCCCCACTTGTGAATTTGTGAAGCGCGGAACAGGCGCCTCCGGCGGGCGGCATCCTTCGGATCCGGGGCCCTGAGCCAGTGCATTCCGCACACCCCAGGAGGTGGCTTCGTCCATGCTCGTCCGCGACGCCATGAGCACGATGGTCCTCACCATCGGCCCCGCACACACCCTGCGCCAGGCAGCAGCCCTGATGTCGGCCCGCCGCGTCGGCGCGGCCGTGGTCCTCGATCCGGACGCCGGCGGTCTCGGCATCCTCACCGAACGTGACATCCTGAACTCCGTCGGCCTCGGCCAGAACCCCGACACCGAGCGGGCCGATGCCCACACCACCACAGACGTGGTCTTCGCCGCGCCCACCTGGACCCTCGAAGAGGCCGCGGCCGCCATGGCCCACGGCGGCTTCCGGCATCTGATCGTGCTCGACCGCGACGAACCGGTCGGGGTCGTCTCGGTCCGCGACATCATCCGCTGCTGGGCCCCGGCCCGGCAGCGGGTGCCCGCCGCGGCCCGGTAGAGCCACTCTCAGCCCGCGGACACCCCTCCGACCGGCCGCGGGCACACGAACGGGCCGGACTCCCTCAAGGAAGTCCGGCCCGTCCTCTACGACAAGCGGTCCAACCCGGGTCAGCCGCGCAGGGCCTGGACCGCGGCCTCCAGGCGCTTGCCGAAGTCTCCGTCGGCCTGACGGAAGTTGTTGATCGCGCGCTCGACGATGTCGTCGCGCGAGACCTTCGAGATGGCGCCCGCGAGGTTGCCGATCAGGCGCTCCTTCTCACCCTCCGACATCAGCCGGTAGAGGTTGCCCGCCTGCACGAAGTCGTTGTCCTCGGCGTGGACCGGGGCCTCGTGGGTGCCGGTGCCGGCCGTGAAGGCGTCGAACGGCTGCCACAGCGGACGGTCCGTCTGGAACGGGCCGCCGAAGCTGTTCGGCTCGTAGTTCTTCGCGCCCTTGTGGCGGCCGTCGTACAGGTAGCCGTCGCGGGAGTTGGTGCGCGCCTCGGTGGCGTGCGGACGGTTCACCGGCAGGTGGTCGGCGTTGATGCCGACGCGGTAGCGGTGGGCGTCGCCGTAGGCGAAGAGGCGGCCCTGGAGCATCTTGTCCGGCGAGGGACCGATGCCCGGCACGAAGTGGGCGGGGCTGAAGATCGACTGCTCGACCTCGGCGAAGATGTTCTCCGGGTTGCGGTTGAGCTCCAGCTTGCCGATCTCGATCGGCGGGTAGTCCTCGTGCGGCCACACCTTGGTGAGGTCGAACGGGTTGAAGCGGTAGGACGCCGCGTCCGCCGCCGGCATGATCTGGACCTGCACGGTCCAGCTCGGGAACTCGCCGCGCTCGATGGCCTCGCGCAGGTCGCGCTGGTGGGAGTCGGGGTCCTCACCGGCGAGCTTGTTGGCCTCGTCGTTGGTGAGGGTCTTGATCCCCTGGTCCGTCTTGAAGTGGTACTTGACCCAGAAGGCCTCGCCCGCCTCGTTGTTCCACTGGTAGGTGTGCGAGCCGTAGCCGTTCATGTGGCGGTACGACGCCGGGATGCCGCGGTCGCCGTGCAGCCAGGTCACCTGGTGGGTGGACTCGGGCGACAGACCCCAGAAGTCCCAGACGTTGTCCGGCTCCTGCGAACCCGTGTAGGGGTCGCGCTTCTGGGTGTGGATGAAGTCGGGGAACTTGATGGCGTCCTTGACGAAGAACACCGGGGTGTTGTTGCCGACGAGGTCGTAGTTGCCCTCTTCGGTGTAGAACTTCAGCGCGAAGCCGCGGGGGTCACGCACGGCGTCCGCGGCACCCAGGTTGCCCGCCACGGTCGAGAAGCGCAGGAAGACCTCGGTCTGCTTGCCGACCTCGGAGAGGAACTTGGCCCGCGTGTACTGGGTGACATCGGCGGTGAGCGTGAAGGTGCCGTAGGCGCCCGCGCCACGAGCGTGCACCACACGCTCCGGGATGCGCTCCCGGTTGAAGTGGGCCAGCTTCTCGAAGAGGTGCTGGTCCTGAACGAGAACCGGGCCGCCGACGCCCGCGGTCTCGCTGTTCTGGTTGTCGGCTACCGGAGCACCGGCCTCCGTCGTGAGCGGTCCCTGCGTCACTGCGCCTCCTGCATCGTTTCTGACCAACCCTGTCTCTTGGCCAAAGCCGATCTCGATCCTACAATGGACAATGTCTAAGTCAAGCAAAGCTCCAAAGTCACACCCATTCGGGACCTGGTCCCCTTGCTGTTAGGCTGGTCTGCATGAGTGACCTGTTGGAACGGCTGCGCGGACGCGGATGGCGAATGACCGCGCAGCGGCGTGTCGTGGCCGAGGTCCTCGACGGTGAGCACGTCCATCTGACGGCCGACGAGGTGCATGCGCGGGCCGTCGCCAGGCTGCCCGAGATCTCCCGGGCGACCGTCTACAACACGCTGGGGGAGCTGGTCTCCCTCGGTGAGATCCTCGAGGTCGCGACGGACAAGCGGGCCAAGCGGTACGACCCGAACGCCCACCGGCCGCACCACCACCTGGTCTGCGCCCGCTGTGGCGCGATTCGTGACGTCCACCCGACCGGCGACCCGATGGCCGACCTTCCGACCTCGGAGCGCTTCGGCTTCACGGTCTCGGACGTCGAGGTGACGTACCGCGGGCTGTGCCCGGACTGCGCGACGGCATAAGCACGGCTCTCCCGGGGGCCCCGGCACCGCACAGGTGCCGGGGCTTTTCGCTGTGCGGGCCGCGTCCATGGCGGGTGATCTTCCCCGGGGCTCGCTCGCTTACTCATCCCCCGAGGGGCGGGATTCGGCCTGTTCTCCGACGGACGGGAATCCGCGCTCGGCGGACGAGATCCGTGCTCCGTCGGACGAGACAGGCGATCAGCGGCCGTATACGCGTCAGGGCCGGAACCCTTTCGGATTCCGGCCCTGGCCTTCAGTAGCGGGGACAGGATTTGAACCTGCGACCTCTGGGTTATGAGCCCAGCGAGCTACCGAGCTGCTCCACCCCGCGTCGGTGAACAGAACATTACGTCAACAGCGCGGACAGAGGCAAATCACTTCCGCGAGGCGGGGCCGCCGGGCGGAACGGGCCTGGCGGGGCCTTCGCCGCCACGGGCCGCACAGGTCCTCACGCCGACAGCTCCTGGCGCAGTGCGTCCCGCAGCCGCTCGGCCCGTTCGGACACCTCGGCCGGCCCGAGCGAGACGGCCCGGTCGGCCCATCGCTGGCCCTCCGCCAGCTCTCCCCGGCGCGCGTACACGAGGGCCAGCCGCAGCGCCGCCCGGCCGTGGCCCGCGTCCGCCGCCCGCGTCCACCACAGCGCGGCCTCCGGCTCGCTCCCCTCCCGGGCGAGCAGCAACCCCAGATTGAACGCCCCGTTGCGCGATCCGCCCTCGGCCGCCTCGCGATACCACCGGGCCGCATCCACGACATCGCCTCGCGCCGCGGCCAGCATGCCGACCCGCACCTGCGCTCGCCGGTGTCCCTGCGTCGCGGCCCGCTCGTACCACTCCTCGCACTCGCTCTTCTCGTGCGACGCCTCCCCCAGCTCATGGGCGGGCGGAGGCGGCCGGCGCGCGTCCAGCACGGTGGCCAGCCGATAGGCGGCCTCGGCGCTGCCGCCCCCGGCGGCGCACCGCAGATGCCGCTCGGCCGTCTGCTCGTCCCCCTCCCGCAGCCGAGCGATCCCGACCTGGAGGGCGGCCTCGGTGTGCCCGGCGGCCGCCGCCCGCTCGTACCAGGCGAGCGCCGTCGTCTCCTCGCCGCGCCCAGCGTGCAGAATCCCGAGGTTGAAGGCGGCGTCGACGCTCCCCGCCTCGGCGGCCTTGGAGAACCACGGTTCGGCGCCCGTCGTGTCCCCGCCGTGCAGCAGCAGGATGGCGAGCGCGTTCGCCGCCTCGCGGTGCCCGCTGTAGGCGGCCCGCCGGTACCACTGCTCGGCGTGCGCGGTACGCCCCTGCTCCGCGCAGAGCAGGGCCAGGTTGTAGGCGCCGTTGATGTCGCCCGCGTCCATCGCCGCCCGGTACCAGCGCTCGGCGGTCTGTGTCTCGCCCCGCTCGGCGTGCAGCGCGCCGAGCGCGTTCGCCGCGTTGCCGTCGCCCTCCTGCGCGGCCCACAGCCACCACACGGCGGCGCTCTCGATGTCCCCCGCGTCCCGCAGCAGGAAGCCGAGCGCGCAGGCGGCCCGCGCCTCGCCGTCCTTGGCACTCGTCAGATACCAGCGCCCCGCCTCCTTCAGCTCCCCCCGCTTCTCCAGGATCGCCCCGAGGTGCAGCGCGGCGCGGCGGTGGCCGCGCGCGGCGGCCTGCCGGTACCACTGCTCGGCCTCCTCCAGGCCGGACGCGCTGACACCGTTGTCACCGCCGGTCTCCTGAACCTCCAAGGCCCTGCGGTCCAGTGTCCGCGCCAGCCGGTAGGCGGCCTCGCGGTGCCCGCGCTCGGCGGCGGCCCGCATCCAGCGCTCGGCGCCCTCGTCACCGCGGTGCTCCAGCAGATCCGCGAGCGCGTACGCGCCGAGGGTGTGGCCCTGTTCCGCGGACTGACGCAGCCAGTACTCCGCGGCGGGTTCGTCGCCGCGCTCGCGGTGGTGCCGGCCGAGCGCGTGCGCCGCGGCGGCCGACCCGGCGACGGCGGCGACCCGCCACCAGCCGGCGGCCTCGTCGGCGTACCCCCGCTGGTGCAGCAGGACACCCAGGTTGTTGGCCGCGGCACGGTCACCCGCGGCGGTGGCGGCGCGCAGCTGAGGCTCGGCCCCGTCCAGATCGCCACGGCGCAGCAGCATCGCCCCGAGGACGCTCATCGCCTCGATGTCGCCGGCCTCCGCAGCGAGTCGGTTGCGAACCTCCTCGACGGCCTCACCGGTCTCGACGACGGCCTCCCTGGTCTCGACGGCCTCGCCTTTTTCGCCCACCTCGTCCCGCCTGGCGGGCTGCACAATTCGCCCCGATTCGAACAGAGTTGCCTTGTCCCCCATAACGTCCATCGTCGCACCACCTGCAACCTGGGTACACCTGGTATACCGCAGCCAGTGAGGTCACTTCAGCGTTTTGTCGACATGCCCACAGAGAGACAAGTCAAACACACAGGTGGCCAACTGCCCGTGCATTCCGCCCCACTTCGCATGAGTCGCCAGGTCACGCCGTACGCCTCGTCGTGTCTTCGCCCGCCCCGTCGTGCGTCCACACACGTCGAGGGCCCGGATCCTGATCAGGATCCGGGCCCTCGACTTCAGTAGCGGGGACAGGATTTGAACCTGCGACCTCTGGGTTATGAGCCCAGCGAGCTACCGAGCTGCTCCACCCCGCGCCGTTGTTGTGCAACAGTATCACGGCGCGGGAGGGCTCTCGGTTCAGCCGCCGCCCGAACCGCTGGGCGAACTGCTCGGTGAACCGCTGGGTGAGCTGCTGGGCGAGCCGCTCGGACCGGCGGACGGACTCGCGCCGCCCTTCGCGCCGGTGCTGCCGCCCGTGGTCTTGCCGGCCTGGGACTGTGCCTCCGCGGCCCGCTTCAGCGCGTCCTGAAGATCCTTCTGCGCCTGTCCGTACGCCCCCCAGTCACCCTTCTTGAGGGCCTCCTGTCCGGCGTCGAACGCCTTCTGGGCGTCCTGGAGCGCCTGTTGGACCGTCGGGTTGCCGGACGGGGGCGGGGTGGTGGTCCCGGTCCCCGGCGGAGAGGTCGCGGTCTGCGCCCCGAAGACCTTGTCGAGCGCCTGGCCGAGGGTGTCCTCGAACGCCGTGTTGCCGCCGTAGGTCACCAGGACCTTGCGCAGCAGCGGGTACTTGAGGCCGCCACCGCGCACATAGACCGGTTCCACGTACAGCAGGCCGCCGTCGATCGGGACGGTCAGCAGGTTGCCGTACTCGATGTCCGAGTCACCGCCCTTGAGGAGCCTGATCGACTCGGCGATGTCCTGTTCGGAGTTGAACTGGCTCTGGACCTGCTTGGGGCCGTCGACCGTCTTGCTCGTCGGCAGCTTCAGGACTCTGATCTTGCCGTAATCGGGGCTGCCCGCCTCGGCGTTGACCGACATGAAAGCACTCAGGTTGTCGCGGCCGTTCGGTGTGAACGTCGTCGTCAGCGAGAACGCCTGCGCGGACTGGTCGGGCATCTTCATGCTCAGGTAGTACGGCGGCACCGCGTTGCCCGACTTGTTGGTGGGGTCGTCCGGCACCTGCCACACCTCGCTGCCGCTGAGGAACGTCTGCGCGTCCTTCACGTGGTAGCGGGTGAGGAGTTCACGCTGGACCTTGAACAGGTCCTGCGGATACCGCAGATGGGACATCAGCGCGGGCGAGATGTCGGTCCGCGGCTTCACGGTGCCCGGGAACGCCTTCATCCAGGTCTTCAGCACCGGGTCCTCGGTGTCCCACTGGTAGAGCTTGACCTCGCCGGTGTACGCGTCGACGGTCGCCTTCACCGAGTTGCGGATGTAGTTGACCTGGTTCTGCTGGGCCATCACCGCGCGCTGGGTGTTGCCGGCGGTGAGCGAGTCGGCCGTCGTGTCGCCGAGCGTCGTACGGGACGCGTACGGATAGCCGTTCGTCGTCGTGTAGGCGTCGACGATCCACTGGATCCGGCCGTCGACGACGGCGGGGTAGGCGTCGCCGTCGATGGTCAGCCAGGGCGCGACCGCCTCCACACGCTGCTTGGGCGTGCGGTTGTACAGGATCCGCGAGCCGTCGCCGATGGCGCCGGAGTAGAGGATCTGCGGCTCCCCGAACGCGACCGCGTACGCGGCCCGGTTGATCGGGTTGGAGAGGCTGACGCCACTCTTGCCCTGGTAGGAGGTGGTCTTCTCGCCGCTGTCGTCGGAGTAGTCGATCTCCTTCTGGGGACCGCCGACGATCGAGTACTCGGTGGTCTTCTCCCCGTAGTAGATCCGCTGCTCGTACGTGCCCAGATCGCCGGAGGACGGCAGGTCGGACTCGGTGAAGACGGGCTGGCCGTTGCCGTCGGCGGTGGTGCCCTTGGCGGAGACCACGCCGTAGCCGTGGGTGTAGCGGAAGTGGTCGTTGATCCAGTTCTGCTTCGGGATGCCCGCCAGGTTCAGCTCCCGCAGACCGATGACCGTGTCCTGGTCCTTGCCGTCCTTGGTGTACCGGTCGACGTCCAGATTGGTCGGGAAGGCGTAGTAGTTCTTCATCTGCTGCAACTGCTGGAACGTCGGCGAGACGACGTTCGGGTCCAGCAGTCGGATGCTCGCCGTGGCGTCGGCGTCCGTGCGCAGCTTGTCCTTGTCCTTGGTGTTGCTCGTGCCCTGGTACTCGGTGACCTGGGCGTCGTCGATGCCGTAGGCCTCGCGGGTCGCCTTGAGGTTCTTCGCGACGTACGGCGCTTCCTTGGCCTGCTCGTTCGGCTGGACCTGGAACTTCTGCACGATCGCCGGGTACAGCCCGCCGATGAGGATCGCCGACAGGACCATCAGGCCGAAGCCGATGACCGGCAGCTGCCAGGTGCGCCGCCACAGGGTGGCGAAGAAGAGCAGCGCGCAGATGACCGCGATGCAGAACAGGATGGTCTTGGCGGGCAGGTAGGCGTTCGCGTCGACGTACCTCAGGCCGGTCCAGTCGCCGGTCGCCTTGAAGTCGCTGGACTTCACGGCGAGTCCGTACCGGTCGAGCCAGTAGGCGACCGCCTTCAGGGCGACGAAGACGCCGAGCAGCACCGACAGGTGTCCGGTCGCGGCGGCCGTGGCGCGCGCTCCCGGGGAGGTGAGCCGGAGGCCGCCGTAGAGGTAGTGCGTGAGCGCGGCAGCGATCAGCGACAGCACCGTGGCGGCGAAGCCGAAGGCCAGCAGGAAGCGGTACCAGGGCAGGTCGAAGGCGTAGAAGGAGACGTCCAGGTGGAACTGGGGGTCCTTCTGGTGGAAGGGCACGCCGTTGACCCACATCAGCCAGGTCTGCCACTGGCCGGCCGCGGAGGCGCCCGCGATCAGGCCCACCAGGGCGGTGATCGCGAGGAGCAGCCACCGCTTGTAGGGCGCGATCCCCATCCGGTAGCGGTCGAGGCTCTGCTGCTCCATGGACATGGCACTCAGCGGCGGACGCATCCGGTGCGCGAGCCAGATGTTGAAGCCGACCGCGGCCGCCATCAGCAGACCGAAGACGAAGAAGAGCCCGATCTTGGTCCACAGTGTGGTCGTGAAGACGGACGAGTACTTCACCGACCGGTACCAGAGCCAGTCCGTCCAGAAGCCGGCGAACATGACGAACGCCATACCGAGGACGGCGAGGACCCCCAGTGTCATGAGCAGGGTCCGGGCGCGCCCGGACGGGCGGCCCACTCTGATCCGCGGTCCCGTCGGGCCTCCGCCGCGGTCCGGCATCTGGAAAGCCAAGGTGCGCACCTCGAAGTTCGCTGGTTGATCCGTGTTGATCCGTCAGGCCCCCGTGAACGCGGACCATGGATGAGGCTCCACCATCGCGGAGCCCCACCTATGCAACTTACTGGCGCTTTACTCGGTTCCCGATTCCGGGTGGGAACCAGGCAGGATTGTGACCATGTCCAACACTCCCATGGCAGCGAGCCCCCTCACCCGGGCCGTGCTCGAGATCGACGAGTACGTCTCCGGCCTTGGCTGGGACCAGCCCGCTCGCCTCTTCGCCCTCGTCGACACCGCGCGACTGCGGGCCCAGGAACCCTCGCTCGCGGCCCAGCTCGGCCTGGAGGACGAGTCCGAGTCCGCGGGCCTCACCCCGATCGAGCAGGAGGAGGTCCCTGCCGACAGGCCGCTGGACGAGTTCCTCGCCACCATCGCCTGGCCCGACGCGGTCGTCGGCTGCGCGCTCGCGGTGGAGCGGCTGATGCTGCCGCCGTCCGCGGAGGCCACGGTCCCGCAGGGGCTGAGCGACAAGAAGCTCGCCCGGTGGGTCGCCGAGCACCCGGACCGCCAGGAGGTGCGGATGACGGTGGCGGTGCTGCGCGACGGTGCGCGCGACTCGGCCGTGCGGCTGCGCGAGAAGGACTCGCCGACGGAGGTGCTGACGGGCCCGGACCTGGTGCCGGGGCTCGCGGAGGCGCTGGCGGCGACGTTCGCGGACTGAGGTCCGCGCGTACTACGACGGCGGGGGCGCCCCCTGATGATCAGGGGGCGCCCCCGCCGTCGTACGCGCCCTGCGGCGCGCCGCGGGCCCAGGAGCGCGGCGCCTGCGCCCGGGCGCGCGGAGCCCGTTCGTGCGCGTCTAGCCCTTGGTGGTGCACTTCGGCAGGTCGGCGGTCTTGCCGGTGCGGATGTCCTTGAGGGCGTTCAGGGCGTCGCCGATGGTGTTGACGCGGACGAGGGTGAGGCCCTCGGGGGTGTCGGCGGCGGCGGCCGCGCAGTTGTCCTTGGGCGTCAGGAAGTACTGGGCGCCCTTCTCGCGCGCGCCGACGGTCTTCATCTCGACCCCGCCGATCGGGCCGACGTTCCCGTCGTCGTCGATGGTGCCGGTGCCGGCCACGAACTTCCCGCCGGTGAGGTCGTCCGGGGTGAGCTTGTCGACGATGCCGAGGGCGAACATCAGCCCCGCGCTGGGACCGCCGACGTCGGCGAGCTTGATGTCGATCGTGAACGGGAAGGTGTGGTCGGTCCCGGCGGAGATCCCGACGATGGCCCGCTGCCGACCGCTGTCGTGGGACTTCGCCGTGGTGATCGTCACATCCTGGGTCTTGGTGGCCGTCTTCTGCGCCTTCTCGGCGGCGGCCTGCTCCTTGACGGGCACGATCGTGAAGACGACGTCCTGTCCCGGCTTGTGCTTGGTGACCAGCTTGGCGACGTCGTCGGGCCCCTTCACGGGCGCTCCGTCGACGGCCTTGATGACGTCACCGGCGTGCAGCCTGCCCTCGGCGGGCGAGTCCTTGAGGACTGTGGCGACGATCACCCAGGACTTCACCGGGATGCCCAGTTGCTTCAGGGCGGCGACCTTGGCGCTCTCCTGGGACTGGGAGAACTCCTCGGCGTTCTCCTGGGTGGACTGCTGCTCGGTCTTGCCGTCCGGGTAGAGCGTGTCGTGCGGGACGACCTTGTCGTCGTGCGCGAGCCAGCCGTAGACGGCCTCGACCAGGTTCATGTTGTAGTCGGCGCTGGTGACCCGGACCGTGGTCATGTTCAGATGGCCGGTCGTCGGATAGGTCTTGCGCCCGGAGATCTGCAGCACCGGCTCGCCGTCGTGCTCGGCGAGGGTGTTCACCGTCGGCCCCGGGGACATCTCCGAGTACGGCACTTTGATGAACACTCCCGCGCACAGGAGCGCGATCAGCATCAGGGTCGAGGCGAGCATCGTCGCGGTGCGGCGTGGCATGGAACGACAGTACGGGACGGTCCTGTCAGTGCACCCCCGGGGCCGTCCCATCCGTGTGGGCGGCCCCTCGGGCGGCACGTTCTCAGGTGCCTGAGTGGGATTTCTCCATGGCTTCGCGGAAGCGCGCGTATCCGGCGAGCTCGGTGCCGTCACCCGCGGTCTTGCGATGACGACCGGCCCAGCCGCCCCACAGTCCGGCACCGATCGCAGCCAAAAGCGGAATCAGCAACCAGGCGAGCGCCGCCATGCCGACCTCCCAACCCCATGAGCGACCGCAACTGACTGATCAGCAGATTAACCATCCGCCCTGTCAACGCTCGCGTCAGGGGTGCGGTTACGCAACCGGAGCCCGGTGAGAGCTTGGTTAACCCTATGAGAGGAGTGCGCCGGGGGGCGGACGGCGCCGACGGGCGGCGCCCGGGGGTCAGCACGCGCCCACCCATTCCTCCGTCCCGTCGGAGAACGTCTGGTGCTTCCAGATCGGCAC
Source organism: Streptomyces sp. NPDC002573 (assembly GCF_042889625.1). NCBI lineage: Bacteria > Bacillati > Actinomycetota > Actinomycetes > Kitasatosporales > Streptomycetaceae > Streptomyces > Streptomyces sp. NPDC002573. The sequence goes on along the minus strand of NZ_JBIARC010000023.1, from coordinate 61,929 downwards.
CTCGTGCTTGAGATCGTCGATCAGCCTGCGGCACGCCTCGAAGGCCTCGCCCCGGTGGGGGCAGGCCACGGCGACGACCACGGCGAGGTCGCCGACCCTCAGGTTCCCGACGCGGTGCACGGCCGCGAGGGCCCGCACGGGATAGTCGGCGGCGACTTTCTCGGCGATCCGCCGCATCTCCGCCTCGGCACTGGGGTGGCTCGAATACGCCAGCTCCTCGACGTCCGCCCCGGCGTCGTGGTTGCGCACGGTCCCGACGAACAGTGCCGTGCCCCCGGCCGCGTCGTCCCCGACCGCCCGGAAGACCTCGTCGAGAGAGAGCGGGGTGTCGCGGATCGCGAGCAGCTTGATCGGATCGTCCGCCGCGCGCTCACCGGGGTGGTTGCTGTGGGGTGCCATGCCCCCATCGTGCCGTACGCCTCCGGGGCGAGAAAGGGAGAGATCCGTCGACGCGCGCACGAGGGGTGGTCCCTCGAGGCAGAGATCCACGGGCACGTGCGCACGAGGGGCCGTCCCCCAACACAGAGATCCACCGGCACGCGCCCGAGGGGCGAACCCTCAGATGCGCCGCCGGGCCTTGCGCGCCCGCCGCACCACCGCGGCCGCGCCGAGCAGAGCCACCGTGGCGCCCGCGGCACCCGCCGCCGTCGCGTCCTTGCGCCCGAGCCGCCGGCCCGCCACGGTGTGCCGCCCGGACGCCTCCTCCAGCAGCTCCGCGAGGACCTCCTCGTTCGTCCACCGGGGCCGCCATCCGGCATCGTGCAGCCGGCTGCCGCTGACCACCCACGGGTACATCGTGTACGCGAGGTCACCGGCGGGCGAGGGCGTCAGTCCGATCCGGTGCAGCCGGGCCGCCGCCCCCAGGGCGACCGCCGAGGGCAGCTCCATCCGCCGGATCCCGCTCAGCTCCTCGACCTCCTCCTGCTCCAGCCACCCGTCGCACCCGACGGCGAGCTCCCCCTCCACCTTCTCCAGGACGGCGTACTCCAGGGCGCTGCACAGGTCCTCGACGTGGCAGAACTGCCAGGCCGGCCGCGACCCCGCCACCACCAGCAGCCGGGGCGACTCGAAATACCTGGTCAGCGCGGTATCCGTGCCACCGACCAGCACGGACGGCCGGACCACGGTGACATTGAGTCCCGGGTGCGCGCGCGGCGCCCGCCGTGCCAGCCGCTCGATCTCCAGCAGGTCCCCGACCCCGGTCGCCTCCGCCGTGGCCCGCAGCTCGGCGTCCTCCGAGAGCGGCAGCTCGTTGTCCGGCAGCGCCCCGTAGACCATCGCCGAGGTGCACAGCACCACCCGGTGCACCCCGGCGGCCGCGGCGGCGGTCAGCACGGTCTGCGTGCCCCGCACGTTGTACGCCGTGCGCGCCGCGGGATCCGTCTCCAGGTCGAGGTCGAGCGCCAGGTGCACCACGACGTCCGCGCCGCGCAGCTTGTCGGCGATCGCCGGGTCCCGTACGTCCAGGATGTGCCACTGCGCCGCCGCGCACTCCCCGCGCCGCTCGTCGATGGCGATGACCTGCTTGATCTCGTCGGAGGCGGCGAGTCGCTCGGTCAGCAGCGCGCCGACGCCGGACGCGGCGCCGGTGACCGCGACGACGGGCCCACGGAGGGCGGGCGACTGGTCGCCGCGCTGCGTCGCCGGGCGGGGACGGTCGTCGGGCGACGGGCGGGCCGAATGGTTTCGCGCTGCGCGAACCTGTGGATCTGGGGAACTCACCGGGCGTCTCCAGCGGTTGTCTTCAGTACGGGCGCAACACACGCGGCCGTACCAGGTGGCATCCATCCTGCCGCAGGCCAGGTGTCGGTGAAGCACTCAGGCCCGATCGCGCCGGGGTGTCTACGCTGGGTGTGTTGTCGGGCAGCCAGCCGCCGGAGAAAGCCGGTGGCCTTACCAGCCGAGGAATCCCGTGAGTGACACCCCATTCGGATTCGGCCTTCCGCCGGAGGAGCCGGAGAACGGCGACGAGGGCAAGAAGAAGGACCAGGAGAGCGGTGGTGGTCAGGGACCGGCCAACCCGTTCGGTTTCGGGCTGCCCGGAGCCGGCGGAGCCGGCGCCGACAACCCGCTCGCCGCGATGTTCGGTTCCCTGAACCCCACCGACCTGGGCGCCGCGTTCCAGCAGCTGGGTCAGATGCTCTCCTACGAGGGCGGCCCGGTGAACTGGGACATGGCCAAGCAGATCGCCCGCCAGACGGTCTCCCAGGGCACCCCGGACGGCACCAAGGACGCGAGCGTGAGCCCCGGCGAGCGCTCCGCGGTCGAGGAGGCCGTCCGCCTTGCCGACCTGTGGCTCGACGATGTGACGTCGCTGCCGTCGGGCGCCGGCTCCGCCGTGGCCTGGAGCCGCGCCGAGTGGGTCGAGGCGACCCTGCCGGTGTGGAAGGAGCTCGTCGACCCGGTCGCCGAGCGCGTCGGCGCGGCCATGGGCGACGTCCTGCCGGAGGAGATGCAGGCCATGGCGGGCCCGCTGATCGGCATGATGCGTTCCATGGGCGGCGCCATGTTCGGGACGCAGATCGGGCAGGCCGTCGGCGTGCTCGCCGGCGAGGTCGTCGGGTCCACCGACATCGGTCTGCCGCTCGGCCCGGCCGGCAAGGCCGCGCTGCTGCCGCTGAACATCGAGGCGCTCGGCAAGGACCTGGGCGTGCCCCAGGAGGAGGTGCGGCTGTATCTCGCCCTGCGGGAGGCCGCGCACCAGCGCCTGTTCGCCCATGTCCCGTGGCTGCGCTCGCACCTGTTCGGCGCGGTCGAGGGCTACGCGCGCGGCATCAAGGTCGACACGGCCAAGCTGGAGGACGTGGTCGGCCAGTTCGACCCGCAGAACCCGGAGGAGCTGCAGCAGGCGCTCCAGCAGGGCATGTTCCAGCCGGAGGACACTCCGGAGCAGAAGGCGGCCCTGGCCCGTCTGGAGACGGCGCTGGCGCTGGTCGAGGGCTGGGTGGACGCGGTGGTGCACGCCGCGGCCAAGCCGCGCCTGGGCTCCGCGGACGCGCTGCGCGAGACCCTGCGTCGCCGCCGTGCCTCGGGCGGCCCCGCCGAGCAGACGTTCGCCACGCTGATCGGTCTGGAGCTGCGTCCGCGCCGGCTGCGGGACGCCTCCCGTCTGTGGGCCTCGCTCACCGACGCGCGTGGCGTGGACGGCCGGGACGGCCTGTGGGCGCACCCTGACATGCTGCCCACGGCCTCCGACCTGGACGACCCGGACGGCTTTGTGCACCGGGAGCAGCTCGACTTCTCCGAGCTGGACAAGATGCTCGGCGAGGCGGCGGGCGGCTCCACCGGGAAGACCGACCTGACCAAGAAGGACGAGGGCGACGCCGAGGGCGACGACGCCGAGTGAGCCTCCATGACGACGCGGTCCTCGTCCTGAAGGGGTACGAGGGCCAGGAAGAGCTGCGCCAGGTCTACCTGGACCACTTGGCGACGCATCCGGACGGCATGTGGAAGGCCTGCCGTGACGGGCATGTCACGGCGAGCTCCCTGGTGATCGACCCCGAGCACGACCGGGTGCTGCTGACCCTGCACGGGAAGCTGCGGATGTGGCTGCAGATGGGCGGCCACTGCGAGCCGTCCGACGCGACGCTGGCGGACGCGGCCCTGCGGGAGGCCACGGAGGAGTCGGGCATCGCGGGGCTGACCCTGCTGCCCGGCGGCCCGGTGCGCCTGGACCGTCATCACACTCCGTGCACCTGGCATCTCGACGTCCAGTACGCGGCGCTCGCTCCGGCCGGTGCCGTCGAGGCGATCAGCGACGAATCGCTGGACCTGCGCTGGTTCGCCTACGACGAGGTGGCGACCGTGGCGGACGACTCGGTCGTACGTCTGCTGGAGACGACGCGCGCCAGGCTGTGACGGCAGGTACGGATGCGCGTAAGGGGCGATCGCCATTGCGATCGCCCCTTACGCGGTTCCGGTCCTCCGGGCGGTCAGCTCCAGACGTTGCCCTGGTTCTGCGCCCGTGCTCCGTGCTGACCCATGCCGTACTGGGCGCGCAGCCCCTGTCCGATCACCGCGTTCTGCGGCGGCAGCAGTTCGCTGGGCTGCACCAGCGCGAAGCCGCTGCCCATGAAGCTGAGCTCCCAGCCCTCACCGGTGTTGCCGCGTCGGCGCCACACCCCTGAGGAGTGTGTCTGGGCCTGCATCTGCACCCGCAGGCCGGTGGACCAGGCGACGATCGCGTCCGCGTCGCAGTTGACGTACTTGTCGGGCGTGACCTGCATCAGCAGAGGCGCGCCCGACGTCATGAGCGCGACCTTGCCGCGCCCGGTGATGTTGAGCTGGTACTTGCCGGAGCCGGAGATGCCGTACTGGCTGTCCACGGCGATGACCTCGTGGTGCAGCGAGGAGTCCATCGCCAGCACATAGCTGCTGTCGACGGTGAGCCCGTCCTGTTCGACGTCCATGATGTGGACGTGCTGGGCGAGATTGGCGAGGTAGACGGTGCCCTGTCCGTGACAGCGCATCAGGTCCAGGCCCTCGCCGGTGTACGCGCGCGCACGGTGCTGGCCGCTGCTCTGGTACTCGGCGTCGAACTCGATGAGCCCCTGGTAGGCGACCATGGTGCCCTTGCGCGCCAGGATGTCGTCGTGGCCCTCCAGCAGGACGCGCAGCAGCTGCGCGTTCTGCAGGCTGTAGCGCTCCTGGGTCTGCTGCTCGTTGTAGCCGAAAAGCGTGCTCTGCATGGTGTGCGGTTCCCCCTCAGCCCCGGATCCGGAGGCGGTCGGTGCTGTCCTCGCTGGGCTGGACGACCACGATGCCCTGCCCGGAGAACGCCATCTGGTACGCCTCGCCGCTGCCGCGCCCGATGAGCGACTGCGCCTTGAAGCTGCGCTTGCCCTTCACCCTCAGGTTCGGGGACCAGGCGACGAGCGCGTCCGGGTCGACGTACGTCTCGTCCTCACCGCCGCCGCAGTCGACGACGATCGGCGTGCCCCGGGAGGTCAGGGCGACCCAGCCCTGACCGGAGATCCTCGTGTTCCACAGGCCCTGCCCGGCGAACTTGGCGAGCCCCTTGACGCGTTCGACACCCCACTGCAGATGCGCGTCGAAGGCGAGCAGGTTGGTGGCGTTGACGGAGATCGCGTCCCCGGCCAGATCGATGACGACGACGTTCGCCCCGTAGTCGGCGAGGTAGAGCAGGCCGTCCCCGGAGCACTTCATCAGGGGCGCGCCCTCGCCGGTAAGCCAGTCTCGAGCGATCTGGCGCACGGCGGGCGGGTTGGGCTCGTAGGTGACGAACCCTTCGTAGGCGACCATGGACCCCACGCGCGCGAAGAGGTCGTTCCCGGTCTGCATGGCGACCTTCAGCATGTGGCTGCCGTGGTTCTCCATGCGGGCGGTAACGGGTGCGGGGGCGAAGCCCGCGAGCGGCTGGTTCATGACGGGCTCCCCTTAGACCTCGTAGGGCTGGACGACGACGAAGTTGCCGGGCGCGGCACGGAACTGAAGGTTGACGCCCTCCCCGGTGTCCCCCGGGTAGGCGTTGCGGCGCATCCGCACCTGGCTGGAGACGATCACCTGGGCTGCGGCGGACCAGGCGACGACGGCGTTGGAGTCGACGAACGTGGTCGGCGTGACGGGCAGCACCACCGGCGCGCCGTGCGTCTTCACGACGATCGTGCCGGTCCCCTGGAACTGCATCGTGAACAGCGCGCCGCCGGGGATGCCGTGGCCCTCGATGCGCCGGACCTCGTACTGGAGGGACTCGTCGAAGGCGAGGACGTTCTCCGAGGAGACGCAGATCGCTTCCCCCTGGAGCTCGATCGGGTGCAGATGGGTGGCGTTCTCGGCGAAGAACACCTGGCCCTGGCCCGTGCAGCGCATCAGCTGCATCTCCTGGCCGGTCGCGTTGCCGACGATGCGCCCGGCGAAACCGGCGCCCTTGTAGTTGAAGTCGACCTTGCCCTGGTAGAGCACCATGCTGCCCTGCCGCGCCAGCACGGGCTGGCCGCCGATGCCGAGGTCGACGCGGACGAGCTTCTTGTTCTGCTGGGTCCACCGCTGACCGGTGGGTGTCTCCTTGTACAGCTGCAGCGCGGCGGCCACACCGGCACCGGCCTGCGGGGCGCCCTGGGGAGCGCCGTACGGGGCGGGAGCGCCTGCCTGGCCGTAGGACGGCTGCTGACCGTGTCCGGGAGGCGCCGGGGGCTGCTGTCCGTAGCCGGGCGGCATGGTGGCGGGCTGCTGACCGCCGTAGCCCGGGGGCGGGCCCGGCCGTCCGGGCGGCTGGGCGTACGGCGCCGGGCCCGGGGGCGGCGGCACGGTGCCGCCGGGCGGCGTGGTCAGGGGCGCGACGATGGTGGGCGCGTGGTGCACGGAGGGTGCGGCCGGTGCCGGGGCGGGCGCGGGCGGGGCGGGCGGCGGGAAGCCACCCGGCGCGGGATGCGGCTGCTGCGGCACCGGGGCGACGGGCGCGGCCGGGGCGCCGAACGCGAGCGGCACGGACGCCTGGACGGGCGGGGCGAACCCGGGAGCCGCACCGGGGGCCGGCTGCTGCGGCTCCTGCGGCGCGGACGGCTGCTCCTCCTCGAGGACCTCACCGCCGAAGTTCTTCAGAAGCGCCTCGAGCCCGCCGTCGAAGCCCTGGCCGACGGCGGCGAACCGCCAGACATCCTTCAGATAGAAGTCGCCGAGCATGACCGCACGCTCGGTGCTGAACTCAGCGCCGCTGAACGGGTATCGGGCCACCTCCTCGCCACCCGCCACGATGCGCAGGTATCCGGGGCCGATCTGCGACATCTGCCCGGTGCCGTCTAGCGTCGCCGTGAAGGACAGCTTGTGGATCTGCGGAGGGATCCTGTCGAGCGTGATCCGGAAGGACTCCGTGTCGCCCGCCTGCGGCCCGAGGAGCTGAATGGCCTCCTCCGGCGACTTCGGCTGGTTGAAGAAGACGAAGTACCGGTCGTCCGAGAGCCGTTCGTCGCCGTCCAGACCGAAGCAGCTGATGTCGAAGGTCAGCCCGGGCCCGGAGATCTGCACGCCTACGTACAGATCCGTGCCCGCGGTGAGGTCACTGATCCTGGCCTTGTGGCCGCGCTGGAATTCCCTGGCCATGCGTAACGACCGTCCCCCATTCCGACTGTGAGTGCGTCGCGCCAGGCTAACGGCAATCGCCCACAGCGGACGCAGTCGGTACAGACCCGGTACACAACCGCTTCACGGACGGCACCCGGCAAGAGGGACGACGACGGCTCCGGCTACTCGGCGGGAGGCACCGGCTGGTGCGGCAGCCGGCCGGCCGCGACGACCCCTTCCAGATAGCCGCGGGCACGTTCCGTGCGCGGATAGGCCTCCAGCAGCCGCCAGAACCGCGGCCCGTGCCCGGGCACCAGCAGATGCGCCAGCTCGTGCAGCAGGACGTAGTCCACGACGTACTCCGGCATCCCCTGCAACCGGTGCGACAGACGGATACTGCCCTCGGACGGGGTGCAGGAGCCCCAGCGCGTGTTCTGGTTGGTGACCCAGCGCACCGACGCGGGCCGCGCCCGCCCCTCGAAGTACTGCGCCGACAGCCGCTCCGCACGCTCGGCCAGCTCCACATCGCCGATCACCCGCTTGCTCTCCTGGGCGGCGAGCTTGTCGAGCATGACGGTCACCCAGCGCTGCTCCTCGGCCTCGGACATCCGGGCGGGGATCAGCACGATGGTGCGATCGCCCTCGCGGTACGCGGAGACCGTTCTACGGCGACGCGCGCTCCTGCGAACCTCGATCGCGCTCGCCCTCGAGCCGCTCGGCGGCTGGCTGGTCGTGCTGCGCTGTGGCTTTCCGGCGCGGGGCAGTGGATCGGCGGGCACGCCCCGACGTTACCCGCTGCACCAGCGGGAAGTCCCCCCTCGGGAACGGTTCCGTGCTGATCCGCACCCCATGCGCTTGATTAGTACGACCAACACCCCTGCCTGTGGACAAACTTCAGCACACCCTTACCCGCCGGGGGCATCCTGGCAGCCGCCAGCACACCGAACACCCGCCGACGAACTGGGACCTACGACAGCTACGGGGGCCGCTCATGCATCCGATGGTGAAGCCTGCGCTGCGGCGCGGCTGGCGCGATCTGAACACCGTGCAGTTCGGGATGGCACCCGCGCACGCCATGGTGCTGGGGCCTGTGGACACCGCGACGGGCAGCTTCCTCGGCCTGCTCGACGGCACCCGAGGCCTGCCGCTGCTGCGCGAGGAGGCCCACCGCATGGGCCTGCCCGACGGGCATGTGGACGCCCTGGTCGACAACCTGTCCGGCTCGGGCCTGCTGGACGACGCCACGGGCGGCGGCCCACAAGCCGAGGCCCTGCGCGCGAAGGCCGGCGTCCTGGACCGCCTGCGGTCCGATCTGGCGTCCCTGTCGCTCGTCGCCCGCGCGCCGGGCGAGCCCGCCCGGCGTCTGGCCGCCCGCCGCAGCCATCGCGTCCAGGTCCGCGGCGCGGGCCGGGTGGGAACCGTTCTCGCCTCGCTGCTCGCAGGCGCGGGCGTCGGCGAGGTCGACGTCCGCGACATCGGCTGCGTCGAACCGTGGGACGTCGCACCGGGCGGCCTCCCGGCCGACTCGATCGGGGCGCGCCGCGAGGACGCGGCCCGCCGCGCCGTGCGGGCGGCCGCGCCGGACCGGCCTCCACGCCGGGAGCGCATCTCCCGGCGCTCACCCCGCGACGACCCGGGCCCCGGCTACTCCCTGGTGATCCTCGCCCCGCGCGACGGTCTGACCGTCCACGCACCCGACCCCTTCACCGCCGAACCCCTGATCGCCTCCGGCACGCCCCATCTGTACGCCGGGGTCGTGGAGGGCACGGGAGTCGTCGGCCCGTTCGTCCTGCCGGGTGAAACGGCCTGCGCGGGCTGCCTGGACCGGGCCCGCACCGACCGGGACGAGACCTGGCCCCGACTGGTCGCGCAGTGGCGCTCCGGACGCCCACGGCAGATCCAGGCCTGTGACCTCGCCCTGGCCACCGCCGTCGCCGGAGTCGCCGCCGGACACGCGCTCGCCTTTCTCGACGGCGACACTCCCTCCAGCGCCGGCGCACGCTGGGAGGCGTCCGTGCCGCGACTGCACTGGCACACCCGGCCTGTATGGCCGCACCCCGCATGCGGGTGCGGCACGGCGGAGAAAGGTAACGAGGAACACACCTCAAAGGACGGGGAGCCGCACGAGACAATGGCGGAGCAACGACCGTCGAGCAACTCGTCCCGCAGGGCGCACGCGGCACGGCTGTCTGGGACTTGGAGGGCGCATGTCTGATCTTCCCCGGAAGGCGGTCACCCGTACCGCCAAGCTCGCCGCGCTGCCGCTCGGCTTCGCCGGGCGGGCCACATGGGGACTGGGCAAACGCATCGTCGGGGAATCGGCCGAGATCGTCGGCCGCGAACTCCAGCAGCGCACCGCCGAACAGCTGTTCAAGGTCTTGGGCGAGCTGAAGGGGGGTGCCATGAAGTTCGGCCAGGCTCTGTCCGTGTTCGAGTCCGCGCTCCCCGAGGAGGTCGCCGGGCCCTACCGGGCCGCCCTGACCAAGCTTCAGGAGGCGGCCCCGCCGATGCCGACACGCACGGTCCACGCCGTGCTCGAGGAGCACCTCGGCCCCGACTGGCACGAGCTGTTCCAGGAGTTCGAGGACAAGCCGTCGGCGGCCGCGTCCATCGGCCAGGTCCATCGCGCGGTGTGGCACGACGGCCGCGACGTCGCGGTCAAGGTGCAGTACCCGGGCGCCGGGGAGGCGCTGCTCTCCGACCTCAACCAGCTCAGCCGGTTCGCCCGCCTGCTCGGCCCGCTCATCCCGGGCATGGACATCAAGCCGCTGATCACGGAGCTGCGCGACCGGGTCTCCGAGGAGCTGGACTACGGCCTGGAGGCAAAGGCGCAACGGGCGCACGCGGAGGAGTTCGCGGACGACCCGGACGTGATGGTGCCGGATGTGGTGCACCAGTGCGAGCAGATCCTGGTGACCGAATGGGTCGACGGCATACCGCTGTCGGAGGTGATCGCGGACGGCACCCGGGAGCAGCGCGACCGCGCCGGTCAGCTGCTGGCCCGTTTCCTCTTCTCCGGCCCGGCCCGCACGGGCCTTCTGCACGCCGACCCGCACCCGGGCAACTTCCGTCTGCTGCCCGGCGCCACCCGGAAGGACGACTGGCGCCTCGGCGTCCTCGACTTCGGCACGGTCGACCGCCTCCCCGGCGGTCTGCCCACCCCGATCGGCCCTTCCCTGCGCATGGCCATCGAGGGCGACGCCCAGTCGGTCTACGAGCTCCTCTGCGAGGAGGGTTTCGTCAAGGAGTCCATCGACCTCGACCCCGATGCGGTCCTCGACTACCTCGTGCCGATCATCGAGCCCGCCCAGGCGGACGAGTTCACGTTCACCCGCGGCTGGATGCGGAGCCAGGCGGCCCGTATCGCCGATCCGCGCTCCCCCGCCTACCAGTTGGGCAAGCAGCTGAACCTGCCCCCGGCGTACCTGCTCATCCACCGGGTGACCCTGAGCACGATCGGTGTGCTGTGCCAGTTGGGCGCGACGGTCCGGCTGCGCGACGAACTGGAGGAGTGGCTCCCGGGCTTCCTGCCGGAGGAGGAGCCTGCGGTCGAGGCATGACGGGCCAAGAGCTCTTTTCGGAGCTCTGAGCCAACGCACTGCGGGGGCCGGTCCGTTCGGACCGGCCCCCGTGGGGTCTTCCCGCCGCCGACGGTGGTCGGCTACTGCATCACGGCCATGGCCAGCGCACGCCGGGCACGCAGCGAGGCGCGCTCAGCCTTGCGCTGCATCCGGCGGGCCATCACCAGGCGCACGGCCCGGCGTTGCTCCTCGGCCTCGTGCAGTCGCTCGCGCATATGCGCGCGAGCCAAGGCTTCTGGGATGAGTTGCATCTCTCGGGTCCTGTTCTGACGCGAGGCGTTCGCGCCTGTGGTGGTGACGTCAGGGGTCGCGGAGCCTGCGGGCTCGCTGGTGGACGGCTTCATCGGGGCCTGCTTCTTGGGGTCGTGCGTGAGGGGGCGATCGATCGTTCCTGGGGTGTTCATGCCGTGACCGGGTTCTTGCGCGGGCGGCCACGCGGCCGCTTCCGGGCGACGACGACACCCTGGACGAAGAGCTCGCCACCCCAGACGCCCCAGGGCTCACGCCGCTCCTTGGCGCCGGCGAGGCAGGCCTCGATCAGCGGGCAGGTGCGGCAGAGGGACTTGGCGTACTCCACGTCGGCTGGCGACTCGGCGAAGAAGACCTCCGGGTCGTAGGAGCGGCAGGGGACGGGTACGCCGAGGTTCTCGATGGCGTCGTCGAGCGCGGTGAGCGCGGTGAGCGGGATCAAGGTGGAGTCCTCCGTGAGGCCGGGCGGGGGGATCGTTTCGGAAGGCGGTACGGACGGGGCGTGCGCTTCGAGTTGCACGGGTCGTCTTCCTCGTCTGGTCGTTCCGGCCCTGTTGGGCCGGGTGGCGGCTTGGTACCGGGTTCTTTTCTTGTCCCGAGGCCCCTTCGGTCCGCTCTCCCCGTTCGGGGAAAACAGAAGGGCCGCGGATCCCGGGTGGGGTTCCGCGGCCCTGAAGGCGCCGGCCTGATCGGCGATCAGGCTGGATCACTCCAGGGTTCTGGCCCACGGAAGGCCCACATCAGGTGGTGCTGCGTCTGCTTCCGGAATCCGGCACCGGCCGCTGCAAAGGCATAGGCCTGTGCCTGTGCCGCTACTGCTTCCAGTGCCTTGGTCGGTCGCTCATTGCGCTCACGGATGGGAAGACCCGCGAGAGACAGGGAGGACGCCGGGCGGCCGGCGGAAATGCCGGACAGACCGGTGCCCAGGACCGAGGCGCCGAGCATGCACGTGGAGGCGACCGAGCGATCGGTCATTTTGACGGTGCGGGTGGAGCTGGTCTTGATGCTGATCACTTCAATCGCCTCCTCTCGGCGTCTCAGAGGACTGGGGGTGAGCCAGTCCGACGGATACACAAGTACAGCACGGATTCGGGGCCTCCGAGAAGGCCGCCATCCCCGTGGCTTAGAACCTATGGGGATTGCTGGGGCATGCGCAAACTATTTTTTCGACGAGTTGATGTCAGTCGTCGTTGCCCTCCTGGCCTCCGTGTCCACCTGCGCAGATGGCCAGAACATCGGCTCCGTAGCGGTTGAGCTTGCGGACTCCGACTCCGGGGATGCGCGCAAGTTCACCCTCGTCGTCGGGGGCGGCTTCGGCGATGGCCATCAGGGTTCGGTCGGTGAAGACGCAGAACGCGGGCTGGCCGCTGCGCTGGGCCTGCTCCGTCCGCCACTCGCGCAGCCTCTCGTAGAGACCCTCGTCCATGTCGGAGGGGCAGTCGTCGCAGCGCATCAGCTTCATCTCGCCGGCCTCGGACAGAGTGCGCCCGCAGACCCGGCAGCGGGCCGGGGTCCTGCTGGTCCGACGCGGAGCGCTGCTCGTGGGGAGGGTGCCGAAGCCGCGTTCGATGCCACCGGTTCCTCCGGTACCGCCGAACGAGGGGCGGCCGGCGGTGGCGGAGGATCCGGGGCGCAGCCCGTCGAGGAAGCGGCTGGGGCGCCGGTTGGCACGGCCGCCCGGTGTGCGGGACAGCGACCAGGAGACGTGCAGGCTTTCTCTCGCCCGGGTGACACCGACGTAGAGCAGACGGCGCTCCTCCTCGATCTGCTCGTCGGTTCTGGCGTAGGTGATCGGCATCATGCCCTCGGCGCAGCCGACGAGGAAGACGGCGTCCCATTCCAGGCCCTTGGCCGAGTGCAGGGAGGCGAGGGTGACGCCCTGGACGGTCGGGGCGTGCTGGGCGCCCGCGCGTTCGTCGAGTTCCGCGACGAGGTCGGCGAGGGTGGCGCGGGGGTGCGCCGCGGCGAAGTCCTGGGCGAGGTTCACGAGTGCGGCCAGGGACTCCCAGCGCCCTCTGACGGCGCCCGAGCCCGCCGGGGGCACGGGGCTCCAGCCCTCGCCGGACAGTACGGCGCGGACCTGGGAGGGCAGGTCGACGGCGTCGTCGAGGAGGGAGTCGTTGGCTCCGAAGCGGGCGGCGCCGCGCAGGGCGATACCGGCCTTGCGGACCTCCGGGCGGTCGAAGAACCGTTCGGCGCCGCGGAGCTGGTAGGGGATTCCGGCGTCGGCGAGGGCCTGTTCGTAGATCTCGGACTGGGAGTTGGTGCGGAAGAGGATCGCGATCTCCGCGGCGGGTATGCCGGAGGCCAGCAGGTCGCGGATACGGCGGGCGGCGCCTTCGGCTTCGGCGGGTTCGTCCGTGTACTCGGTGTAGACGGGGTGGGGCCCCGGGTCGCGCTGGGAGACGAGTTCGAGCCGGTGGTCGGCCGCGCGGCCGCGGGCCTGGGCGAGGAGGCCGTTGGCGAGGTGGACGATCTGGGGGGTGGAGCGGTAGTCGCGGACGAGTTTGACGACCGTGGCTCCGGGATGGCGGAGACGGAAGTCGAGCAGATGGTCGGGGGTGGCTCCGGTGAAGGAGTAGATCGTCTGGCTGGCGTCGCCCACGACGCACAGGCTGTCGCGGTCGCCGAGCCACAGTTCGAGCAGGCGCTGCTGGAGGGGGCTGACGTCCTGGTACTCGTCGACGACGAAGTGCTGGTACTGGGCACGGACCGCTTCGGCGATGTCGTGGCGGTCCTGGAGAATGCCCACGGTGAGCAGGAGGACGTCCTCGAAGTCGATGACGGCGCGTTCGCGCTTGAGGTCTTCGTAGGTGGCGTAGAGCTGGGCGATCTCGGCGGGGTCGCGGGGGGCTTCACGGCCGGCTTTGGCGGCCGCGGCGGCGTAGTCGGTGGGGACGGTCTGGGTGACCTTGGCCCATTCGATCTCGGCGGTCGCGTCCCGCAGCTCGTTGCGGTCGAGGCGGAGGCGGCAGGCGGCGGCCGCGTCCGCGACGACCTGGATCTTCCGGTCGATGATGCGGGGCAGACTGCCACCGACGGCTTTCGGCCAGAAGTACTGGAGCTGACGCAGCGCGGCGGAGTGGAACGTACGGGCCTGGACTCCGGCGGCGCCGAGCTGGCGGAGACGGCCGCGCATCTCGCCCGCGGCGCGGTTGGTGAAGGTGACGGCGAGCACGCTGGGGGGCTGGAGGATGCCGGCCCGGACTCCGTAGGCGATGCGGTGGGTGATGGCTCGTGTCTTGCCGGTGCCCGCTCCGGCCAGCACGCACACCGGGCCGTGCAACGCGGTCGCCACGGCGCGCTGCTCGGGGTCGAGCCCTTCGAGCACCGCGTCGGCCGAGTCCGGAACCAGCGGGAAGAAGGTGGAGTGCGTTGCTGCTGTCACCCCGCCATGCTGCCAGGTCCCCGGGGGCGGCTGCGGCGGTTGTCCACAGGGGGGCGGCTGCGGTCGTACGAATGCCGGGGATGCTGCCGGGTGCGTGCCCGGGCGGGAGAGGCCGGGGTGTCCGTGCGGCGCGCGGCGGCATGCGGGCGGTGTCGGGGGCTCCGGACGGGTGGCGGGAATGGTGGAACGTTCACGTACGTTCCCTTCTCAGCGAGCAGACAGAGCACGCATCCCTAGCCGTGAAGGAGCGCGACCGCCATGTCGGGCACTGTGACGATGTACAGCACCTCGTGGTGCGGCTATTGCCGTCGGCTGAAGAGCCAGCTGGACCGTGAGGGCATCGCATACAACGAGATCAACATCGAGCAGGACCCGCGGTCCGCGGCCTTCGTGGAGAAGGTGAATGGCGGAAACCAGACGGTTCCCACCGTTCTGGTGGTGCCTTCCTCCGGCAGCGAGGTCGTCATGACGAACCCGAGCCTCGCCCAGGTGAAGCAGGCTCTCACCGCCTGATCTCCACACCCCGCACGACCCCCGACGGCCTCCACGGCCGGTCGGGGGTTTTGTGTGCCGTCCGGCTGTCAGACCCTCCGGCTACCGTGCGCGGCATGGACATGAACGACCCCCAGGACGTGGGCGCCGCCTTCTGGGCGCAGATCCTCGGCTTCACCGTCAGCGAGGAGCCGCCCCCGCCGGACAGCGCCCTCGGCCGGGTTCGGGCCTTCGCCGCCGAGCACGGTGAGGACGCGCTCAGGGACGAACACTTCGAGGCGGCCATGGAGGGGCGCCCTCTCCTCCGTGACGGCACGGTGAGGACAGGGGCCCCGAAGCGAGTCGCTCGCGTGGCGGCGTGAGACGGGTCACACGCTCCGCGTCGGGAGAGGCTTTCCGTACCAGCGTTCGATCAGCCGGGCGGCGATGGAGATGCCGTAGGGCGGCAGCACCTCTCCGGACTCGAAGGCGGCGCACAGGTCCTCGCGGGAGAACCAGCGGGCCTCGTGGATCTCGTCGCCGTCGACGTTGATGTCGGTGCTGGTGGCGTGGGCGAGGAAGCCGAGCATCAGGCTGGACGGGAAGGGCCAGGGCTGGCTGGCCATGTACTCGACCTCGCCGACGGAGATCCCCGCTTCCTCGAAGACCTCGCGGCGGACGGACTGCTCGATGGACTCGCCCGGTTCGACGAAGCCCGCGAGGGTGGAGAAGCGCCCCTCGGGCCAGTGCACCTGGCGGCCGAGGAGGATGCGGTCCTCGTCGTCGATGACGGCCATGATCACCGCGGGGTCGGTGCGCGGGTAGTGCTCGGCGCCGCAGGCCGGGCAGCGTCGGATGTGCCCGGCGGCCGCGATGACGGTGCGTTCGCCGCAGCGCGAGCAGAAGCGGTGCATCCGCTGCCAGTTCTCCAGGGCGACCGCGTGGACCATCAGGCCGGCGTCACGGGGCGACAGCAGCAGTCCGGCCTCGCGCAGACCGGCCGGGCGGGCGGACTGGTCCATGCGGCCGGGGAGGGCGTCCTTCTGGAGTGCGAAGTAGCTGACGCCGTCCTCGTCGGTGCCGAGGAAGTAACGGTGGGCCTCCGTGAGGGGTGCCTCGAAGGAGGGGGTCATGACGAGTTCGGTGCGGCCGTCGGGCGTCTCGTCAATGAGGACCTGACCCCCCGAGACCACGAAGCAGCGGGTGGTGGGATGGCTCCAGGCCGCGGCCAGCCAGGCCTCGTCGAGCCGGTGGTGGGCGGCCCGGTCGACGCCGCTCGGAGCGGTGAGCGAGATGGGCCGGTCGGCGCTGTGGTCGGTCCAGGTGGTCACGGTTGTTTCCAACTCCCCCGGTGGAACGGTTGTTTCGGCGGGCGGTTCAGCAGGACGTTCGGCTGGGGTGGGACCGGGTCCGGCGGGGCCTGGGCACGAAGGGCGGCTCCTCCAGTGTGCCGTGCCCCGCGGCCCGTAAGGCCGACCGTCCGGCCCGCGAGATCGTCAGTGGGCATCGCGCCAGTTCTCCCCGAGGTCACCCCATAGGTATGCGGAGGTTTCGACGCCTTTGAGAAGCAGGTCGAGTTCGACCTTCTCATTGGGGGCGTGCCAGCCGTCGGAGGGGATGGAGATGCCGAGGAACAGCACGGGTGCGCCGAGGACGTCCTGGAGGTCGGCGGCGGGTCCCGAGCCGCCCTCGCGGGTGAAGCGCACCGGCTGCTGGAAGGCGCGGCCCATGGCCCGTACGACGGACTGCAGGGCGGGGTGGTCGAGGGGGGTGAGGCAGGGGCGGGTGGCCGCGCCGAAGACGACCTCGTACCGGATCCCGGCGGGCAGCTGGTCGGCGGCCCAGGCGCGGACGGCCTTCTCGATGTGCGCGGGGTCCTGTCCGGCGACAAGCCGGAAGGACAGCTTCACCATGGCCGAGGACGGGATGATCGTCTTGCTGCCGGGGCCCTGGTAGCCGCCGCCGATGCCGTTGACCTCGGCGGTGGGGCGGGCCCAGATGCGCTCCAGGGTGGTGTAGCCCTGCTCGCCGTGGGTGGCGGTGGACCTGGCGGTGCGCAGCCACTGCTCCTCGTCGAAGGGGAGCTCGGCGAAGAGGGCGCGTTCCCGGTCGGTCAGGTCGATGATGCCGTCGTAGAAGCCGGGTATCGCCACGCGCGCGTGCTGGTCGTGGAGGGCGGCGACCAGGCGGGCGGCCGCGGTGGCCGGATTGGGGACGGCGCCGCCGAAGGAGCCGGAGTGGATGTCCTGGTCGGGACCGCGCAGGACGATCTCGCACTCGGCGAGGCCGCGCATGCCCGTGCACACGGTGGGCGTGTCGGCGGACCACATACCGGTGTCGGAGACGATCACGGCGTCGGCGGCCAGCCGGTCGGCGTGCTGTTCGACCAGCGCGCGGAAGTGCGGGGAGCCGGACTCCTCCTCGCCCTCGATCAGCAGCTTGAGGTGGATCGCGGGGGCGGTGCGGCCGGTGGCGGCGAGGTGGGCGCGAATGCCGAGTGTGTGGAAGAACACCTGGCCCTTGTCGTCGGCGGCCCCGCGCGCGTGGAGGCGGCCCTCGTGGATCACCGGTTCGAAGGGCTCGCTGTCCCAGCCGTCCTCGCGGGCGGCGGGCTGTACGTCGTGGTGGCCGTAGACGAGGACGGTGGGTGCCCCCGGGTCCTCGGCGGGCCACTCGGCGAAGACGGCGGGAGCGCCGTCGGTGGGCCAGACCTCGGTGGTGGGGAAGCCGGTGTCGCGAAGCTTGGCGGCGAGCCACTCGGCGCTGCGGCGCACGTCCGCCGCGTGCTCGGGCTGGGCGGACACCGACGGGATGCGCAACCACTCGGCGAGGTCGTCGAGGAAGGCGGCGCGGTGGCTGTCGATGTACGTGCGGACGGCACTGTCCGGGGTCTCGCTCATGCTCCCGAGCCTATCGGCCCGCGCCGGCATCCTGGTCGGCCGGTTCCTCGCCGGTGGGCTCCCCGAGCAGCAGCGCCTCCAGCGCGGCCCGGTCCGGGAGGCCCTCGGGGCGTACGACCTCGCCGCTGCGGACGTAGAGGAACGCGGCCTTGACGCTCTCCATGGGCACGTTCTGCTGTTCGGCCCAGGCGAGCCGGTACAGGGCGAGCTGGAGTGGGTCGCCGCTGCGGGTGCGGCCGGTCTTCCAGTCGATGATCTCGTACGAGGTCCCGTCCGTGTCGTCCACGCGGTAGACGGCGTCGATGCGGCCTCGGACGACGCGCCCGGCGATGGTGATCTGGAAGGGGGTCTCGACGCGATACGGGGTGCGATGCGCGTAGGGCGTGCGTTCGAAGGCGTCCTTGAGGGCCTCCAGGTCGCGCTCGTCGGCGATCTCGGCCTCGCTGCCGGGCAGCTCGTCCGGCTCCAGCATGGGGAGTCGCAGTTCCTCGAAGCGTGCCTCGACCCAGGCGTGGAAGCGGGTGCCTCGACGCGCCGCGGGTTGCGGAGGGCCCGGCATGGGGCGTGCGAGTTCCTGCGCGAGCCCGTCGGGGTCGGCGGCCAGCCGCAGTACCTGGGAGGCGGTCAGGGACGACGGCAGGGGTACGTCGGTGACGGCCGTGCGGGAGCGCAGCAGTTCCCCGGTGAGGGCGTCCAGGTCGCGGTCCCAGGAGGCGATGGTGCGGGCCTCTTCAAGGGTGAGCTCGGGGGTCTCCTCGGCGGGGTGCCGTCGGGCGCGCGGGACGGTCGGGGTGGGGGTGTCCCCCAGCGCAGGCTCGTCCGCCGGCGCGGGGGCGTCGAGGGGCACGCGCGCGTGAGGCGCTGATGGCGGCGGGTCCGACGGGCGGCGGCCCGGCCAGCCATCCGGTTCGTCCGGTTCGTACGGGTCTTCATCCTCCGGCCCGTACGAGTCGTAGGGGGCCTCGTCGTCCGGCACGAAACGGTCGTCGTCGTCCGGCCCGTAGTCGTCCTCGTCGTCCGGTGGTGGCGGCCACTCCGGGTCGTCGGCTGCGGACGGCTCGTCGTACGCGGACGTGGTCTGTGACGCCATCTGCTCCAGATGGGTCAGGACGGTCCGGGCGGCGGCCCTTCGGCGCGTGAGGGCCGCCTCGTCCAGCGGCAGCGGCCAGGCGTGATCGGCGGCGGCCTCGTGCAGCGCCGGGTTCTCCTCGTCCTCGGCGGGCTCGTCGGCCCACACCTCGATCTCGCCGTGTCCGGCGGCGCAGTGGTCGTGGAGAGCCTGGAGGAAGGCGGAGGGTCCCCGGGGGCGCTTCTGCGCGGGCCCCCACCAGTGGCCGGAACCGAGCAGCAGGGAGCGCGGGCGGGTGAAGGTGACGTAGCCGAGGCGGAGCTCCTCGGTGTGCTGGTGCTCCTTCATGGCCTCGTGGAAGGCCTTGACGCCCCGGGAGTCCCAGGACTCGATGTCGGGCAGGGTGTCGGCGTCGCCGCGGAGGGCGTGGGGCAGCACCTTGCCCTGGGCGGTCCACTTCTCGCGGCCCTGGCTGCTGGGGAAGGTGCCGGTGACCAGTCCGGGGACGGCGACGACGTCCCACTCCAGGCCCTTGGACTTGTGCGCGGTGAGGACCTTGACGGTGTTCTCGCCGCCGGGCAGGGCGTTGTCGAGGCCCTTTTCGTACTGCGCGGCGGTGCGCAGGAAGCCGAGGAAGGCCAGCAGGGAGGCGTCCGGGTCGGTGGCGGCGAAGGACGCGGCGACGTCCAGGAAGTTCGACAGGGTCTCGCGGCGACGCGCGGCCAGTGCGTGCGGGGAGGCCGACAGCTCGACCTCCAGGCCGGTGACGGCGAGCACCCGGTGCAGGACGTCCATCAGGGGGTCGGCGAGCGAGCGGCGCAGTTCGCGCAGTTCGGTGGCGAGGCGGGCGAACCGTACGCGCGCGTCGGGCGAGAACGGCAGCCCGTCGTCCTCGCGGCCGGCCTCCATGGGCAGTTCCAGGAAGGTGTCGAGGGCGTCCGCGAGCGAGATCACCTCGGAGGGGTCGACGCCCTCGACGGCCGCGGCGAGCCGGCGGTCCGGGTCGTCGTCGGCGGCCACGCGCGCGTAGGACACGAGCCGCCGGGCGCGCCGGCCCAGCAGGGCGAGATCGCGGGGGCCGATCCGCCAGCGCGGTCCGGTGAGGAGGCGGACCAGGGAGGCGTTGGCGCCGGGGTCCTGGAGGACCTCGCAGACAGCGACGAGGTCGGCTACCTCGGGCAGGTGCAGCAGTCCTGACAGGCCCACGACCTCGACCGGGATGTCGCGGGCCACGAGCGCGCCCTGGATCTGGGCGAAGTCGGTCGCCGTGCGGCACAGGACCGCGATCTCGCCGGGTGCGGTGCCGGTACGCACGAGGTGGGCCAGGGAGTCGGCGATCCAGTCGATCTCCTCGGCGTGGGTGCGCAGCAGGGCGCAGCGGACCTGGCCGTCGCGTTCGGCGCCGGGTGCGGGGCGGAGAGCCTCCACGCCCGAGTGGAGCGCGCGCAGCGGTTCGGCGAGGCCGTTGGCGAGGTCGAGGAGGCGGCCGCCGCTGCGGCGGTTCTCGCTGAGCGCCTGGCGGGTTGCGGGGCGGCCGTCGGCGTGCGGGAAGTGCTCGGGGAAGTCGTCGAGGTTGGCGACGGACGCGCCGCGCCAGCCGTAGATCGCCTGGCAGGGGTCGCCGACGGCGGTCACGGGGTGGCCGGTGCCGCCGCCGAAGAGTCCGGCGAGCAGGACGCGCTGGGCCACCGAGGTGTCCTGGTACTCGTCGAGCAGGACGACCCGGTACTCCTCGCGCAGGATGCGACCCGTCTCGGGGAGGCGGGCGAGGACCGCCGACAGGGCGATCTGGTCGCCGAAGTCGAGGAGATCGCGCTCACGCTTGGCCGCGCGGTAGCGGCCGGCCAGGTCGGCCAGGTCCCGGCGGGCGGCGGCCGCCTCGGGGACCTTGCGCAGATCGGCGTTGGTGAGCCGGACGCCCTCCAGGGTGCGCAGCAGGTCGGCGTCGTAGGCGCGCAGGTCCTCGGGTCGTACGAGGTGCTCGGACAGCTCGGAGTCGAGGCCGAGCAGGTCGCTGACGAGGTCGGGGAAGGAGCGGGTGAGCGCCGGGTAGGGACCGGGGGCCTCGCGCAGCACGCGCGCGGCGAGTTGGTAGCGGGTGGCGTCGGCGAGCAGCCGGGAGGTCGGTTCGAGCCCGATGCGCAGGCCGTGGTCGGTCAGCAGGCGGCCCGCGAAGGCGTGGTAGGTGGAGATCACGGGTTCGCCGGGCGGGTTGTCGGGGTCGATGACGTCCGGGTCCGTGACGCCCGCCCTGACCAGTGCCGTGCGGACGCGCTCGGCGAGTTCACCGGCCGCCTTGTTGGTGAACGTGAGGCCGAGGACCTGTTCGGGCGCGACCTGCCCCGTGCCCACCAGCCACACCACACGGGCCGCCATCACCGTGGTCTTGCCCGATCCGGCTCCGGCCACGATCACCTGCGGGGCGGGCGGCGCGGTGATGCAGGCCGTCTGCTCCGGGGTGAACGGGATGCCGAGGAGCTCCTTGAGCTGCTCGGGGTCACTGATACGGGCGGGCACGTCGGAGAGGCTAACGGTGGTTACTGACAGCGGATGCCGGATCGTCCGCCGGGACGGGAGAAGCCCTGGTGAGCGCGCCCGGTGCGGTAGGTCACACGGGGTGCCCGCTTGCCGCGGCGTTCACTCGGCGTGCTCGCCCGGTGACGCCCGTTCGCTCGCTCGCCGTGCTCACTCCACGACGGTGCGGCCCTCCGGTCGTGCGCTGCACGAGACGCGGAAGGCGCAGTGCGTGCAGTGCTGCCCGGTGGTCGGGGAGAACCGCTCGTCGAGGACCTTGCCCGCGGCGGTGGCCAGCAACTCGCCGATCCACTGTCCGTCGAGGGGCTCCTGGGCCTGCACCTTGGGCAGGGTGTCGCCGCCGTCCTTCTTGGCGGCGCCCTGCCTGAGCTGGACGAGTTCGGCGCCGCCCGGTTCGGGCCGCTGTCCTTCGAAGGCGTCGTCGACGGCGCCCTCGCGCACGGCCAGCTGGTAGACGGCGAGCTGCGGGTGGCGGGCCACCTCGGCGGCGCTGGGCGCCTGCTTGCCGGTCTTGAAGTCGACGACGTAGGCGCGACCCTCGGCGTCCGTCTCGACGCGGTCCATGGAGCCGCGGATGCGTACCTGGTAGTCGCCCGCCGCGAGGGTGACGTCGAAGTCGTGCTCGCTGGCCACCGGGGTGCGTCCGGCGCGGACGCTGTTCGAGTCGACGTGCCACTTCAGGAAGCGTTCGAGCGCCACGCGCGCGTTCTGCTTCTCCTGGTCGGACTTCCAGGGCGCGTCGAAGGCGAGCGCGTTCCACACCGAGTCGAGGCGTTCCATGAGGACGTCGAGGTCGGCGGGGGTGCGTCCGGAGGCGACCTCGTCGGCGAGGACGTGCACCACGTTGCCGAAGCCCTGGGCGGCGGTCGCGGGCGCGTCGGCCTTCACCTCGCGGCCGAGGAACCACTGCAGGGCGCAGGTGTTGGCGAGCTGGTCGAGCGCGCTGCCCGAGAGCGCCACGGGCTGGTCGCGGTCGCGCAGCGGCACCTTGCTCTCGGTCTGGTCCCACATGCCCCACCAGCGGTAGGGATGCGCGGAGGGCACGAGGGGGCGGCCGTCGTCGTCGGCGAGCGCGGCGAGCCGGGCCAGCCGTCGGGCGGCGCCCTCCCTGAGCGCGTCGGAGACGCGCGGGTCGACGGTCGTGGCTCGCAGTTCGGCGACGAGCGCGGCGACGGACAGGGGGCGGCGCGGGCGGCCGGTGACGTCCCGTGGTTCGACGCCGAGTTCGGTGAGGAAGCGGGAGGGCTGGTCCCCGTCGTCGGCCGGGGCCTTCACTGCGGTGACGACGAGGCGGTCACGCGCGCGTGTGCAGGCGACGTAGAACAGGCGTCGTTCCTCCGCGAGCAGCGCGCCGGGGGTGAGGGGCTCGGCGAGGCCGTCGCGGCCGATGCGGTCGGCCTCCAGCAGGGAGCCACGGCGGCGCAGGTCGGGCCACAGGCCCTCCTGGACCCCGGCGACGACGACCAGGCGCCACTGAAGGCCCTTGGAGCGGTGGGCGGTCATCAGGCGTACGGCGTCGGGGCGCAGGGCGCGGCGGGTCAGCGTGTCGGCGGCGATGTCCTGGGCCTCGATCTCCTCCAGGAAGTTGAGGGCGCCCCGGCCGCCGGTGCGCTCCTCGGCGCGCGCCGCGGTCGCGAACAGGGCGCACACGGCGTCGAGGTCACGGTCGGCGTTGCGGCCCCCGGCGCCGCCGCGTCGGGAGGCGTTCTCCAGGCGCTTGGGCCACGGCGTGCCGTTCCACAGCTCCCACAGGGCCTCCTCGGCCGTGCCGCCGCCCGCGAGCCGTTCCCGCGCCGTTGCCAGCAGCGCGCCCAGGCGCTGGGCTCCGCGCGCGTACGCGGGGTCGTGCGCCACAAGGCGCTCCGGTTCGGCCAGCGCCCGCGCGAGGAGCTGGTCGGAGGGCGGCGGTACGGGGTTGCCGGCGGCCCGCTCCTCCTCGCGCAGGGCGCGGCCCAGGCGGCGCAGGTCGGCGGCGTCCATGCCGGCGAGCGGGGAGGTGAGGAGGGTGAGCGCGGTCTCGGTGTCGAGCCACACTCCGGTGTCAGTCGCCTCCTGCGTCTCCTCGGGGTGATCCTGCGCGTCCTCCTCAGGACGGATGTGGGAGACCTCCGCGCGGGCCACCGCGCGCAGCGCCGTCAGCAGGGGTGTCACGGCCGGTTCGTGGCGCAGCGGCAGGTCGTCGCCGTCGATGTCGAGGGGTACTCCGGCGGCGGTGAGGGCACGGCGGACCGTCGGGATGGTGCGGGTTCCGGCGCGCACGAGGACGGCCATCTCGCTCCAGGGGACGCCGTCCTCCAGATGGGCCCGGCGCAGGATGTCCGCGATGTTGTCCAGTTCCGTGCCGGGCGTCGGGTACGTGTGGACCTCGACGCGGCCCCCGTCCCGTACCGCCGCGAGTTCCCGGTGCGCGCGCACCTTGTCCGCCGGGAGGCGGGTCAGCGGCATGCGCTGGGTGACCAGCCGGGTGGCCGCGAGGAGGGTGGCGCCGGAGCGACGGGTCGTCCTGAGCACGTGCACGGGCGCCGGGGTGCCGTCGGGGCGGGGGAACGTGTGCGGGAAGTCAAGGATGCCGCCCACGTCGGCACCCCGGAACGTGTAGATCGACTGGTCGGGGTCGCCGAAGGCCACCAGGGTCCGCCCGTCGCCCGCGAGAGCCCGCAGCAGCCGGACCTGCGCCGGGTCGGTGTCCTGGTACTCGTCGACGTAGACCGCGTCATATTGGGCGGCCAGCCGCTCGGCGACCTCGGGGCGGCGGGCCAGCAGCACCGCGCGGTGGACCAGCTCCGCGTAGTCGATCACTCCCTGGAGGTCGAGGACGTCCAGGTACTCAGCGAGGAACGCGGAGGCGGCCTCCCAGTCGGGGCGGCCTGTGCGCCGGGCGAAGCGGCGCAGCGCCTCCGGGTCGAGGCCCAGCTCACGGCTGCGGGCCAGCACCGCGCGCACCTCGTCGGCGAAGCCGCGCGTGGTCAGGCAGGCGCGCAGTTCGTCGGGCCAGCGCACATGCGCGAGACCGAGGCGCTCCAGGTCGGGCTGCCCGGCGAGCAGTTCCCGCACGGCCACGTCCTGCTCGGGGCCGGACAGCAGCCGCAGGGGTTCGACGAAGAGGTCGCTGTCCTGGTGGGCGCGGACCAGGGCGTAGCAGAACGAGTGGAACGTGGTGGCCTGCGGGGCGTGGGCCGCGCCCGCGCGCAGCGCCATGCGGTCGCGCAGTTCGACGGCGGCCCTGCGGCTGAAGGTGAGCACCAGGATGCGCTCGGGGTCGCCGCCGCGGGCGATCCGGGCGGCCACGGACTCCACGAGCGTGGTGGTCTTGCCGGTGCCCGGACCCGCGAGCACGAGCAGGGGGCCGGCCCGATGGTCAACCACCGCGCTCTGCGGTGCGTCAAGTCGAGGGGGATCCACCCGGACGGGCGGGGTACGCACCAGTCGGTAAGCGCCACGGCTCCCCTGCCGCACCGGGGGGTGCGGCAGGCGCCTGGTGGAGGAAGAGGAGCTCACGTGGTTCGCCGGTCCTGGTGGTCGTGCTCGGGCTTGTCACTGTCGATGCGGGGCACCGTCGTCGAGGGGTGGTGGTCGGGCCGCGGGAGGCGGGATCGCCGCACGGGAAGGCCGGTGACCGCGGGATGACGGGGACGCGCGCCATTGACGCTACGCCGGGGAAGGTTGCGGAAGCAGGGCTTCCCCTTGTTCCCGGAGGTCCCTCCCGTCACGCCTGTCCCTCACCGCACGAACGTACGGCATGTCACGGACGTGCCGCGCTTCCCCCGAACGGGCCATGGCGTCCCGCCCACCGCGTCCGATGCCGGAAGCTGTCAGATGTGACCTTTCGCGGATGTGTCGCCGTCCCATCGCGCCCGCCTCATGTCCAGGCGCGGCAGATGCCCCTCGGACGCGCGGCCGGCCTCCCGCAGCGGGGTGCCCTCGTCCCGGTAGTGGCCGAGGGCGTCCAGTTCGTTCCCCGGGAGCAGCACTCCGTCGGCGCGGACCACCCGCCACCAGGGGACGGCTCCGCCGTAGAGGGCCATCACACGGCCCACCTGGCGCGGCCCGCCCTCCTCCAGCCACTCGGCGACGTCCCCGTACGTCATGACGCGCCCCGGTGGGATGCGTTCGGCCAGGTCAAGGACCCGTTCCGCGTATTCCGGCAGGGCATCCTCCGGAAGGCTCCGCTCGCTCATCCGACCCATCCTGCCTCACGCCACCGACAATGTGAGGAGGGAGCGTCCGGGCGTGGCCCTCGCCCCGCCCCGGCGCTTCGGGCAGACTGTGCGCCCCCGCATTTGCACCCTGATGCCCCCGTGTGTCGGGTGGGCATGCCACCATCGTGCGGGCGGTGACTGGTGATACGAGACCAAGAAGAGACGATGAAACAGCAGGGCGTGCACCCCGAAGGAGCGGAGGGCACCTCTGAGGGTTCGTCGCGCCCGGACCCGGCCGCCGCGGGCCACGACGCAGGCAAGGACGCGCAAAAGGCCCAGGACACAGAGGCCCCTCAGGCCTCACACGTCTCGCTGGAGAAGGCGCCCGAGCAGGACGAGCCGGGGAAGGAGGCACAGCGGCGCGCGGACGACGCGGCGCAGCAGCCGTCCGACCCGGACGCGGGCTGTGACGACGCCCCGCATGACGCGGTGGAGGGCGACGAACCGCTGCTCCCCGCGCGCGTGCACCGTCCTTCCGATCTGATGCGCCTTCTGGTGGGCATCCTCGCGATCGTGGTGCTGCTCGCCATCGCCGCGTTCGCGCACGGCACCACCTCGGGTCTCGAACAGGACATCAACAAGGGCACGGGACAGGCACCCGATCTACTGATCAAGATCGCGGGACTGGCGTCGAGCATCGCGATCCTGCTGGTACCGGTTGCATTCGCGATCGAACGGCTGATCAAGCGCGACGGTCTGCGCATCGCCGACGGCGTCCTCGCGGCCGTCCTCGCCCATGGAGTGACACTCGCCACGGACCTGTGGGTCGCCAGGGGCGCGCCGCCCTCGATCCAGGACGCGCTCACCCAGCCCTCCCCCGGCGACATCCACGCCCTGACCGACCCGGTGCACGGCTACCTCGCACCCGTCATCGCCTATATGACGGCCGTGGGCATGTCACGCAGACCGCGCTGGCGCGCCGTGCTGTGGGTGGTGCTGCTGCTCGACGCCTTCTCCATGCTGGTCACCGGCTACACGACGCCGTTCTCCATCGTCCTTACGGTGCTGATCGGCTGGAGTGTCGCGGCCGGCACGCTGTACGCGGTCGGCTCGCCGAACGTACAGCCCACCGGGCGGACCCTGATGGCCGGTCTGCGCACCGTGGGCTTCCGCCCCGTGAGCGCGGCGCGCCGGGAGACGCCCGACACGGCGGACACCGGCGACCGCGGCCGGCGCTACTTCGTCACGCTGGAGGACGGCCCTCCGCTGGACGTCACGGTCGTCGACCGCGAACAGCAGGCACAGGGCTTCTTCTACCGGGTGTGGCGACGGCTGACGCTGCGCGGGATCACCACCCGCAGCAGCCTGCAGTCGCTGCGCCAGGCCCTGGAGCAGGAGGCGCTCCTCGCCTACGCGGCCATCGCGGCCGGTGCCAACGCGCCCCGGCTGATCGCGACCTCCGAGCTGGGCCCCGACGCGGTGATGCTCGTCTACGAGCACACGGGCGGCCGCACGCTGGACCAGCTGGCCGACGAGGAGATCACCGACGAGCTGCTGCACGACACCTGGCACCAGGTGCAGGCCCTGCAGTCGCGGCACATCGCGCACCGCCGGCTCGCCGGGGACGCCATCGTGGTGGATCGTTCCGGCACCGTCATCCTGACCGACCTGCGCAGTGGCGAGATCGCGGCCGGCGATCTGGTGCTGCGGATGGACATCGCGCAGTTGCTGGCCACGCTCGGACTGCGGGTCGGTGCCGAACGGGCGGTGGCCTCCGCGGTCGCCGTGCTCGGCCCGGACGCGGTCGCCGACTGTCTGCCCATGCTGCAGCCGATCGCGCTGACGCGCTCCACGCGCGCGACCCTGCGAAAACTGGCCCGGGAGCGGGCCGAGCGCGAGCGGGAGGCGGTCCTTGAGGCCTCCCGGCAGTCGAAGCTGGCCCGCGCGGCGGAGGCGGGAGAGACCCCCGGAGCCGTCCCCGACAAGCTCGACAAGAAATCCGTACGCGCTGAGCAGCGGGCCGAGAAGCGGGCGATCGACGAGGCCCTGGAGGAGGCACGCGAGGAGGATCTCCTCACCCAGATCCGCCACCAGGTGCTGCGGATCAGGCCTCAGGCGCCGGTCGAACCGGCCCGCCTGGAGCGGGTGCGGCCGCGCACGCTGCTCAGTTTCATGGCCGGTGCCATCGGCGCGTACTTCCTGCTGACCCAGCTCACCCATATCGAGTTCGGCACGCTCTTCGCCAATGCCCAGTGGGGCTGGGTGGCGGCGGCCGTGTTCTTCTCGGCGCTGAGCTACGTCGCGGCGGCGATGGCGCTGCTCGGCTTCGTGCCCGAGCGGGTGCCGTTCTGGCGCACCGTGGCGGCGCAGGTCGCCGGGTCGTTCGTGAAGATCGTGGCGCCCGCGGCGGTCGGCGGTGTCGCGCTCAACACACGCTTCCTGCAGCGGGCGGGAGTGCGGCCCGGGCTGGCGGTGGCCAGCGTGGGCGCCTCGCAGCTGTTCGGACTCGGCTGCCATGTGCTGATGCTGCTCTCGTTCGGCTATCTCACCGGCACCGAGAAGACCCCGTCGCTGTCGCCGTCCCGTACGGTCATCGCCGGTCTGCTGACGGTCGCGGTGCTCGTGCTGGTGGTGACGTCCGTGCCGTTCATGCGGAAGTTCGTCGTCACGCGCGTGAGGTCGCTGTTCGCCGGTGTCGTGCCGCGCATGCTCGACGTGCTGCAGCGGCCGCAGAAGCTGATCACCGGCATCGGCGGCATGCTGCTGCTGACCGCGTGCTTCGTGATGTGCCTGGACGCCTCGATCCGGGCGTTCGGACACGAGGAGCACACCTCGCTGAGCCTGGCCAGCGTGGCGGTCGTGTTCCTGGCGGGCAACGCGCTCGGGTCGGCCGCCCCGACCCCCGGCGGCGTGGGCGCGGTGGAGGCCACCCTGACGGTGGGTCTCATCGCCGTCGGCCTGCCCAAGGAGGTCGCGGCGCCCGCGGTGCTGCTGTACCGACTGCTGACGCTGTGGCTGCCGGTGCTGCCCGGGTGGCTGTCCTTCAACCATCTGTCGCGCAAGGAGGCCCTCTAGGGAGAGTTGCGAAAGATCGCTGCCGGCCGTTCTCACGCGCGTCCTGGAGAGCGGCCGGTCGCGAAAGCGGCCACTCACCCGCCCGGCTCACGCCCCGAGCGCTCCGCCCCGCGCGGTCGCAGGATGGGAGCATGCCCAACCGACTCCGCATCCGCACCGCAGCCCTCGCCGCCACCGCCGTCGTCCTGCCCTCGCTGATGGCGGGGTGCGCCGGCAGCTTCGCGGACGGAGAGCTGTCGAGCCAGAAGCTGGTCTGGAAGGACTGTCCCCCGCCGTCCGAGGCGGAGGGCGGCGGCAGCGCCCCCGCCCCTCTGCCGAGCGGCGCGAGGTGGCAGTGCGCGACCATGCAGGCGCCCCTGAACTGGGACAATCCCACCGGCGGCACCATCGGGGTCGCGCTGATCCGGGTGAAGGCCAGCGGCCCCCCGAACAAACGGATCGGTTCCCTCGTCTTCAACTTCGGCGGCCCGGGCGGCTCCGGGGTCACGGCGCTGCCCGCCTTCGCCCCGGACTACGAGACCCTGCGCACCCGCTACGACCTGGTGAGCTTCGACCCGCGCGGGGTCGGCCGCAGCGCGGGCGTCAAGTGCAAGGACGACCAGCAACTCGACGCGTTCTTCCAGCAGGACATGACGCCCGACAACGCGGCCGAGCAGCAGGCCTTCGTGAACAGCACCAAGCAGTTCAACAGGGCCTGCGAGCAGAACTCGGGGCGCGTCCTGCCGTATGTGCGCACCACCGACGCCGCCCGCGACATGGACCTGATGCGCAAGGTGCTCGGCGACTCCAAGCTGTACTACTTCGGCATCTCGTACGGCACCGAACTGGGCGGCGTCTACGCGCACCTGTTCCCCAAGAACGTGGGACGGGCCGTCTTCGACGCGGTCGTCGACCCGACGGCGGACCCGGTGCAGTCCTCGGTGGGACAGGCCAAGGGCTTCCAGCTCGCGCTGGACAACTACGCGCGGGACTGCGTCGCCAAGAGCGGGGGCTGCCCGGTCGGCCGCACCCCGCAGGACGTCGAGAAGCGGATCGCCAAACTGCTGAAGGACCTCGACGAGAAGCCGCTGCCCGGCATCTTCCCCCGTCGCCTGACCCAGACGGCGGCCACCAACGGCATCGCGCAGGCCCTGTACTCCAAGGCATTCTGGGGATATCTCACCGATGGCCTGAAGCAGGCGTACGCGGGTGACGGCAAGGTGCTGATGGCGCTGTCGGACGCGATGAACGGACGCAACGAGAACGGCCAGTACAGCAATCTGATCCCGGCGAACGTCGCGATCAACTGCGCGGACGAGAAGCCTCGTTACACCGTCGCCGACGTGAAGGCGAAGCTGCCGCAGTTCCGGGCCGCCTCCCCGCTGTTCGGTGACTATCTGGCCTGGGGTCTGCTCAGCTGCACCAACTGGCCGGTGGCCGGAGCCGCCAACCACCCGAACGTGAGCGCCCCCGGCGCCGCGCCGATCCTCGTGGTCGGCAACACCGGTGACCCGGCGACCCCCTACGAGGGAGCGAGGAGGATGGTGCAGGCGCTCGGACCCGGTGTCGGTGTCGAGCTGACGTACAAGGGCCAGGGGCACGGTTCCTACGACAGCAGGGACAAGTGCGTGCAGAACACCGTCAACAACTACCTGCTCTACGGCAAGGTCCCCCGGGCCGGCATCGTCTGCACCTGATCCCGGCGGCTCCCCGTCATGAGGATCCCCGCTTCCACCGGGCCCCCGCGCTGCGGGCCCCAAGCCCCGGCCGACACGGATTTCGGAGGAAAAGTGCAGGTCAGACCGTTTTCCACAGGCAGCCATAGGCCCCGCTCGATCCACCTACTATGGCCTGACTGCTCTCCGCCGCTCCGGGCGGAGAGCCGGTGAGGGGGGTGCACATGTCACGTGTCGTACGGTGGTCGGCCACGGTCGCGGCCGCCCTGCTGATCACCGGCTGCGGAAGCGGCTCGGCCCATTCGTCCGACTCGAGCGCGGACGACAGCAAGGGCCACTCCGGCGCGTCGGCGTCGGCATCGCGGGATGCCGATTCCCCTTCCCCGGAGCTGCCCGCCTCGCTCACTGCCCAAAAACTCACCTGGAGCAGTTGTAAGGGCGCCTCGGCCCCGGGTGGCGACTGGCAGTGCGCGACGATGAAGGCGCCCCTGGACTGGTCGAGGCCGGACGGCGAGAGGATCGGCGTCGCGCTGATCCGGTCCAAGGCGACCGGAGGCAACCGCATGGGCTCGCTCCTGTTCAACTTCGGCGGCCCGGGCGGCTCCGGCGTCTCGACGATGCCGTCGTACGCGAGTCTGGCCTCCCAACTCCACAAGCGGTACGACCTGGTGAGCTGGGACCCGCGCGGGGTCGGCGCGAGCGAGGGCATCCGCTGCCGCGACGACAAGGCGATCCAGGCGGCCGAGACCATAGACGCCACACCGGACGACGCCGCCGAGCTGAAGGCCTACCTCGATGACGCCGCCGACTTCGGCCAGGGATGTGCGCGGGCGGCCGGCAAGCTGCTCACGCATGTGTCCACGACCGACACCGCGCGCGACATGGACCTGATGCGCCAGGTCCTCGGCGACCGGACGATGCACTACTTCGGCATCTCGTACGGCACCGAACTGGGCGGTGTGTACGCCCACTTGTTCCCGGAGAAGGTGGGGCGCCTGGTGCTGGACGCCGTGGTCGACCCGACCGCCGACAGCCTGGGCCACGCCAAGAACCAGGCCCTCGGTTTCCAGCGCGCGCTCGACGACTACCTGAAGTCGACGGGCCAGGACCCCAAGCGGGGCTCCCAGAAGATCGTGAGCCTGCTCAAGCGGATCGACGCCAAGCCGCTGCCGACGTCGTCCGGACGCAAGCTCACCCAGACCCTGGCCCTGACCGGCATCGTGCTGCCGCTCTACAGCAAGGAGAGCTGGCCCATCCTCACCAGCGCCCTCGCCTCGGCACAGAGCGGCGACGGCTCGGAGCTGCTGCGCCTGGCCGACGAGTACAACGACCGGGACGCCACCGGGCACTACGGCACGACGACGCACTCGCAGCGGGTCATATCCTGCCTGGACGACCGGCAGCGGCCGACGGCCGCGGAGGTCAAGGCGCAGTTGCCGGAGTTCGAGAAGATCTCGCCCGTGTTCGGCGACTTCCTGGGCTGGGACACGGCCGGCTGGTGCCACGACTGGCCGGTGGCCGGAGAGTTCGACCACCCGGAGGTCAGCGCGCCGGGAGCCGCTCCGGTCCTGGTGGTGGGCAACACCGGGGATCCCGCCACACCGTACGAGGGCGCCCGCAGGATGGCTGAGGGACTGGGCCAGGGCGTCGGCGTCGAGCTGACCTGGAAGGGCGAGGGCCACGGGGCCTACGGGAGCGGAAGCACGTGCGTGGACACGACCGTGAACGCATACCTGCTGAAGGGCACGGTCCCGAAGGACGGAAAGGTCTGCTCCTGACAGAAGCCCACGGCTTCTGAACTGGTCAGAGCCGTGGGCTTCGTCAGTCTTGCTGGTCAGGCAGACCGGAGATCAGTACACCGGCTTGTGCGGTTCGATCTGGTTGACCCAGCCGATGACGCCGCCGCCGACGTGGACCGCGTCCGCGAAGCCCGCCGACTTCAGGACGGCGAGGACCTCCGCGCTGCGGACACCCGTCTTGCAGTGCAGGACGATCTTCTTGTCCTGCGGCAGGCCCTCCAGGGCGGTGCCCAGGAGGAACTCGTTCTTCGGGATCAGCCGGGCGCCCGGGATGGAGACGATCTCGTACTCGTTCGGCTCCCGGACATCGATGATCTCGATGTTCTCGCCGTCGTCGATCCACTCCTTGAGCTGCTTGGGAGTAATCGTCGAGTCGGCGGCCGCCGCCTGGGCCTCCTCGGAGACGACGCCGCAGAAGGCCTCGTAGTCGATGAGCTCGGTCACGGTCGGGTTCTCGCCGCAGACCGCGCAGTTGGGGTCCTTGCGGACCTTGACCTGACGGTACTGCATCTCCAGGGCGTCGTAGATCATCAGTCGGCCGACCAGCGGCTCACCGGTGCCGGTGAGGACCTTGATCGCCTCGGTGACCTGGATGGAGCCGATGGACGCGCACAGCACGCCGAGGACGCCGCCCTCGGCGCAGGAGGGGACCATGCCCGGCGGCGGGGGCTCCGGGTAGAGGCAGCGGTAGCAGGGACCGTGCTCCGACCAGAAGACGGAGGCCTGGCCGTCGAAGCGGTAGATCGAGCCCCACACATACGGCTTGTTCAGCAGCACGCACGCGTCGTTGACCAGGTAGCGGGTCGCGAAGTTGTCCGTGCCGTCGACGATCAGGTCGTACTGGCTGAAGATGTCCATCACGTTGTCGGCCTCGAGCCGCTCCTCGTGAAGGATCACGTTCACATACGGGTTGATGCCCTTGACCGAGTCACGCGCGGACTCGGCCTTGGAGCGGCCGATGTCGGCCTGGCTGTGGATGATCTGCCGCTGGAGGTTCGACTCGTCCACCTCGTCGAACTCCACGATGCCGAGCGTTCCCACGCCCGCCGCGGCCAGGTACATCAGCGCCGGCGAGCCCAGACCACCGGCTCCCACACAGAGCACCTTGGCGTTCTTCAGCCGCTTCTGCCCGTCCATCCCGACGTCGGGGATGATCAGGTGGCGGGAGTACCTGCGGACCTCGTCTACGGTGAGCTCGTCAGCCGGCTCGACCAGGGGTGGCAGCGACACGGGGACTCCGTTGGTCGGTCGATCACTACGGTTGTTCTCCTCGTAACACTGCCACGCCCTTCTTCATTCCGAGACACCCGTTCCGAGGCGCGAGACAATGTCGTCCCAGTAGCCGGGCATGGTCTCCCAGGGGTCTGTGCGACCACCGCGGACCGTGCGATCGGTGAACCAGATCGTGCCCGCGCCCTGCCAGCGGGCGATGCGCAGCGCCTCGTCCAGATGGCCGCGCGGTACGCCGTGCACGAAGTGGCAGAACCGCTCGGGCGGGTAGTCAGCGGTCCATTCGGCCACCTGCGACCAGCGGTAGTCGTTCCAGGTGCCGGAGAAGGTGACCAGTTGGTCGGCGTTCTCGGCGTACCCGGGATGGGGGTGGGTGCCGTGTCCCAGGACGATGTGCCCGCGGTCGAGGAGTGCCCGGAGCGTGGTGATCAGACGGCGGATCTCGGGGAGCACGGCGCGTTCGCCAGGGCACCGGTCCAGGAGGAAGCCGCCGACGCCGTACCAGTCGAGATGGCGGTGCGCCTCGGAGATCAGTTCGCCCAAGGGCCGCGTGCCCTGCACGAGGTCGAGGTGGCCGAGAACACGCACGCCCGCGGTGTGCAGGCGCCCGGTGGCCTCCAGGCAGTGCGGGTCGAGACGGCTGCCCGGGCCGCCGCTCACATTGAGGACAGCCCAGTGCACCGGGGCGCCGGGGCGGGTGAGCGCGTCCCACTCCAGGGGGGCGACCAGGGGGTGGGCATACCCGGGGATGCCGAGGCCGGCGCCCAGGTCCGTGCTCGCGGTGCCCGTGGTGGTGCTGGTCAGATGCGGCATGCCGCCTCCATCCAGATGTCGGCGAGGGACTCCTCCAGGCTGATCCGGGGGCGCCAGCCGAGCCGGTCGCGGGCGGTGCGCACATCGGCCTGCTGCCAGCTGCCACAGCCGTCCGGGTAGGGGTAGGCGACCGGGGCGGGGTGTTCCGGTTCGGAGCGGGGGTGGCCGATGGTCGGCCGCATCGGTCCGGGGGGACCGTCGAGCTCGTGCAGGGTCCCGCCGTAGCCGGCGACCCGGGCGAGGACGGCGGCCGCGTCCCGCAGGCGCACCGCGCGGCCCGAGCCGATGTTGATCACGCCCTGGGCGGCGGACAGGGACGCGGCGTGGACGGCACGGGCGACATCGCGTACGTCGACGAAGTCGCGTTGCACACCGAGGCCGCCGAGCTTGAGTTCGCCGTCGCTCGCCTGCATGGCGCGGCGCAGCGCCTCCGCCAGGCGGCCGAGCGGGGATCCGGCGGGCGTGCCGGGCCCGGCGGGCGAGAACACCCGGAGCACGACGGCGTCCAGCCCGGAGCCGAGGACGAGTTCGGTGGCGGCGAGCTTGCTGACGCCGTACGGGCCGCCGGGACGCGGGACGGCGTCCTCGGCCGTGGAGGAGCCGGGCTGGCTGGGCCCGTACTCGGCGCCGCAGCCGATCTGCACCAGCCGGGCCCCGCAGCCGCTGCGGCGCAGGGCCTCGCAGATGGTGGC
The DNA here is from genome assembly GCF_042889625.1 of Streptomyces sp. NPDC002573. Lineage (NCBI taxonomy): Bacteria > Bacillati > Actinomycetota > Actinomycetes > Kitasatosporales > Streptomycetaceae > Streptomyces > Streptomyces sp. NPDC002573. The sequence continues at coordinate 27,313 of NZ_JBIARC010000023.1, read as the reverse complement.
GACGGCGACGGTGTTGTGCCGGGTGAGTTCGCGGGCGCCGCCGCGGATGGCTCCGGCGCAGTTGATGACGACCCCGGGGTGCACGGCGTCCAGGAAGCGGGTGAGTGCGCCGGGGCTGCCGGACGCGAGGTCGAACCGTACGTCGGCGTCGTCGCCGCGGCCGAGCGCGGTGAGCTGCACGGCCGGGTCGGCGAGCAGACGGTCGGCGACGAAGCGGCCGAGATATCCGTTGGCTCCGATCAGCAGGACCCTCATCGGGCGGCTCCCGGGGCGGATTCTCCGGTTCGGGAGGTGATCATCTGGCGTTCTCCTTCAGGGGTGGTGCCGTGGGATGAGAGGGGCCCGCGGTGTCGGCCCCGCGGGAGCGAAGGGGCGGGACCGGGGTCCCGCGCGGTGGTGGCGGCTCATGACCTCGACGGTGGGGCGCCGGTGGGCCGGGGCTGAGGGCGGTGGGGGCGCCATGGGCCGGGTTCAGGGGGACCCGGGGGGCCGGGCGTGGGCGGACGCCCGGGTCAGGGTGCGGATCGCATGGACCAGCAGGGCGAGGGCGACCGGGGCGCAGGCCAGGGCCGGGACGGCGTCGGTGCCGAGGGCGTCGGTCACGGTGCGCACCGGCGTGGCCAGGACTCCGCAGCCGGGGAGTCGGCCGGCGAAGACCGTGGCGAGGGCGGTCGCCTCGACAGCGACCGCGGCGCCGAGGGCGGCGGCCTGGGCCCGGCCGAAGCCATGGGCGGTGAGCAGCCGGGCGAGCATCAGGAGCGCGCCCAGGGCGCCCGCTCCGGCGTAGGCGGGGGGCTCGTGAAGGACGGTCGCGCACCCGGCGAGCAGGGCCGTCAGTGCGCAGAGGAAGAGAGCGACGGTACCGAGCAGGAGCGGGGTGACCGACGACCTGAAGTCCTCCAGGCCCCGGCTGGCGGCGAGCCGGCGGCGGGCCCGCAGGGCGAGGAGGCGGGCGCACCAGGCGGCCGGTCCGACGGCCAGGACGAGGGCGACGACCGGGGCTGTGGCGGCGGGCACGGGACCGTCGGGGCCGCCGTCCTGGGCGGCGCGCAGCAGGCCGTCGCCGAGCAGGGCGTAGGCGAGGAGCCAGCAGGTCCACGCGCGCGTGGCGGCGCGTGGACGGTGGGCGGGGACGCGCAGGGGGCCGCGGGCGAGGGCCGCGCGGAGCCCGAACGCGACGGCGAGGACGCCGAGTGCGCAGGCGGCGAGGCGGATCCTGCCGTCGGTGAGCCGGAGCCCGATGACGGTGGCCGTGGCCAGGGCGCCGGGGAGCAGCGCCAGTACGGCCCACGCGCGGGGCTCGCGGGAGGCGTCGGCCGGGGCGGTCGGCGGGGCGGGGCGGTCGCCGTCGCGGGGTACGCGCGCGTACATCTCCTCGGCGAGCGAGAACAGGTCCCGGTGGTGGAAGCGGGCGGCGGCCCGGTCGGTGAGGCCGTGGGCCTCCAGACCGGCCACGATCTCCAGCGGGTCCACGGCCCGTTCGCACAGGTCGCGGTGGCGGTGCAGCAGGGCCTTGACGGGGTCGACGGCCCCGCGGCGGGCGGGGGGCATGCGCGCCGGGTCCGCGTCCCCGGCGAACGGAGGGCCGGTGGTGCCGGCCGCCTGCGGAGCGGGTTCCCGGGAGGCCTGATGCCCGGGGGCGGGGTCGGTGTGCGGGGGCGGCCGCTCCTGATCCGCGAGGGCCTCCCAGGACCCGGCGTCCCAAGGCCCGTCCGGGGCGCCGGGGCGGTGGTCCAGTTCTCCTACGTCGCTCATCGGGCCCCCTCCGCCGCCGGGACGGGTTTCTGCAGGCCGGTGGCGCGCACCGGCGCCGTGCCCTCGCCCGGCGCCCACGCCCAGCGCGGCCTGCCGCGCGGCAGTCGCGGGGCGGTCCAGTGGCCGGGCAGATGGGCCTCCGCCGGGACGGCGAAGGGCAGCGGTTCACCGTCGGCGTCGACGAGGACCCGCCGGACGGGCGAGTGCGAGACGACCTCCAGGTACAGGTCGTGGAACGCCATGACGTTCTGCTCCACGGTGAACAGTTCGAGCGCGCGGGCGCGGGCGGCCGCGCCGAGGCGCTCACGGCGCTCGGGGTCGCGCAGCAGCGCCAGGCACGCCTCCGCGAGCGCCCGGGGGTTGCGCGGCGGGACGACGAGGCCCGTCCCGCCGATGGCCTCCACCACGGCGCCCACATCCGTGGACACCGTCGCCCGGCCGCAGAACATGGCCTCCACCAGGCTGATCGGAAAGCCTTCGACGACGCTCGACAGGACGACGACCGCCCCCGCCGCGTAGGCATCCGCGAGCCCGGGCAGCTCCGGGCCGCCGATGTCCTCGAAGGACACCGGGTTGTCACCGATGTCGTGCACGCCGTCGGCCTCGTCGGGGAAGAGCTGCGCGGCCAGCGCCCGGCAGTGCCCCAGGTAGGCGGTGCCCTCGGCGCCCGCCGGGGCCCCGACGATCCGCAGCCGGGCCCTCGGCTCCTCCTTGCGGATCTCGGCGAAGGCGTGGAGCAGGGAGATCAGGTCCTTCGCCGGTTCGACACGGCCGACCCAGACCAGCGTGCGGGGGTCCGCGTGGTCGGCCGCCTCGCCCACCTCCGTGAAGCGGGCCGCCTCCATGCCGGGGTAGACGGTGCGCAGCTTGGCCTTGTCGGCGCCGCACCGTTCCTGCCAGCGGCGGGCGTGGGTGTTGCCGGGGGTGATGCACGCGGCCCGGCGGTAGACCTCGGCGGCCAGCAGGCGGTGGAAGGAGGCGTGCAGGGCGCGCACCGCGGGGGGTGTCTCGGGCGAGGTCCCCAGGTAGTGCGCCCGGAGGTGCACGCCGTACTCGGTGACGAGCAGCGGGATTCCGGCGAAGTGCCGGGCGAGCAGTCCGGGCAGGGCCGCGGTGCCGCCGGCCGTGGCGTGGCAGAGGTCGGCCGAGCCGAGCACGTCGTCCTCGTACCAGTCGAGGGAGAGGGGGCGCAGGGCGCGTTCGAGATGTGCGGCCGTCTGGAGCAGTTCGGGGACGCGCGCCCCGCGCGCCGCCCGTAGTGCGCGCGGGCCGCGGCAGGCCTGTTCCAGGGCGCGCACGGCGGCCTCGGAGCGCAGGGCGCCGGTCAGTCCGCCCTCGTCGCGGGCGAGTTCGGCGAGCGTGTACAGGGCGCTGCCGAAACGGTCCGCCTCGGGGGCGGACGCTGCCGGGGTGACCTGCGGTGCTCCTGGTTCCGGTGCGGTGCAGAGGGCGGCGGCCAGTTCGGCGTACGCCTCGGCGTACCGGCGTCGCGTCCGGCGCCCGTGAGCGGCCCGGTCGTCCCGCGCGGTCCACAGGGGGGCCGTCCGCACCCGGCCGACGTTCGGCGGCAGCGGGAGCCGGCCCTCAGCCTCCTGCCGCTCGGTTCGGCTGAGCGCGTAGATGTCGAACTCGTGTTGCCCGAGTCCGCGTACGAGGCGGTCGCACCAGAGCCTGGCGTCACCGCTCACATACGGATAGCCACCCTCCGTAAGCAGTCCGATGCGCACGAGTGCACCCCCGATCTCCCGTATGAGGAGCCACCGTTGTGCCGGCGGCTCCCAGCGGGACGAACGTAAGCGGACAAGGCGGTGGCGCGACGGACGGTTGTCCATCGCGCCACCAAAAGGGGTGAACGGTCGTAACTTTCGCGTGCGGGCGGCGTTCACTCGTGTCAAGGAATCGCTCGGGCGTGCTGCTCCGTGCGACGGCCGGCCCGGGGCCGGGCCGCCGCACGACGGGACTCACACCGTCGCGAGCACCTTCCGGGCGGCGCGCCGCTCGGCCGCGACCGCGGGGTCGAGCGCCGGTACTGCCGCCAGCAGCTGCCGGGTGTACGGGTCGCTGGGTGCGTCGTAGACCTCGTCGGCGGGCCCGTACTCGACGATCCGCCCGCGCCGCATCACCGCGACCCGGTCGCTGACCTGGCGCACGACGGCGAGGTCGTGGGCCACGAAGACGAGCGCGAGCCCGAGTTCGCGTTGCAGCTCGCCCAGCAGGGCCACGACCTGCGCCTGGGTGGTGACGTCGAGCGCCGAGACCGGCTCGTCGCAGACGATGACGCGCGGGTCGGCGGCGAGGGCCCGCGCGATGCCCACGCGCTGGCGCTGTCCACCGCTGAACTCGTGCGGATAGCGGTCGTAGTGCGTCTCGTCGAGGCCCACCCGGCGCAGCAGTTCGCGTACGCGCCCCCGGATGCACAGCTCGTCCTTCTCCCCGCGCGCCCGCAGCGGGTCGGCGATCGACTCGCCCACGCTGCGCCGGGGGTTCAGGGAGGAGACGGGGTCCTGGAAGACCATCTGGACGGACGGGTCCACCCCGGCGCGCACCGCGCCCCCGTGGCGGACCACGCCGGCCGTGGGCTCCAGCAGCCCGACCAGTATGCGGCCCAGGGTGGTCTTCCCGCTGCCGCTCTCCCCGACGATGCCGAGGGTCTCGCCGCGCCGCACCGTGAGCGACACGTCGTCCACGGCGGCGAACCGCCCTCTGCCGCGGCCGAATTCGCGCCGCAGCCCCGACGCCTCTATGACGACCTCGTCGGAGGCGGCGCCCCCGCGCACGCGGGGCGCGTCCACGCGCGGCACCGCGCCCAGCAGCTCCCGTGTGTACTCCTCGCGGGGCTCCCCCAGCACGCCGGCGACCGGGCCGTGTTCGACACTCCTGCCGTGGCGCATCACGAGCACCTCGTCGACGCTCTCGGCGGCGACACCCACGTCGTGGGTGACCAGCAGCAGCCCCATCCCGGTCTCCTGCCGCAGGGTGTGCAGCAGGTCGAGGATCTGGGCCTGGACGGTCACGTCCAGCGCGGTGGTCGGCTCGTCGGCGATGAGCAGCTCGGGCTCGCACGCGAGCGCCATGGCGATCAGGGCGCGCTGGCGCATACCGCCGCTGAACTCGTGCGGGCGTGAGCGCGAGCGCCGTACCGCGTCCGGGATGCCGACCCGGTCCAGCACCTCGACGGCACGCGCGCGTGCGGCGCGCCGGGAGGCACGGGTGTGCACCCGGTACACCTCGGCGATCTGGTCGCCGATCGCGTAGTACGGGTCCAGGGAGGACAGCGGGTCCTGGAACACCATGGCGGCCTTCCCGCCGCGCAGCCCGCGCAGGTCGTTCTCGGACGCCTGCTGTACGTCGGTGCCGGCGACCTCGATCGAGCCGCCGACCCGCGCGCCCGTGCCGCGGTGCAGACCGAGCAGGGCCGAGGCGACCGTGGACTTGCCGGAGCCGGACTCGCCGACCAGGGCGAGCGCGGCGCCCGCCTCCAGACTGAAGGAGAGCCCGTCCACGGCGCGCAGGTCGCCGAACTGGACGGTCAGATCAGTGACTCGGACGAGACTCACGTCAGTACCACCCGTCGGTCGGCCACCGCGTACAGCACGTCCGCGACGGCGTTGGCTAGGACCACGAAGAAGCCGATGACCAGGACCATGCCGACGACGACGGGCAGGTCGACCACGGTGACGGCGTGGACGAGTTCCTGGCCGATGCCGGGGAGGCCGAAAAGGGTCTCGATGAGGACCGCGCCGCCCACGGAACCGCCGAGGTCGTTGGCGTTCAGGGCGATGATCGGCGCCAGTGCGCCGCGCAGCGCGTGCCGGCCGACGATCGACCGCTCGCCGACGCCGTAGGCACGGAAGGTCCGGATGTGGTCCTCGGCGAGCGTCTCCAGCATCGACGCCCGGGTCAGCCGGGCGAAGTAGGCCGCCTCGGCGAGCGCGAGGGTGAGCCACGGCAGCAGGAGGTTCCAGGCCCACTGCTCGGGATCGTCCGAGAAGGAGACGTACTCCGGGAAAGGCAGCAGTTCCAGTTGCCCGCAGACCACGATGATCAGGACGAGACCGATGACGAAGACCGGCGTGGACATGCCCGCCAGGGTGAGTCCGGTCAGGGCGCGCTCGCTGAACCGGCCGCGCCGCCAGGCGGAGAGGATGCCGGTGCCGACGCCCAGCAGCAGCCAGAGCACCATGGCGCCGATCACCAGCGACAGGCTGACGGGCAGCTTGGTCAGGATGATCTGGGTGACCTGCTGGTCGGTCTGGTACGAGAGTCCGAGGCAGGGAGCCGAGCAGTGCTCGACGGACGTGCCGGTGGAGTAGTCCTGACCGGCGACGATGCCCTCCAGGAAGTGCCAGTACCGCACGTACAGCGGGTCGTCGAGCCGAAGCTGCTGAGCGACCTGGTGCACCTGTTCCGGCGAGCAGCGCGGGCCGCAGGTGATCTGGGCGACGTTGCCGGGAGTGGCGTAGAAGACGACGTAGACGATCACCGAGATGGCGAGCAGGGTGATCACCACGCCCACCGTCCGGCGCAGCGCGAATCCGGCGAAGCCGCTCATGACCGCGCCTCCTGCACGCCGCCCGGGTTCTGCGCGCCCGGCGCATACGCGTCCGGCTTCGCCGCACCCGGCGTCTGCGCGCCCGGCTTCGCCTCCCGCTTGCGGCCCGTGCCGACGCGCAGCCGGGAGGCCGCGCGCGGGTCGAGGGCTGTGCGGACGCCGTCGCCGAGGACGGTGAGCGCGAGCACGGTCACGAACAGGGCGCCCGCCGGCAGCAGCAGGTACTGCGGGGCCGCCTGGTACCAGACGTTGGCGGAGGTGAGCATCTGTCCCCAGGACGGGGTCGGAGGCTTCACGCCGACGCCGAGGAAGGACAGCGAGGCCTCGATGGCGATGTTGTTCGGCACCATGAGCGCGGCGTAGGTGATGACGGGCGCGGCGAGGCCGGGCAGCAGTTCCCGGCGGGCGATCCGCAAGGTGCTCCAGCCGCTGAGCCGCGCGGCGGCCACGTAGTCGAGGTTCTTGAGGGAGAGCGTCGCGGCGCGGGCGATCTTGCCGATGGTGCCCCAGGCGACGAAGCCGATGATGAGCGAGACCAGCACGGGCCTCGGGAAGCTTCCCGGCACGACGGCCAGCAGCGCCAGGGCCATGATGATCAACGGCATGGCGACGATGATCTCGGTGATCCGGCTGAGCAGCTGATCGACCCAACGGTTCCCGAGCGCAGCCGTGACGCCCACGACGACACCGAGGACGACCTGCACGGTGGTCGCCGCCAGCGCGACCCCCAGGGAGACCCGCGCGCCGTACACCAGCCGTGCGAACAGGTCCCGCCCGGTCTGCGGTTCGACGCCGAGCCAGTGTTCGCCGCCGATGCCGCCCAGCGAGCCGATGGGCACGCCGCCGCGTGCCGAGTCCACCAGGGCCGGGTGGTAGGTGGTCGGGTCCTGGCCCTCGATCGCGGTGAGCAGCGGTGCGGCGAGTGCGACCAGGACGAGCAGCGCGACGACCCCCGCCGCGACCATGGCGGCCCGCTGCGCACGCAGCCGTCGCCAGAACTGACGAGCCCCCGAAGCCCCCGAGGCGGGCGCCTCGGGGGCCTGGGTGGCGACAAGTGCCTCGCTCACGGCGTCACTTCACCGCGACCTGGGAGATGTCCAGGACACCGGTCCAGTCGCTGATCACGACGTTCTTGATGTCCTTGCCGACCAGGCGCTTGTAGACCGGGTGGAACAGCGGCACGGTCAGTGCCTGCGCGCCGATCTTCTTGTCCAGCGCGCCCCACCGCTCGGCGGCGGCGTTGAGGTCGGTCAGCTTGTTGATCGCGTCGATCTCCTCGTTGACCGACTTGTCGTCGAGCTGGGCGGTGTTGAAGTTCGCGCCGTCCTTGACGATCTGGCGGCCGTCGAAGATCGGGGCGAGGAAAGGGCCGCCGGAGGGCCAGTCGGCACCCCACGTGGTCAGGAAGAAGCCCGGCTCGGTCTGCACGCCGTGGACCGTGTCGGAGTAGTTGTTGTCCTCCAGGCCCTGGAGCCTGACCGTGATGCCGGCCTTCTTGAGGGCGTCCTGGATCGCGGTCGCGATCTCGGGGCTGGTCTTGAAGTTCTGGGCGTTGTCGTGGGTCAGGGTGACCGTGAGCCCGTTCGGGTAGCCCGCCTCCTTCAGCAGCTCCTTGGCCTTGGCCGCGTTGCCGGTCGCGCCCGCCGGGAAGAGGTCGTACGGCGTGTAGCCGAAGGACTTCTGGTCGGGCAGGAAGGTGGTCGCGGGATCGGCGAGCGCGCTGCCGCCCGCCGCGTTGATCACGGACGACCGGTCGATGGCGTACGAGATCGCCTGCCGCACCTTGACGTTGTCGAACGGCTTGACCTTCGGGTTGAACGCTATGTAGTTCGTGTAGCCGAAGTGCCCGGTGCCGACGCGCGCGGCGAGTTCCTTCTCGCCCGTCACCTTGGCGAGCTCGGCCGGGCCGAGGTTGGTGTCCGTGGTGACCGCGGCCGAGTCCGCCCCCTGGGACGCCGACAGCCGCTGGTTGATCACCGACGAGTCGAGCCCCGACTTCACGTCGATCTTGTCCGGGTAGGCCTTGCGCTGGTCGTCGACGGCCGACGACCAGTAGGTGTTGCGCTCCAGCACCAGGTGCTCACCGTCGTTCTCGTTCGTCACGACCTTGTAGGGGCCGGACGAGATCGGGTGCTCCTCGTACTTGGTGCCGGTGTCCTTGGCCTTCGGCACCGGCGTGAACTGCGTCTGCGTCGCCAGGTACGGGAACTCGCCCTCGGGCTTGTTCAGGTGGAAGACGATGGTGCGACTGTCCGGGGTCTCGATGGCGTCGAGACCCTTCTTGTCCTTGTAGGGGCCCTGGTAGTCGGCCGCGCCGACCAGCCAGTCCCGCAGGTAGGGCGCGCCGCCGGACAGCTCGGGGGCGAAGGAGCGCTCGATGCCGTACTTGATGTCGGCCGAGGTGATCGGGGTGCCGTCCTCGTATTTGAGGCCGGCCTTCAGGGTGTACGTCCACACGGTCGCGTTCTTGCTGGGGCGCCCGGTGTCGGTGGCCAGGTCGGGGACGACCTTGGCGCCGGCCGGGCCGTTCGCGCGGTTGCGGGTGGTGAGCGTGCGGAAGACCAGCGAGGGCACGTTGCCGCCGCCGGAGGTGTACAGGCGGGCCGGGTCGAAGTCCGTCTGGGGGTCGGAGTTCAGGACCGTGAGGGTGCCGCCCTTGTGCGGGGTGGAGTCGCCACCGGCGCCCTTGCCATCGTTGTCCTTCGGCCCGCAGGCGACGGCGCCCGCTGCCACCAGAAGGCCTACGGATGCCGCTGCCACGCGGCGCGCTATGACGGACGATTGACGCATCGGAATGACGACCTCTCGAGGGGTGTCTCGCCATGCGAGACGGATTGACGAGGAGTGAGACGGGGCGAGGCAGACGTCGGCCCCGGCGTCAGGTCGTCGAGAACCGTTCAGTCGCGCGGACAGACAGTCCGCGGCACTTCACGGGCATTCACAGAAGGGTGAGAACGCGACGCTCACGCCGGAGGCGAGGCGTCAGCGACAGAGGATGTCGGCAACACACAGCGGGGTCACGCCGATGAGCGCCAGCTCGATGGCGGCGCGAACGGGGGCGTGACGGTGCGACATGCGAAGAAATATGAACGAACTTTTCCGGCGTGTCAATGTGACGAAAGCGGCTTCTGTCAACTCCTGGGAAACGGCCAGGGGTTGGGCAGACAGTGGATTCCGTCATGGTCCAGGAACTTGGTCTGCTGCTGCATGACCGGGGCCGGCTCGCCGTCCTTGTTGCAGGTCACATGGCCGTAGCCGAGACGATGGCCGACCTCGTGGTTGATCAGCATCTGACGGTAGGCGTGAATGTTCCTGTCACCGTACGTGGTCGAGCCCTCCGCCCAGCGGTAGGCATTGATCATCACGCGCTCGGTGGAGGCCGAGTCGCAGGAGACGTTGTCCTCCGTCGTGTCCAGGCCGGACTTCGCGCACCAGGTGGCGGTGGTGCCCGGGCTGGCGAGCGTGATCACGAAGTCGGGCTTGCCGGAGGAGATGCGCGCGAAGGTGCGGGCGCCGTGGTGGGCCCAGCTGCGGTCGTCGTTGAGGGTCTTCTGGACGGCCTCGGCGAAGAGCCGGCCGTCGAGACCGAGCCCCTTCTCCACATCCACACGGTAGGTGTACTTGCGTCCCGTGCCGGGTGCCGCGTCCGAGCCGAGGACCGCGGAGAAGGTGTCCGGGCCCTTCAGCTTGGCGCTGAGCGGGTAGGTGCGGTCCATGGCCTGCTCGTACGTCAGCGGTGTCGCGGCGGCCGGGGCGGACGGGCTCGGGGTGCCATCGCCGTCGAGGCCGGAGCCGTGGGTGTCCCGGGCCTGGCCGGTGGCGGACGACTGCGCGGCGGTGCCGCCCCGCCCGCCCACGAACTGACCGGCGACGACGACGGCGAGCGCGGTGACGACGGCGGCCGCGGCGATACCGGCGAACGTACGCCCCTTGCGGGATCCGCCACGAGGGGTGTCGTCCACCGGTTCCGCGCCGTTCCCGGTCGTCGAGGGGTCGGCGGTGCGGGCCTCCTTCGCCCCGGGAGCGCGGTCACCGGTGAGCGGCGTCCGGGCGTCGGCGCCCTTGCGGCGGGGCGCGAAGACGTCGTCGTCCCGGTCGGGGGCGTCCTGGTCGAAGGCGTCGAGGTACTCCTGACGGGGGCCGGGCCCTGTCCGCTGGCGCGGGACCCGGGGCGCGGGGCGCTTGCCGGGCGCTGCCTGGGGCCCCGTCCCGCCACCCAGCTCGCCCCAGCCGCCCCCGGCTTCACGCTGCTGCGGATGACCGCCGCGGACGGTGCGGGTGCCCTGCGCGGGCGTGCCGTCGGCAGGGAAGCGGGGCATGCCGTGGGCCGGGGTGCCGTCCGCGAGCCGCGGGACACCGCGCGCGGGGGTCCCGTCGGCGGCGGGACGCACGCCGCGCGGCGAGGCCGGGCCCGCGGGCACCCGGCCGTGTGCCATCGCGTCCCGGGGCGCGGGCCTGGCGCCCGGGGGTGTGCGGCCGGCCGTCGTCGGTGTCGTGTCGGTGATGCCGGGGACCGACGGAGTCGACGGGGCCGGCGCCGGTATGCCGGGGACCGCTCCCGTGTCCGTGTTCCTCTTGTCGCCCCGCCCCTTGCGGCTGTGCCGTCCCACGCGGCGCCTCAGCTCCCCGTCCCGGCACCGCCGGACTCGAATCCGCTCTGTACCGCGCCACTGTCGCCGACGCCCGCGCCCTCGGGCAACTCGCCCGCGTCCGCGAGGAGTTCGCGGAAGGACCTGGCCACCAGGTCCGGGTATTCCATCATGGCCACGTGTCCCGCCTCCGGCAGGGTCAGCAGCCGGGAGTCACGGAAGGCGCGCGCCGCGCGCTGGGCCATGCGGAACGCCACGAGCTGGTCCCGGCCGCCGTAGACCAGCAGGGTCGGTGCGAGGACCCGCTCCGCCTGGCGCCACAGTCCGTGCTGCCCGCCCAGCGTGTACGCGTTCACGATGCCGCGCGCCGAGCGGGCCATGGCGTCCCAGAAGTACGGCAGCCGCAGCCGCCGTTCCATCTCCTCGACCGCGTGGCGGAAGCCCTCCGGGGTGACACGCCCGGGGTCGCCGTAACACAGCGCCGTGACCCCGAGGACGCGCTGCTCGGCCGTCCAGCCCTTGGTGTACCGGGTGAACAGGGCGGCGACCCCGGGGAGCGCCAGCAGCCCCGTGGGCACCGCGCCGCGCTGCACGAAGATCTCCGGGAGCGCGGGCGAGACCAGGGTGAGCGTACGGACGAGATCGGGTCGGACGGCCGCCACGCGCGTGGCGACGGCGCCGCCCAGCGAGTTGCCGAACAGGTGCACGGGCCCGCGTTCGGCCGCGTCGAGGTAACGGATGACCGCGCGCGCGTGCCCGGTGACGGAGTAGTCGCCGTCGTCCGGCGGCGGGGAGTCGCCGAAGCCGGGCAGATCGAGGGCCTCGCCGTCGACGAGCCCGTCCAGCAGCGCCATCAGGGCCGACCAGTTCTGGGAGGAACCGCCGAGTCCGTGGACGTACAGCGCGGGCGCCAGACCCTCGCGCCGGGGCGGTCTCGACCGCACCGTCAGGGTGATTCCGGGCAGTCCCACAGACCTGAGCCGCTCGCCCTCCTCGACCCGGACAGGCGCCACCTTCGGGAGTACATTGGCGGCCGAAACGGACGGCAACTCGGTCCAAGACATGCGGCAATGTTACGAGACGATCACACGGCGGCTCCTGTGTTCGCGGTCACAGACGAAACGGCCCGGCGGACCGGCCGCCGCACCACGCCGGACGGCCCCGAAGACCCCCTTCACCACACATAGCATCCGAATCGGGTGTCTCCTAGGCTCATAACAGGGCACCCGCATGTGGACCCTGCCTCTTCAGGAACCGTCCAGGAGTTCTGGGAAGGGAGCCCGCCATGGCCGTAGACCCCACCGATCCCGAGACGTTCGAGGACGACGAGACCGTCGCCGACGAACTCGACGTGGAGGCCCCCGAGAACGACGCCGCCGCCCAGCACCAGGAGCTCGCCCCGGAGAGAGACGAGCAGCTGACCGAGGAGGAGATCCTGCGCGCCAACGAGGCGGACCTCGTGGAACAGAAGCGTGTCGTCTCCATCGACGAGGACGACTATCGCTGAGCACCGGTGGAACGCATGATCGATATGGGTATCGGTGAGGCAGGAAGACGATCACCTGGAACCGGACAAGCCGGTACGGGTGCGGCGATCCGTCCGGCCCGCCCCCGTTCGGGGCGCTCCGGACGGGTTTCATCGACGTCCGGTCCATGAAATTCTGCGCTCGCACCGCGCACAGCACGGTTACCGAAAAGTACGATGGCGGCGCGGCGCACACCGCATGTGGACGATTTTGGGAGGCGGCGTGACAGCCATCGAGCAGACAGAGGCGGCGCGCCCGCGGGGCACTCGCCTGCCGCGCCGTGCCCGACGCAACCAGCTGCTGGGTGCCGCGCAGGAAGTCTTCGTGGCGCAGGGCTACCACGCGGCCGCGATGGACGACATCGCGGAGCGCGCGGGCGTCAGCAAGCCGGTGCTCTACCAGCACTTCCCGGGCAAGCTCGACCTCTATCTGGCCCTGCTGGACCAGCACTGCGAGGCCCTGCTGCACGCCGTGCGGACCGCACTCGCGTCGACGTCGGACAACAAGCAGCGGGTCCGGGCCACCATGGACGCCTACTTCGCGTACGTGGAGGACGACGGAGGGGCGTTCCGGCTGGTCTTCGAGTCGGACCTGACGAACGAGCCCGCCGTGCGCGAGCGCGTCGACAAGGTCACGATCGAGTGCGCGGAGGCGATCTGCGACGTCATCGCCGAGGACACCGGGCTGTCGCGGGCCGAGTCGATGCTGCTGGCCTCCGGGCTCGGCGGCCTCGCCCAGGTCGTGGCGCGTTCCTGGCTGCACAGCGACCGCAGCGTGCCGCGCGACCAGGCGGTGCAGCTGCTGACGTCCCTGGCCTGGCGGGGCATCGCGGGCTTCCCGCTGCACGGCAACGAGCAGCACCACTGAGCAGGACCTCGCAGCACCGCTGAACCGGACCGTGCGGAGCCACCCGGGTGGGGCCGCACGGTCGTTTGTTCCCGTCGCCTGTTCGCTCCTGGCGTTCCGGGGCAGAGCGTGTACGTCCCCTCACCGGGCTAATGTGTGCTGGTACGGCGCGGACGGCCGCGCACATCACTGACCGTCGGAGGGACAAAGCCGTGGAGGTCAAGATCGGCGTGCAGCACGCGCCCCGCGAGATCGTTCTGGAGAGCGGTCAGACCGCCGAGGAGGTGGAGCACGTCGTGGCCGAGGCGCTGTCCGGCAAGTCGGCTCTGCTGAGCCTGGTCGACGAGCACGGCCGCAAGCTCCTGGTCCCGGCCGACCGTCTCGCGTACGTGGAGATCGGCGAGCCGGCCCCCCGCAAGGTGGGCTTCGGCACGCTGTAGATCCGAACGGAGCAGTGAAGGGGCCCGGTGGCACAAGCCGCCGGGCCCCTTCCTCGTCCTTGCCTCCCAGGGTCCGACGGCCCCCGCGCGCGTATGCGACTCGCACAGATGGAGCACATCCCGCACACAGCGGATGATTGTCTTCAGTGCGCCAGGGGTAGGACCGGCTACGACCGATTTGCCCTGGCAGCAGCCGTGCGGGAGGGAATCACTCATGCTCTTGGAAGCGCTCGGCTCCGCCGTCCTCGGGCTCGCCCTGGCCTGGGTCGCAGCACAGCGGCTGCCCCACCGGCTGCCGGCCCGCGCCCTTGTGCTGTCGACGGGTGTGGCGGGTGCCCTCTTCGGCGCCTTCGTCACCCACAGCGCGCTGGGCGCCGTGGGCCTCCTGGTGATCCTCCTGGGCGCCCTGGTCGTCGCGGCGGCCTCCCTGTCACTGCTGCTGCGACCGGCGGAACGGTTTCGGCGCCGGTCCGCCACGGCCTGAGAACGGACCGCCCGGGACCGGGCACCCGGGACACCGGCGGCCACGCCGGCCCCGGCTCAGGATCCGGCCCAGACTCCACCCTCGGCTCCGCCTCCGGCGACACGCTCGGGCGGTCCGGTGATCGGTGATCGTCACCGTGACCGCCCCATGTGCGTCCGCGCCGGGCGCGCCCGGGGCGGGCAGCCGTCAGGCCGCCAGGCCCAGGGCCGCCATCCGCTTGGTGTGCGCCTCGGTGATCCGCGAGAACATCCGGCCGACCTCGGCGAGGTCGAAACCGTCCGCGACACCGCCGACCAGCATCATCGACAGGGCGTCCCGCTCCGCGACCACGCGCTGGGACTGCGACAGGGCCTCGCCCATGAGCCGCCGCGCCCACAGCGCGAGCCGGCCGCCCACCCTCGGGTCGGCGTCGATCGCGGCGCGCACCTTCTCGACGGCGAAGCTCGCGTGTCCGGTGTCGTCCAGCACGGCGAGCACGAGCGCGCGCGTGTCGACGTCGAGCCGGGCCGCGACCTCGCGGTAGAAGTCGCTGGCGATCGAGTCGCCCACGTACGCCTTGACGAGCCCCTCCAGCCAGTCGGAGGGCGCCGTCTGCTTGTGGAAGCTGTCGTACGCCGCGACGAACGGCTCCATCGCCTCGGTGGGCCCGACGCCGATCCCGGTCAGCCGGTCACGGATCTGCTCGAAGTGGTGGAACTCGGCGGACGCCATCTTGGCCAGCTCCGCCTTGTCCGCGAGCGTGGGCGCGAGTTTCGCGTCCTCCGCGAGCCGCTCGAACGCCGCCAGCTCCCCGTACGCCAGGGCGCCGAGCAGGTCCACGACCGCGGCGCGGTAGTGGGGGTCGACAGAGGCGGTCGCCCAGTCCTGGGCGGCGACTCCGGTGGGTTCGGCGGATACCTCTGCGGCGTTGTCAGGCGTCGTCATGAAGCGCACAATAGCCCGCTCACCGCCGCTCGGAAGGCCCTGGTCAATCAGTGTGACGACGACTACGTGACCGAATCGGCCATCGCGTGTGCGGGATTCCGGGGTATGGTGGTAATGCGCCTGCTGAGTACGTTGACGTATCTCGACGGGCCGCATGTATGAGGATGCCCGGTCGGTGGCCCGATCGGCTCCGACCCGACAGCTCTCCTCGCCCGTACGACAGCGTGCGTACGGCATCCGGAGGGACCCTCAGCGGTACGAGCGCTGGAGCGTCGGCGTGGTCCCCTGCCACAGGCCCGTCCCCCCAAGCGGCCGACGTCATCCGGCACGGTCACGACCCCCGCGCTCGCCTCGCACCGCACACACAGAAGAGGCAGCACCCTGACTACGACTTTTCGAGAACTCGGAATCCTTCCCGAGACGGCCGAGGCCCTGGAAGCCGTCGGCATCATCCATCCCTTCCCCATCCAGGAGATGACGCTTCCCGTAGCCCTCTCGGGCACGGACGTCATCGGCCAGGCGAAGACCGGCACCGGCAAGACGCTCGGCTTCGGCCTCCCCCTCCTGGAGCGCGTGACCGTCCCCGTGGACGTCGAGGCGGGCCGCGCGAGGCCCGAGGCCCTCACCGACGCCCCCCAGGCGCTCGTCGTCGTCCCCACCCGTGAGCTGTGCACGCAGGTCACCAACGACCTGCTCACCGCGGGCAAGGCGCGCAATGTGCGGGTCACGGCGATCTACGGCGGCCGGGCGTACGAGCCCCAGGTCGAGGCCCTGAAGCAGGGCGTCGACGTGGTCGTCGGCACCCCGGGCCGATTGCTGGACCTGGCCGGCCAGAAGAAGCTGAACCTGAAGCACGTCAAGTGCCTGGTGCTCGACGAGGCCGACGAGATGCTCGACCTGGGCTTCCTGCCCGACGTCGAGAAGATCATCGACATGCTGCCGGCCAAGCGCCAGACCATGCTGTTCTCGGCCACCATGCCGGGCGCGGTCATCGGTCTCGCCCGCCGCTACATGTCCCAGCCGACGCACATCCGTGCCACGGCGCCGGACGACGAGGGCGCCACCGTCGCGAACATCGCGCAGTTCGTCTACCGCGCGCACTCCATGGACAAGCCGGAGATGATCGCGCGCATACTGCAGGCCGACGGCCGCGGGCTGGCGATGATCTTCTGCCGTACGAAGCGGACGGCGGCCGACATCGCCGAGCAGCTCCAGCGGCGCGGTTTCGCGTCCGGCGCGGTCCACGGCGACCTGGGCCAGGGCGCGCGCGAGCAGGCGCTGCGGGCGTTCCGCAACGGCAAGGTGGACGTGCTCGTCTGCACCGACGTGGCCGCGCGCGGCATCGACGTCGAGGGCGTCACGCACGTCGTCAACTACCAGTCCCCCGAAGACGAGAAGACCTATCTGCACCGCATCGGCCGTACGGGCCGCGCGGGCGCGTCGGGTACGGCGATCACGTTCGTCGACTGGGACGACATCCCGCGCTGGCAGCTGATCAACAAGGCGCTGGAGCTGAAGTTCCACGACCCCGTGGAGACGTACTCCACCTCCCCGCACTTCTTCACCGACCTCGGCATCCCCGAGGGCACGAAGGGCGTGCTGCCGCGCTCGGAGCGCACGCGCGCCGGGCTCGCGGCGGAGGAGCTGGAGGACCTCGGCGAGACGGGCGGCCGTGGGCCGCGCGGCCGCCGCGCCTCGGCCCCCGCGCCCGCACCCGCGGAGCGCGAGCGTCCGGCGCGTACGCCGCGCCGTCGCCGTCGTACGCGGGGCGGAGCGCCGCTGGACCCGTCGGCCGCCACGGGCGCGCCGGAGGTCACGAGCACGCCGGACGACACGGCCGAGGCCGTGGAGCCGCGCACCCCGCGCCGCCGTCGCCGCACGCGCGGCGGAGTGACGCCGGAGCAGACCGTCGCGGTGACGGAGACTGTGGAGCCGGCGGTCGTGCCGGAGGCGGCCGAGGCCGTGGTGGACACCGCCGAGCCGGTGAAGCCGCGCCGCCGCCGCACCCGCAAGGCCGCGGAGACGGCTCCGGCCGCCCCCGCCGAGGCCACGGAGACCGCTCCCGCAGCCGCGGAGGCCGCTGTGGACACCGCGGAGGCCGCGGAGGCCACGCCGCGCCGCCGCCGCACCCGCAAGGCCGCGGAGACGGCTCCGGCCGCCCCCGCCGAGGCCACGGAGACCGCTCCCGCAGCCGCGGAGGCCGCTGTGGACACCGCGGAGGCCGCGGAGGCCACGCCGCGCCGCCGCACCCGCAAGGCCGCCGAGGCCGCGCCCGAGACGGTCGCCGTGGACACCGCGGAGGCCGCGGAGGCCAAGCCGCGCCGCCGCACCCGCAAGGCCGCCGAGGCCGTTATCGACACGGTCGAGGGCGAGGCTCCGGCCAAGTCGCGCCGTACGCGCAAGGCCGCCGAGGCCGTCGTCGAGGCCGCGGAGGCCGCGGAGGCCGCGGAGGCCAAGCCCCGCCGCCGCACCCGCAAGACCGCGGAAGCGGCTCCCGCCGAGGCCGTCGTCGAGGCCGCGGAGGCCGCGGAGGCCAAGCCCCGCCGCCGCACCCGCAAGACCGCGGAAGCGGCTCCCGCCGAGGCTGCGGACACCGCGGAGGCCGCGGAGGCCAAGCCGCGCCGCCGCGCCCGCAAGGCCGTCGAGACCGTCGAGGCCGAGGCCGCGATCCCCGCGCAGGCGGCCGAGGAGGCCGAGGCCAAGCCGCGCCGCCGGACCCGCAAGGCGGCGGCAGCCGTGGAGGCGGAGATCCCGGCGCAGGCGGACGACGCGGAGGCCAAGCCGCGCCGCCGTACGCGCAAGGCCGCCCAGTCCGCCGAGGGCTGAGACAGCCCGACAGCTGAGACGCCGATGGCCCGTCCCCACGCCGGGGGCGGGCCATCGGCGTGCTCACCGCCTGTACATCCGGACGCCTCCCGCCCCCGCCTCCGCCCTCCCCCGACCGCCCGGTAACCTCCCCCCATGAGCCGTCCCCCCAGCTTTGTCCCGCCCCCCGGTGTCCGGGCCCACCGGCTCGCCACGGAGCGCGGCGAGTTCGCCGTGCTCATGGCGGACGCGGCGACCTCGCGGGTGAAGGGGACCGCCCTGTTGCTCCCCGGATTCACCGGGAGCAAGGAGGACTTCATCGTCGTACAGCCGCTGCTCGCGGCGGCCGGGTATCGGACGGTCGCCGTCGACGGGCGGGGTCAGTACGAGTCCCCGGGGCCCCGGGACGACGAGGCGCCGTACGCACAGAGCGAGCTGGCCCGGGACGTGCTCGCGCAGGCGCACGCCCTCGGTGCGCCGGTGCATCTCCTCGGACACTCCCTCGGCGGTCAGATCGCCAGGGCCGCAGTCCTCCTGGACGCCTCCCCGTTCGTCTCGCTCACCCTCATGGCCTCCGGCCCCGCCGAGATCTCCGTCCCTCAGCAGCTGCGGGTGAAGCAACTGCGGGAGGCCCTCACCCTCCTGGACATGGCCCAGGTCTGGGACGCCATCCAGGCCATGGACCCCCCTGGGGAGGCCGACTCCTCCGACATCGACGAGGGACTCGCCGACGGGGAGGACCTGCGCCGCCGCTGGCTCGGCAACAGTCCCGCCCAGCTTCTGGCGACGGGCCGGCAGCTGTGCGAGGAACCCGACCGTGTGGCCGAGCTGGCCGCCGCCGGCCTGCCCGTGCACGTCCTGTCCGGCGACCGCGACGACACCTGGCCGATCCCTCTGTTGGACGACATGGCGGCCCGGCTGGGCGCCCTTCGCACGGTGGTGCCGCACGCGGAGCACTCCCCCAACACGGACCGGCCCGAACCGACGGCCGAGGCCCTCGCGGCCTTCTGGGACCGGCACGCATAACGGCGGGTTCGCGCCCGCAGACAGCCGGCGCCGGGCCGCCGGTTCGCGCCCCCGGACGCCCCCCGGGGCCCTAGGTCAGTACTGCCCCTGCAAGTACTCCCAGAAGCCGTCCCGCAGCGAGCGCCGCAGGTCCGACTGGCCGCGCAGGGAGTACTGAAGCAGGCCCTCCGCCTCCACCAGCAGGTCCTGGTCGACGGAGCCGGGCAGATACGGGTGGCCGGGCAGCAGGTCCGCCAGCGACTCCCGGCCCCGGGCCGCGAGCCACTTCGTGGCGATCTGCGCGCCCACGAAGCGGACGTCGTCACGCGTGGGACGGGCCGCGGAGGACGCCTCGTAGGCCGCGGCCGTCCGCCGGGTCACGTACGGCTTGAAGAACTCGAGTTCGAGGGTGCGCTGGCTGTCGACCTCCCACAGCAGCGGCTCCGCCTGGTTGCGGCCCTCGGGGGCCTCGATCCCCCACAGGTGCACCCGCGCCCCGTAGCCCTGCGCCGCCTCGACCGCCGACACCAGGTCCTCGTCGCCCCCGATGAGCGCCGCGTCGCTGATGGCCCGGTGCCGGGCCAGTGACTCCAGGTCGGTCCGGATCAGGGAGTCGACGCCCTTCTGCTGGTTGTTGGCGTTGAGGTTGCCGAGGCGCACCTTGACATCGGGGAGCTCGGCGATGGACTGCTGCTCCGCCGTGTGGATGCGGCGTCGCGCGCCGTCGTACCAGTACACGCGCAGCAACCGGCTGTCCGCGAAGATCGTGCGGGCCTTGTCGATGAGGGCCTCGATCAGCCCTTCGGCATCGAGGTCGAAGGCCCGGCGGTCCTCGGTCCCGGCGACGAGCCGTCCCGCCGCCGCGTACAGATAGCCGGCGTCGACGAAGATCGCATGGGTCGAGGGCGTCTTCGCCACCTCGGCGAGCATGCGCTGGAGCAACTCGTTGGTGCGGTCGATACGGGCGCCGAGCGCCGCCAGGTCGTCGTTCATATGCCTCCATTGTCCTGGCGGTCACGCTGCGGACACAACCGATCCCGATCGGTGCCCCATGAACTCACGTTCACCACCGCGACCTGCGTCTTTCCACCGACCTACCGGTCGGTAATTAGGGACACGAAAAATTTCCTTAGCGTAGGGAATGTTTGTAACAAGCATCCCGTTGACTACAGAGGAAGCGGGCAACGACGCCCCGCGCCCCGTACGCCAGTAGTTCTCCTCAGGAGGATGACCAGACGAAGGGAGAAGCCCTATGCGCTTCGAAATCATGCGACTCGACGACGTCGACGGCACGCCCGTGGACACCACCGTCGTGGACGCCGCCTCCGTCAAGCAGATCGTTCAGCAGGCCGCCGCCATCGGGCAGCGACTCTGGATCCGCCCGGCCGACCCGACCGCCTCATAAGCAGCACGCTTCACGAGCATCACCACGGTCAGACTTCGAAGCCCCGTACGGAACCTCCGTACGGGGCTTCGCGCGTTCCCGGGTCCCGCCCGGTCGCTCAGCTCGCGCGGACGACCTGGGTGATCCCGTTGATGATCTGCTGCACGGCGATCGCGGAGAGCATCATGCCCGCGAGCCGGGTCACCAGGACCACACCGCCGTCCTTGATCACCCGGATGATCAGCAACGAGTAGCGCATCACCAGCCACAGCACGACATGGATCGCCAGGATCGCCGTCCACACGGACACCTGGGAGCCCACGCTGTCGGCCTTCTGGACCGCCAGGATCACCGAGACGATAGCGCCCGGACCGGCGAGCAGCGGCATGCCGAGCGGCACGAGGGCGACATTGACGTCCTTGGTCTGCTTGGGCTCGTCCGTCTTGCCGGTGAGCAGATCGAGGGCGATGAGCAGGAGGAGCAGTCCGCCCGCGATCATCAGCGCGGGGACGGAGACATGGAGGTAGTTCAGGATCTGATGGCCGAGCACGCCGAAGACGGCGATGACACCGCCGGCCACGCAGACGGCCTGGAACGCCATCCGCCGCTGCACCTTGGCCGGACGGCCGGCGGTGAGCGCGAGGAAGATCGGGGTGATCCCGGGGGGATCCATGATCACGAAGAGGGTGAGGAAGAGGGAACCGAAGACGGCGACGTCGAACATGGGGGCCTTGCACAGAGATACGGAGCGGACGCGTGGCGGACGGGCCACGGCCGCTGGGGGCGGTCACCGCGCGGGCGCGGCAGGGCGGGGGCACGGCGGCGGACGGCCGGGTGCCTCCGGGACAGAGGGGTGGAGGGAACCGCGGAGGGCTACAGCGGACTGCGGCAGGGCTGGACGCCACGGCGTCCGCCGGTCCCCGGCACCGGGAACGCCCCGGTGGCCCGGCGGGTGATCTCCCCGTACACCTCGGGATCGGTGGTGTACTCGCCGAGGACACAGGTCTTGCGGCTGCCGTGGTAGTCGGAGGAGCCCGTGGTGAGGAGTCCCAGCTCCTGCGCGAGGCCGCGCAGCCGCGCCCGGGTCGCCGGGTCGTGGTCCATGTGGTCGACCTCGATGCCGTCGAGACCGGCGGCGGCGAGATCGGCGATGGCGGACTCCGGCACGGTCCGGCCCCGCTTCGAGGCGGCCGGATGCGCGAAGACGGTGACCCCGCCCGCGGCCTTGACCAGCCGGATCGCCTCGAAGGGATCCGTCTCGTGCTTCTCGACGTACGCACGTCCGCCGTCGGCCAGCCACTCGGGCGTGAAGGCGTCCGAGACGCTGTCCACGACACCCAGTTCGACCAGCGCGGAGGCGAGATGCGGGCGTCCGACCGAGCCGTCGCCGGCGATCCTGGCCACCTGCTCCCAGGTGATCGGCACGCCCAGCTCCCGGAGCTTGGCGATCATGGCGTGGGCCCGCGGGACGCGGTCGTCCCGGACCAGTTCGCGCTCGGCGAGCAGGCGGGGCTCCTTGGGGTCGAAGAGGTACGCCAGCATGTGCATGCTGATGCCGTTCCACCGGCAGGAGAGTTCGGCTCCGGTGACGAGGGTCAGGCCCTCGGGCAGCGCCTCGATCGCCTCGGCGTGGCCGCGGGTGGTGTCGTGGTCGGTGAGCGCGATGACGTCCAGCCCCTCGGCGGCGGCGCGCAGCACCAGCTCGGCCGGGGTGTCCGTGCCGTCGGACGCGGTGGAGTGGGTGTGCAGATCGATGCGCACGACACGGACTCCAGGCGATGACGGGACGGAAGGGGACGCTCAAGGATAACGGGATTTTCTGCGTCCCCGTCACACCCGCAACCAGTCGGCGCCCCCTACGGACAGCACCCGGTCGTCACGGTTCGAGCAGGCGCGGCGACAGCGCCCCGATCGGGAGCAGGTCCACCTCGGCCCCCGCGTCGCGCAGATCGGTCAGCACCAGTTCGTCGTACATCAGCATGCCCGTCTGCTCGGGCCAGACGACCGCCCACAGCCACAGCCCGCGCGCCTCGCCCGCGAAGACCGCCCGGTCGTCGGGGGTGCCCGTGACATGCCACAGCGGGGTGGGGCGTCCGGCGGCCAGCACCTTGGCCTGGGGCGGCTTCTCGACGTTCAGATAGGGGCCGGGGTCCGGGCCGTCGACACCCGCGTAGCGCGCGCCGAGACCCACACCCAATTCCTCGGCGACGAGGATCAGCTCGCCCACGCCGCCGAGCGGCCCGGGACCCGAGCACGCCACGGCGGTGGCACGGCCGCCGCTGCGGTCGTCACCGGCGTAGCCCACGCCCGTGAACAGCCAGCCCACCGGCAGCGGCCACGGCATCCACACCGGCACGCGGGCGCGGTGCACCACGACGCTGAGGGCCTCGACGCTGGGCGGGATCACGGGCTGCAGCGGATGCACGTGCCCGTGCACATCGCACTGCCAGGAATCGGCGAAGAGTCCGGGAGCCCTGACCCGGCCACCACACTTCGGGCAACTGGGTTCGCCCCTCATAGGGCCCCACGGTCCTCCCCGTCCCGCGCCGCGTCAAGGACGATCACCCGTCCGGCGTGTGCCCGCACGTCGCCCTTCACCGGCCCGAAGTAGGTGTGGGTTGCATTTATTAGCCACTCTAACTTAATATGTGTATATGCCAACTACTAGCCCGACCGTTGGGCCGACCCCGAGCCGACCAGCGGGCCGAGGACTGCGAGGAGACTCATGAGCAGCAGTACAGGGGTGGCCGCCGCCACGGAGGACGGGGCGGATCCGTTCGACGCGGGGGCCGGCGGCATCCTGCGCCAGCCGAAGGCCGTATGGGCGACCGCGGGCGCGTCCGTCGTCGCCTTCATGGGCATCGGACTCGTCGACCCGATCCTGCCGTCCATCGCCAAGGGCCTCCAGGCGACGCCCAGCCAGGTCTCCCTGCTCTTCACCTCGTACTTCCTGATCACCGCCGTCGCGATGCTGGTCACCGGCTTCGTCTCCAGCCGGATCGGCGGCCGCAGGACACTGCTGCTCGGGCTCGCCTTCGTGGTGGTCTTCGCGGGCCTCGCGGGCACCTCGCACTCGGTGGCCCAGCTCGTCGGCTACCGGGCCGGCTGGGGCCTCGGCAACGCGCTGTTCGTCTCCACGGCCCTCGCCGTCATCGTCGGGGCGGCGGCAGGCGGCAGCGCCGCGGCGATCCTGCTGTACGAGTCGGCCCTCGGCCTCGGCATGGCCTGCGGCCCCCTGCTGGGCGCCCTGCTCGGCAACAGCAGCTGGCGCTACCCGTTCTTCGGCACGGCCACCCTGATGGCAATCGGCTTCCTGTGCATCACGGCGTTCCTGAAGGAGCAGCCCAAGCCCGCGCGGAAGACCTCACTGCTCGACCCGGTCAAGGCGCTCGGCCACGGCGGTCTCGCCTCCGTGGCGGTCTCCGCGTTCTTCTACAACTACACGTTCTTCACCGTGCTGGCCTTCACGCCGTTCGTGCTGAACATGACGCCGTACAAGTCGGGTGCCGTGTTCTTCGGCTGGGGCCTGCTGCTCGCTGTCTTCTCGGTGATCGTGGCGCCGCGCGTGCAGGAGCGCTTCGGCTCGCTGAAGGTGCTCGGCGGCTCCCTGGTGCTGCTGGCGGCCGACGTCGCCGTGCTCGGCTACGGCGACCACACCACCGCCGTCGTCTGCACCGTCCTGTCCGGCGCCTTCATCGGCGTGAACAACACCGTCTACACCGAGCTGGCCCTCGGGGTCTCGGACGCTCCGCGCCCGGTGGCCAGCGCCGGCTACAACTTCGTGCGGTGGTTCGCCGCCGCGGCCGCCCCCTACCTCGCGCCGAAGATCGAGGAGTGGAGCGACATCCACCTGCCGTTCGTGGTGGCGGCGGCCACCGCCCTGGTGGGCGGGCTCGTGGTCCTCGTACGGCGCAACGCGCTCACGCACGAGGCGGAGGAGCTGGAGCCGCGCCACGCCGCGCAGGACAGCGTCAGCGTCTTCGCCGGCTGACCGACCGACCCGGCCGACCCAACTGACAGTTTCCGGCCACCGGTTGGGTGAGCTTGCTCACTGCGGGGTCAGTCCAGCGGGACGGACCTGCGGGACGGATCCCGCAGGTCCGTCCCGTTCGTCAGCCAGCGCTCCTGAAGGGCCTGGGCACCGTGCACCCGCTTCCAGGCTGCCTCGTTCGGGGTCATCGGCAGCAGCGGCAGGAACCGTACGGGGTCGAGGGGCGCATCCAGCTCCAGGTCCTCGACCAGACCGCCGGGCTCGGCGACCAGGACGGAGCTGAACGGGGCGCCCGGCCACAGCGGTTCACCGACGTCCAGCGAGGCGCCGGGGGCCACCACCACGCCCTCGACCTGCGGGGACGCGGCCAGTACGGCGAGCGGGCGGAGCACCTTGTCGGTGTCGGCGAGGCCGCCCCGGACGGAGAGCACCAGCTCGACCCGGGGGCCCTTGACGGGGTCCGCGAGCATCGCGGTGGGGTCCGTCATCGGCTGGGCGGACATGCCGAGGGTGGCGTAGCGCAGGACGGCGCCCTCCCTGGAGTCGTCCCGGAAACGCAGTACCTCGATGCGGTCCGTGCCGAGGAAGGTGACCGCCGCGCGGGCGTCCGGCTCGCCGAGCGCGGTGCGCAACCGTGCCTCGACCAGAGGAAGAACATCAACCATGCCGCGAGCATAGAACTCGTCAGTACCAGGCAAAGCGGCACCTTGACACTTCGGTCAGCTGATACTCTAGGCCGGTGGTCGGGCAGCCTGCAGAAGCGGTGCGATCGAGTCCCGACACCGTGAGACTCCCCTAAGGGGAGATGGATCGTCCCCCACCAGGGACCGGCCGGAGGAGGTGGGGCTGGCATGGATCGAAGTCGACCGTGCAGTACCACCCGCTCTTCCGACCGCTGATGTAGCTGCTCTGGCCGGCTGCCACCTCTCACTTGCGCGTCAAGTTTTCGTGCGGCTCCCCGGGGGACCCGCCCGGAATCCCGTCGCGCACCGCGGAAGAGCACTTCGTTTCGTTTCACCTGATCTGTCTGATCTGAACCTGCAGCGAAGCCCACGACCGCGACGGTGCGGTGCTCCCCGCTTTGCGGACGTGCCAAACCTCTCCTGCCGAAATGGCGGAGACGAATCGTCAGGACGTCCCCATTCCGGGCAGTTCCACCCGTCGCCGGGGCCTTCGTCGCTCGTCGCGAAGGAGCCTGCCATGTCCATGATCCGTGACCTGCGCGCCGCGGTCCGCCCGACCCGACCCGCACTGCGCAAGGAGACCGGCGCGTACGACACCACGCGGGACCCCGCGACGCCCTCCGCCGTCGTCGACTGCGCCGTCTACCGCGACGGGGTCCGGATCGACACGGCGAAGCCGCTGACCCCGCACGAGGCGATGCGGCTGGTGCGGCGCGACGGCGGCTTCGTGTGGATCGGGCTGCACGAGCCGACCGACGCGGAATTCGCCGGTATCGCAAGCGAGTTCGGGCTGCACCCGCTGGCCGTGGAGGACGCGGTGCAGGCGCACCAGCGCCCCAAGCTGGAGCGCTACGACGACTCCCTCTTCACCGTCTTCAAGACCATCCACTACGTCGAGCACGACCGGCTGACCGCCACCAGCGAGGTCGTCGAGACCGGTGAGGTCATGTGCTTCACCGGGCGGGAGTTCTTCATCACCGTCCGGCACGGCGGACAGGGCTCGCTGCGGCAGCTGCGGCGCCGGCTGCAGGACGATCCCGAGCTGCTCGCCAAGGGCCCGTCGGCCGTGCTGCACGCGATCGCCGACCATGTCGTCGACGGATACATCGCGGTGGCGGACGCGGTGCAGGTGGACATCGACGACGTGGAGACGGAGGTGTTCTCGGCCGGCCGCAAGGGAGCCCCCCGGGGCACCGACGCAAGCCGGATCTACCAGCTCAAGCGTGAGGTGCTGGAGTTCAAGCGGGCCGTGGCTCCGCTGCTGCGGCCCATGCAACTGCTGAGCGAGCGGCCGATGCGGCTGATCGACCCCGACATCCAGAAGTACTTCCGAGATGTCGCCGATCACCTCGCCCGGGTGCAGGAGCAGGTCCTCGGCTTCGACGAGCTGCTGAACTCGATCCTCCAGGCCAACCTGGCGCAGGCGTCCGTCGCACAGAACGAGGACATGCGCAAGATCACGGCGTGGGCCGCGATCATCGCCGTACCGACGATGGTCTGCGGTGTGTACGGCATGAACTTCAAGTACATGCCCGAGCTGCACTGGAAGTACGGGTACCCCGTGATCATGGGCATCACGGTGGCCATCTGTGTCGGCATCCACCGCACGCTGAAGCGGAACGGCTGGCTGTGAGGCCCTGACGGGCGCGGCGCCCACCAAAGGCGGCACTAGGCTGAGCGCATGACAAGCGAGCTGCTCGAGAGGGCCCTCGTCGAGGAGGCCACCAAGAAGTCCGGGCTGATCTGGGTCGAGGCCGTGCCGCACACCGGCGCGCACCCCCAGGTCGCGCCCGCGCGTGCGCTGTGGCATGTATGGCACGAGGGCGCGGCGTGCGTGGTGGGCGACGGCCCCGGCGAGCAGCCGCTGGCCGGCCTGACCCACGGGGGCGAGGCGGTCGTCACGGTCCGCAGCAAGGACAAGGGCGGCCGGATCGTCACCTGGCCCGCGCGCGTGGTGGAGCTGCCCCCGGGATCGCCGGAGTGGGAGGCCGCGGTCGCCGAGCTGAAGGGCAAGCGGCTGAACGCCCCCGACGGCGAGGACATGCCCGAGCGCTGGCGCCGTGAGTGCCGGGTGCTGCGCCTGGAGCCGCGGGGCGCGACGCTCCCGCTGCCGTCC
Organism: Streptomyces sp. NPDC002573; assembly: GCF_042889625.1. NCBI lineage: Bacteria > Bacillati > Actinomycetota > Actinomycetes > Kitasatosporales > Streptomycetaceae > Streptomyces > Streptomyces sp. NPDC002573. Next base: position 213 of record NZ_JBIARC010000023.1, on the reverse strand, counting down.
GACTCCCAGGCCGCTCCCCCGCCGCCGAGCCCGGCGGTGACCCGTCGTCCGATCCCGGCGGCCCTGCCGCGCCTGCTGCGCCGCAAGCGCCGCTGACCGGCCGTCGGCCGCGCAGCGCCTAGAAGAGTCATGAAGATCTTGCTGAGGGGCTGCCCGGCCGTGGGCCGGGTGGCCCCTCGGTCTATGCGGTGGCTGGGTTGATCGTCCATGTGC
>NZ_JBIARC010000022.1:0-134242 GCF_042889625.1 Streptomyces sp. NPDC002573 | reverse complement strand
CCGGTTACATTTCGAACCCGGAAGCTAAGCCTTACAGCGCCGATGGTACTGCAGGGGGGACCCTGTGGGAGAGTAGGACGCCGCCGAACAAATTTTGAGAAAGCCCCCGTACCATTCGGTACGGGGGCTTTCTGCGTTCAGGGACGCTGTGCCGACCCCTCCGCATCGCGTCGTGAACGGGGCGGGTAAGGTCAGGGGGCATCGTTGGCTCTTTTCCGCAGGAGGCCCCCGGGTGGAGGTCCAGGAGACCCGTGTCCAGACGGACCGGGTCCTCACCATCCCGAACATCCTCAGTATGGCGCGTCTCGTCGGCGTGCCCATCTTCCTGTGGTTGATCCTCAGGCCCGAGTTCGGCGGGCCCAAGAGCGACGGCTGGGCGCTGTTCATCCTCGTCCTGAGCGGGGTCAGCGACTACCTGGACGGCAAACTCGCCCGGCGCTGGAACCAGATCAGCAGCCTCGGCCGGCTTCTGGACCCCGCGGCTGACCGGCTCTACATCGCGTCGACGCTGGTCGGCCTGACCTGGCGCGGCATCCTGCCCCTGTGGCTGACCGGGATCCTGGTGGCGCGTGAGCTGGTCCTCCTGGTGATGGTGGGCATCCTCAGACGGCACGGGTATCCGCCGCCCCAGGTGAACTTCCTGGGGAAGGCCGCTACCTTCAACCTGATGTACGCCTTCCCACTGCTGCTTCTCAGTGACGGGCATGGTTGGATCGCGTCACTCGCTGCTATTTTCGGATGGGCGTTCGCCGGGTGGGGTACAACCCTGTACTGGTGGGCAGGAGTTCTCTACGTGGTCCAGGTCCGCCGCCTTGTCCGAGCGGATGCCAAGGCCGATTGAGCTCGCCGATTGGCGGCCCCCGAGGATCGAAGACCCGCGCCGGGAAACTGCGGGACAATCCAGACGGGTGAAGTCGGCTGGACCGTCGTCTCTTCGAGGAGGACGCTTCCGACATGAAGGCCGTCGTAATGGCCGGAGGCGAGGGCACCCGCCTTCGCCCCATGACTTCAAGCATGCCCAAGCCGCTCCTGCCGGTGGTCAACCGCCCGATCATGGAGCATGTGCTGAGGCTGCTCAAAAGGCATGGGCTCAACGAAACCGTGGTCACGGTTCAATTTCTGGCCTCATTGGTCAAGAACTACTTCGGTGACGGCGAGGAGCTCGGGATGGAGCTCACCTATGCCAACGAGGAGAAGCCACTCGGTACCGCCGGGAGCGTCAAGAACGCAGAGGAAGCACTCAAGGACGACGCGTTCCTCGTCATCTCCGGTGATGCCCTGACCGACTTCGATCTCACCGATCTGGTCAACTTCCACAAGGAAAAGGGCGCCCTGGTCACCGTCTGTCTGACCCGTGTGCCCAATCCTCTGGAATTCGGTATCACGATCGTCGACGAAGAGGGAAAGGTCGAGCGCTTCCTCGAGAAGCCGACCTGGGGCCAGGTCTTCTCCGACACCGTGAACACGGGCATCTATGTCATGGAGCCCGAGGTCTTCGACTACGTCGAGCCGGATGTTCCTGTCGACTGGTCCGGTGATGTCTTCCCTCAGCTGATGAAGGAGGGCAAGCCGATCTACGGCTATGTCGCCGAGGGCTACTGGGAGGACGTCGGTACCCACGAGAGCTATGTGAAGGCGCAGGCCGACGTCCTGGAGGGCAAGGTCGACGTCGAGATCGACGGTTTCGAGATCTCCCCGGGCGTCTGGGTGGCCGAGGGCGCGGAGGTGCACCCCGACGCCGTGCTGCGCGGGCCGCTCTACATCGGTGACTACGCCAAGGTCGAGGCCGGCGCCGAAATCAGGGAGCACACGGTCGTCGGCTCGAACGTCGTCGTCAAGAGCGGGGCCTTTCTGCACAAGGCCGTCGTCCACGACAACGTGTACATCGGCCAGCACAGCAATCTTCGGGGCTGTGTGGTCGGAAAGAACACCGACATCATGCGCGCGGCACGGATCGAGGACGGCGCCGTCATCGGCGATGAGTGCCTCATCGGTGAAGAATCGATCGTGCAGGGCAATGTCCGGGTCTACCCGTTCAAGACCATCGAGGCCGGGGCGTTCGTCAACACCTCGGTCATCTGGGAGTCGCGGAGCCAGGCGCATCTGTTCGGCGCCCGTGGCGTCTCCGGGATCCTGAACGTCGAGATCACCCCGGAACTGGCGGTGCGGCTGGCCGGGGCCTATGCGACCACGCTGAAGAAGGGGTCCACGGTCACCACGGCCCGCGACCACTCCCGTGGCGCGCGTGCGCTGAAGCGTGCGGTCATCTCCGCGCTCCAGGCCAGCGCCATCGACGTACGCGACCTGGAGAACGTCCCGCTGCCCGTCGCCCGGCAGCAGACCGCGCGGGGCAGCGCCGGCGGCATCATGATCCGGACGTCTCCCGGTGTGCCGGACTCCGTCGACATCATGTTTTTCGACGGGCAGGGCGCTGATCTGTCGCAGGCTGGTCAGCGGAAGCTGGACCGGGTGTTCGGGCGGCAGGAGTACCGGCGGGCCTTCCCCGGTGAGATCGGGGACCTGTACTTCCCGTCCAGCGTCTTCGACTCGTACACCGGTTCGCTGCTGCGGAGTGTCGACACCTCGGGCATCGCCGACTCGGGCCTCAAGGTGGTCGTGGACGCCTCCAACGGCAGCGCCGGCCTCGTCCTGCCCAGCCTGCTGGGCAAGCTGGGGGTGGACTCGCTGACGATCAACCCGGGTCTCGACGAGTCCCGGCCCACGGAGTCCATCGAGGCGCGGCGATCGGGGCTGGTACGGCTCGGTGAGATCGTGGCGTCGTCGCGGGCGGCCTTCGGCGTGCGGTTCGACCCCGTGGGCGAGCGGCTGTCGCTCGTCGACGAGAAGGGGCGGATCGTCGAGGACGACCGGGCGCTGCTGGTCATGCTCGACCTGGTGGCCGCCGAGCGGCGCAGCGGGCGGGTGGCGCTGCCTGTGACCACCACGAGGATCGCCGAACAGGTGGCGGCGTACCACGGGACCCAGGTCGAGTGGACCACCACCTCGCCCGACGACCTCACGCGGGTGGGACAGGACGAGTCGACGATCTTCGGTGGCGACGGACGCGGTGGGTTCATCGTGCCGGAGTTCAGCAGCGTCTTCGACGGGACGGCGGCCTTCGTACGGCTCATCGGGCTCGTGGCCCGTACGCAGCTCACCCTCAGCCAGATCGACGCGCGGATTCCGCGGGCGCACGTCCTCAAGCGCGATCTCGCGACCCCGTGGGCCGTCAAGGGGCTCGTGATGCGCCGGGTCGTGGAGGCGGCCGGTGAGCGCTTCGTGGACACGACCGACGGCGTGCGGGTCGTCGAGGCGGACGGGCGGTGGGTGCTGGTACTGCCCGACCCTGCCGAGGCCGTCACGCATCTGTGGGCCGAGGGCCCCGACGATGCTTCCGCGCAGGCCCTGCTGGACGAGTGGTCGGCGGTCGTGGACAGCGCCGGCCGATAAAACACCCCCCACGCGCGCGTGCCGGACATGTGTCCCCAAGGGGGCCTGTCCGGCACGCCGGTGGGGCCATTCGGAGGTATCACGCGCGACGTGCGACGATGTGCGGCATGCCGCAGCCGCCCCCCGTTCGGAGCACACCCGCGCGCCCCAGGCGTCCGGACGCGTCCATGTCGTTGCTCACCAACGTCATGGATCACAGCCTCGACGACGGATACGCCGAGGCCGCCGCCCGGAAGAAGGCCGAGGGCGCCGGTGGCATGCCCAGGACGGTGCGCGCCAAGCTCGGTCTCGCGGCCGGGCTCGTGCTCGCCGCCCTCGTGGTGACCGTGGGCGCCGCGCAGGCCCGTATCGCGGCCCCGACGGTCGCCAAGGAGCGTCAGGAACTGATCGACCGCGTCCAGCGGGAGACGGCGGCTGCGGACAAGCTGGAGGCCTCGGTCGACGACCTGCGTGACGACGTGAGCGCGCGGCAGCGTGCGGCCCTCAAGAACCGCGGGGGCGGAAACGACCTCGTGGGCATCCTGTCGGGTGCCGTCGCCGTGCACGGGCCCGGCGTGAAGCTCGTCGTGAACGACGCGAAGGAAGCCACCACGGGCGGTGACGGCAATCCTCGCGAGACCTCCGGCTTCTCCGACACCGGGCGCGTCCGCGACCGCGACATGCAGCGCGTCGTCAATGGGCTGTGGGAGTCGGGGGCCGAGGCGATCGCGATCAACGGGCAGCGGCTGACGGCCCTCTCGGCGATCAGGGCCGCGGGAGACGCGATACTGGTCGACAACAGACCGCTGGTGCCGCCGTACACGGTGCTCGCGGTGGGGGACGGCCAGCGGCTGAGCACCAGCTTCCAGAACAGCGCCGACGGGCTGTACCTGCATGCGCTGCAGCAGAACTACGGGATCCGGACGGCCATTTCCACCGAGGGCGACGTCCGGCTGCCCGCAGCACCGAGTGTGATCGTACGTACAGCACAACAGAGCACAGGGAAGGGCACATCGTGATCGCCGTACTGGGCCTCGTCGTCGGAGTCGTGGTCGGCCTGCTGGTTCGGCCCGAGGTTCCAGCAGTCGTCGAGCCGTATCTCCCGATCGCCGTCGTCGCGGCGCTGGACGCCGTGTTCGGCGGTCTTCGGGCCATGCTCGACGGCATCTTCGACGACAAGGTGTTCGTCGTGTCGTTCCTGTCGAACGTGGTGGTGGCGGCACTGATCGTGTTCCTCGGCGACAAGTTGGGCGTCGGCGCGCAGCTGTCCACCGGTGTCGTGGTCGTCCTCGGAATCCGGATCTTCTCCAACGCCGCGGCGATCCGCCGGCACGTGTTCCGGGCGTGATGGGGATGAGCAACGACGACGTGACCCCCAGGCCTGAGCGGGATCCCGAGCACGAGCAGGACTCCGGGCAGGGCCAGGACTCCGGGCGTGGCCAGGACTCCGAGCGTGGGCAGGACCCCGAGCAGCGCCAGGAGCCCGGGCAGGGCCAGGACTCCGGACAGCGCCAGGGCCCCAGGCGCGGGCAGGACTCCGAGCGGGAACAGGAGCCCCGGCCAGAGCAAGGCCCCAGCCGTGAGCCGGGTCCCCGGCACCAGCTGCACGCCAGGCATGAGCGGGCTCCCCGTCACGAACTGCGACCCCGTCATCAGCGGGGTCCCGAGCATGCGCAGGAGCCTCGGCGTGCGGACGACCGCGCACGTGAGCAGGGCCCCGACCGCCGGCCGGATCCGAGGCACGAGCGAGGTCCCCAGCATCAGCAGGGTCCTCAGCATCAGCAGGGTCCTCAGGACGAACATGGTCTCCGGCACCAGCAGGGTCCTCAGGACGAGCGAGGTCCGCGACACGAGCGCGGTCCCGAGCACGGGCGCGGGCCGGGGCCCGAGCACCGGCTGCGCCGGGAGCTTCCGCAGGAGATCCCTGCGCCGGCTCCCGGGGCCGCGCGGTCACCCGAGGGGGCCGAGCAGCCGGTTGCCGCGGTGACCGGCCGTCAGCGCCTGGCGAAGAGCGTGTGGCCGCCGCGGGTCACCCGGGCCCAACTCATCGTCGCGCTCCTGCTGTTCGGCCTGGGCTTCGGCCTCGCCGTGCAGGTCGCGTCCAACAGCAACGGAAGCAGTGCCCTGCGCGGCGCACGCCAGGAAGATCTTGTTCGCATCCTCGATGAACTGGACAACCGTACCCAGCGTCTTCAAGACGAGAAGCAGGGGCTCGAAGATCAACGGTCCGAGCTGGAGAACAGCTCGGACCGTGCCGAGGAGGCCCGCAAGCAGACCGCCGAGAAGGAGAAGCAACTCGGCATCCTTGCGGGCACGGTGCCGGCACAGGGCCCCGGCATCACGATGACCATCGGGGACACGAAGGGAACGGTCCAGGCGGACATGCTGCTCGACGCGATCCAGGAGCTGCGCGCGGCCGGTGCGGAGGCCATAGAGGTGAACGGCGTACGGGTCGTCGCCAGCACGTATCTGTCGGATTCGGGCAAGAGCGTGAGCGTCGACGGGAACAAGATCACCCAGCCTTATCGTTTCAAGGTCATCGGCAAGCCGCAGGACCTGGAGCCGGCGCTCAACATCCCGGGAGGCGTGGTGCAGACCCTCGAGAAGGAGCAGGCCACGGTCGCCGTGGAGGGTTCGACGAAGATCGTCGTCGACGCCTTGCGGGCGGCGAAGCAGCCTGACTACGCTCGGTCGTCCTCACAGTGAACCGGGAGTGCATGGAGCCCATCCGGCGAGGGCATCAGGTTGCGGGGGGTCGGCGCACCGAATGGGTGGTGCGTGGTGGAAACTGTCTGGTGGATACGGACGTTGTGAGGATGTCCGGGTCGGCCGGTGTATGCAATGAGGGTTCGTCCTGCCCCACGGGCGGGTCTGTTTCGGTCAAGGGGAATCGCCCGTGAAGTTGTTTGCGAAGTTGTTCGGCAAGAGCGCGCGAGAGGGCAATGACAACGCGTCCGCCCGCCATCGCGCACAGCCACAAGACGCGGAGGGCCAGCGCCCGCTGTTCCGGGACCAGGTCACTGGTCCGGGTGGTCACATTTCCGGAGGCCAGGGCGCGCCGTCTGTTGACCCTGGCGCGTCCGGCCCCATAGGTTTCGGGGACATGTCGGCCCAGGTGTGTACGAGGTGCGGCCACCGCAACGCGGAGAACAGCCGCTTCTGCTCCAACTGCGGCGCGCCGCTTCGGCCCGGGGCGGTTCCGGAGCGCGCGTCCGAGACCACGTCCACGATCTCCATCTCCGGTCTCGAGGCGTACGACGCGGAGGCGGCCGGCCAGTCGGCCGTGCCCACGCTCTCCCCGGAGGCGCAGGCGGCGGTCGACGCGCTGCCGTTCGGCTCGGCGCTGCTGGTGGTGCGTCGCGGCCCCAACTCGGGCAGCCGCTTCCTGCTGGACAGCGACCTGACCACGGCGGGGCGTCATCCGCAGAGCGACATCTTCCTCGACGATGTGACGGTGTCGCGTCGCCATGTGGAGTTCCGCCGCGGCCCGGACGGTTCGTTCTCGGTCGCCGACGTCGGCAGCCTCAACGGCACGTACGTCAACCGTGAGCGCATCGACCAGGTCCTGCTCCACAACGGCGACGAGGTCCAGATCGGCAAGTACCGACTGGTCTTCTACGCCAACCAGCGGGGCATCTGACCGTCCCCCAGACTCCGTCCGGGGGGACTCCAGGGAAGGTCCCATGCTTCACACACCGAGCGGCGGTGCCGACAGCGGCACCGTCGCCCCGGACCGCGGGCTGATGAGCATCGGCACCGTGCTGAACGTGCTGCGCGAGGAATTCCCCGAAGTCACCGTCTCCAAGATCCGTTTCCTGGAGTCGGAGGGCCTGATCGAGCCGCAGCGCACCCCCTCGGGGTATCGCAAGTTCAGCGCGCGGGACGTCGAGCGGCTCGGTCATGTGCTGAGGATGCAGCGGGACCACTATCTGCCGCTCAAGGTCATCCGTGAGCACCTGGACGCCCTGGAGCGGGGCGAAGAGGTGCGGTTGCCGTCCCTGGGCCGTCCGCGTGACGCCGGTGACGGGGAGCTGCTGGAGGACCTTCTGGGCGAGCCCGAGGCCGCTCCCGCCGCGCGGATCGACCGCGACGAGCTGATGACGGCCGCCGGGATCAGCGCCGAGCAGCTCGCGGAGTGGGAGTCATACGGCCTGGTCACGCCCCTGGTGGAGGGGATCTACGACGCCGAGGCCGTCACGCTGGCCACTCTGCTGGCCGAACTGGGCCGCCATGGCATCGAGCCACGTCATCTGCGGGTGATGAAGGCCGCCGCGGACCGCGAGGCGGGCCTGGTGGACCAGGTGGTGGCCCCGTTGCGCCGCCATCGCAACCCGCAGACCAGGGCGCACGCCGAAGCCCGTACGAAGGAGCTGGCCGGGCTGGCGGTCAAGCTGCACGCGGCACTGGTGCAGGCCGCGCTGGGCGTACGCCTGCCCTGAACCGGAGCGTTCGCCGTCGGCGGATCCGCCCGTCGTTCTGTGCCCGACTACCCAAACATCCCGACCACGGCCTAGGGTTGCTGTGTGAACGAGCTCGATGTCGTAGGTGTCCGGGTCGAGATGCCCTCCAACCAACCGATCGTGCTCCTGCGTGAAGTGGGAGGCGACCGCTACCTCCCCATCTGGATCGGCCCCGGGGAGGCGACGGCGATCGCGTTCGCCCAGCAGGGCATGGCCCCCGCGCGACCGCTGACGCACGACCTGTTCAAGGACGTGCTGGAAGCCGTCGGTCAGGAGCTCACGGAAGTACGCATCACGGATCTGCGTGAAGGCGTCTTCTACGCCGAGCTGGTCTTCGCCAGCGGCGTCGAGGTGAGTGCCCGGCCCTCCGATGCCATAGCGCTCGCCCTGCGTACCGGTACGCCGATCTACGGCAGTGACGGGGTGCTGGACGACGCGGGTATCGCGATCCCGGACGAGCAGGAGGACGAGGTCGAGAAGTTCCGCGAGTTCCTCGACCAGATCTCTCCCGAGGACTTCGGTACGAGCAGCCAGTGACACGCCCCGCGGGGCGTGCCGGACGGGGTGGCTGGGCCGAGGAGCGGCTGCGCCGCGCGCAGGGTGCCCCCGGGGGCGGCCCGCGGTCGCTTCCATATACGGGCCGAGAAGGCCCTGACCTCCGCAGGGCGTGAGGAGACCGCGCGGTCGGCGCCGGAAGGCCGCGGAACGGAGTGCGGGGGTCTGACGGGCGCGCCGGCCGTACCGGAACAGGCGCGCTGGGAGACCGGGACTCTGAGAGCATGCAGGTCACGCCGTGGAGCGGGGCGACCGGCGATGAGCCGTCGTGAAGCCCGATGCGGCAGCCGGAGACGCGACCTCCGCGGTCACCGCTCGATGGTCTGTACGGCATCTCACGATCCGCCGCCAGAGCATTCGGCTAGCCTTTCCCCGCGGTGGGGCACGAGAAACCACTCCTAGGGTGATTATCACTCGGCGTGCCGAGTGTGGCGATCGTTGACGCACCCCTGGTGACTGCCTACCGTCGAGAGGGCAGGTCAAGGACGGAGGTCGGCGTGAGAAGCAGCGGCGGCGGTACGGCAGGGGGGGCTCCCGGACGCAGTCTGGGAGAGAACGGTCCGTACCCTCCTCCAAGCTCTCGGCTCCGCGCGAGCGGGGCATGCCCCCACCACGACGACACGGCCGGCACCGCCCCTCAGCGGCCGACGGCCGTGGCGGGCGACGCGGGGGTGGCGGCCGAGCATGTCGGCTATCGCGGCCCCACGGCGTGCGCCGCCGCGGGCATCACCTACCGGCAGCTGGACTACTGGGCCAGAACGGGTCTCGTCGAACCGAGCGTGCGCCCGGCGTACGGGTCCGGGACCCAGCGGCTGTACAGCTTCCGGGACGTCGTCGTCCTCAAGATCGTCAAGCGCTTCCTCGACACCGGCGTGTCCCTGCAGAACATCCGCACCGCCGTCCAGCACCTCAGGGAGCGCGGCTTCTCCGACCTGGAGCGGATGACGCTGATGAGCGACGGCGCGACGGTCTACGAGTGCACCTCACCCGACGAGGTCCACGCCCTGCTCCAGGGCGGTCAGGGCATCTTCGGCATCGCCGTGGGCGTCGTGTGGCGTGACGTGGAGAGCGCACTGTCGCAGCTCCATGGGGAACGGGTCGACACCGGGGAGACCATCGTCGGCCACAACCCCGCGGACGAACTGGCGCAGCGCCGCAACCGGGCGGTCTGACACACGCCGCGACCACGGGTCGCGTTGTCAGTGGCGTAGGGCAGCATCGGAGATGTGAGAACCGCGCCCACGATCCTGCATCTCGACATGGATGCCTTCTACGCCTCGGCGGAGCAGGCAGCCAAGCCGAGCCTGCGCGGGAAGGCCGTCGTCGTGGGCGGCCTGGGGCCCCGCGGGGTGGTGGCGACGGCGTCCTACGAGGCGCGCGTGTTCGGGGTGCACTCGGCGATGCCGATGGCCCAGGCGCGTCGCCTCGCACCGAACGCCGCGTATCTGACGCCGCGCTTCGGGTTCTACCGGCAGATCAGCGAGCAGGTCATGACCCTGCTGAGGGCCCTGTCGCCGCTGGTGGAGCCGCTGAGCCTCGATGAGGCGTTCGTGGACCTGGAGGCCGGGGGAGTGGCCTGGGACGAGGAGTCGGCGCGGCTCGTGGGGGTCAGGCTGCGCGCGGACATCCGGTCGGTCACGGGGCTGACGGGCTCGGTGGGACTCGCCGCCTCCAAGATGCTCGCCAAGATCGCCTCCGAGCAGGCCAAGCCGGACGGCCTGGTGCTGATCCCGCCGGGCACCGAGCGGGCGCTGCTCGGCCCGATGTCGGTGCGCACGCTGCCCGGGGTCGGGCCCGCCACCGGGGACCATCTGCGGAGGGCCGGGATCACCACGGTCGACGAGATCGCCGAGGCCGGCGAGGACGAACTGGTCAGGCTGCTGGGCAAGGCCCATGGGCAGGCGCTGTACGCCATGGCGCTGGCCCGGGACGACCGGCCCGTCGTCGCGGAGCGGGAAGCCAAGTCGGTGTCGGTCGAGGACACGTACGACGTCGACATCCATGACCGGATCCGGGTCGGACTGGAGGTGCGGCGGCTCGCGGACCGTTGTGTGCGGCGGCTTCGGGACGCCGGAGTGTCGGGAAGGACCATCGTGCTGAAGGTGCGCAGGTACGACTTCTCGACCCTCACCCGCTCCGAGACCCTGCGCGGACCGACGGACGACCCCGCGGTGGTGCGCGAGGCGGCCGGGCGGCTGCTGGAGTCCGTGGACACCACCGGCGGGGTGCGGCTGCTGGGCGTCGGCGTCACCGGGCTCGCCGACTACACCCAGGAGGACCTGTTCGCCCAGGCGCATCTGGCGGCCGGGGAGGCGGTGGCGGAGGAGCGTGCGGAGGAGGAGGCCGTCGCCGGGCCCGCCGACGAGCCGCCGGAGGCACCGGCCGAGCCGGTCTGGCGCGCGGGGCAGGACGTGCGGCACATCGACCACGGGCACGGCTGGGTGCAGGGCAGTGGGCTGGGCAGGGTGACGATACGGTTCGAGACGCCCGACTCGGGGCCGGGCCGCGTGCGCACGTTCCGCACCGACGACCCCCGGCTGGAGCCGGCGGATCCGCTGCCCCTGGTGTCCCGAAGACCCGAGGCTGCCGCAGAGAGTCCCCAGGCTGCCGAGGAGAGCTCGGAGGCCGCCGAGGACAGTGCCCGCCCTCAGGCCCCGTCGGGCTTCGCCAGCCGCCCGAAGTCGCGGTCCGGCGGCGCGGGCGGCGGGGCCACGTCGAGCCCGTAGTGGTGGTAGAGCTGCAGTTCCTGCTCGGGGGAGAGATGCCGCCCGACCCCGAAGTCGGGTGCCTCCTTGATCAGCGCACGTTCGAAGGGCACGTAGAGCGCGCCCTCGACCAGCCGGCTGGGTTCCAGGGGCACGAACGCGTCCCTGCTGAACAGACCCGTCCGTATGGCCGCCCACTCCGGCACCCCGGTCGCGTCGTCGAGATAGATCTCGTCGATCGTGCCGATCTTGACGCCATTGCGGTCGAACGCCTTGCGGCCGATCAGATTCCGCGGATCGATCTCGGTCTGCACGGTCCCTCCAACTGGTCGCAACACATCCGTCAGCACTACAAAAGAGCACATTCAGCACGGCGGCCACTCGAAGGTTGTCCTGTTGTCCCCGCTGGTAGGCTGGCAAACGGCTGTCGACCCCGTGCGGGAGAGCCCTCCGGAGCGATCCGGAGGCGCCGAAGGAGCAAACCCTCCCCGGAAACTCTCAGGCACACGTACCGCACGGACGAGGTCACTCTGGAAAGCAGGGCGGGTGTCGACGGCTCCCGCTCTCACCGACGGTGAAAACCGGAACGCCTTCGGGCGGACCGGTGAAGCTCTCAGGTCGAGATGACAGAGGGGGAGGCCGTCGGGGTACCCACGCCGAGGTACCCCTCGAAGGTCGCGTCAGACCAGGAGGCCTCCGCAATGACCGCCCATCGCATTCCGCTCTCCAAGCTCGAGCAGGGTACGCCCTTCGAGCAGCGCCACATCGGGCCCGACCAGGAGGCGCGGGCCAAGATGCTCGCGCATGTCGGCTACGGCTCGCTCGACGAGCTCACGGCCGCCGCGGTCCCGGACGTGATCAAGAACGCCGACGCCCTGGACCTGCCGGGCGCACGCACCGAGGCCGAGGTGCTGGCCGAGCTGCGCTCGCTCGCCGACCGCAACCAGGTCCTCGACTCCATGATCGGTCTCGGGTACTACGGCACCTTCACGCCGCCGGTGATCCTCCGGAACGTGATGGAGAACCCGGCCTGGTACACCGCGTACACCCCCTACCAGCCGGAGATCTCGCAGGGTCGGCTGGAGGCGCTGCTGAACTTCCAGACCACGGTCGCCGACCTCACCGGCCTGCCGACCTCCGGCGCCTCCCTGCTCGACGAGGGCACGGCCGCCGCCGAGGCGATGGCGCTGTCCCGGCGCATGGGCAAGAACAAGAAGGGCCTGTTCCTGGTCGACGCGGACGTGCTGCCGCAGACCATCGCCGTGATCGAGACCCGTGCCGAGCCCACCGGGGTCGAGATCGTCGTCGCCGACCTCAGCGACGGCATCCCGGCCGAGGTCGCCGAGCGTGAGATCAACGGCGTACTGATCCAGTACCCGGGCGCCTCCGGTGCCGTACGCGACATCAAGCCGGTCATCGAGCAGGCCCACGAGCTGGGCGCGCTGGTCACCGTCGCCGCCGACCTGCTCGCGCTCACGCTGCTGACCTCCCCCGGCGAGCTGGGCGCCGACATCGCCGTCGGCACCACCCAGCGCTTCGGCGTGCCGATGGGCTTCGGCGGCCCGCACGCCGGCTACATGGCCGTGCACGAGAAGTTCGCCCGCAGCCTGCCGGGCCGGCTCGTGGGTGTCTCCGTGGACGCGGACGGACACAAGGCGTACCGGCTGGCGCTGCAGACGCGTGAGCAGCACATCCGCCGTGAGAAGGCGACCAGCAACATCTGCACCGCCCAGGTGCTGCTCGCGGTGATGGCCGGGATGTACGCCGTCTACCACGGGCCCGAGGGCCTGCGCACCATCGCGCAGCGCACGCACCGGTACGCCGCGATCCTGGCCGCGGGGCTCACCGCCGGCGGGGTCGAGGTCGTCCACGGTTCCTACTTCGACACCCTCACCGTGCGGGTGCCGGGCCGGGCCGACGCGGTCGTCACCGCCGCCCGCGAGCGGGGTGTGAACCTGTACCTCGTCGACGCAGACCACGTCTCGTTCGCCTGTGACGAGACGACCGGGCGGGCCCAGCTGGCCGCCGTCTGGGGCGCGTTCGGCGTCGAGGGCGATGTCGCGGCGCTCGACGGCACGACCGAGGACGCGCTTCCGCAGAAGCTGCTGCGCACCGGCGCCTACCTGACGCACCCGGTCTTCCACCAGCACCGTTCCGAGACCGCGATGCTGCGCTACCTGCGCCGGCTGGCCGACCGCGACTACGCGCTGGATCGGGGCATGATCCCGCTGGGCTCCTGCACCATGAAGCTCAACGCGACCACCGAGATGGAGCCGGTGACCTGGCCCGAGTTCGGGCAGCTGCACCCCTTCGCGCCCGCCGACCAGGCCGAGGGCTACCTCACGCTCATCCGTGAGCTGGAGGAGCGCCTCGCCGAGGTCACGGGCTACGACAAGGTCTCCCTCCAGCCCAACGCCGGTTCGCAGGGTGAGCTCGCCGGTCTGCTCGCGGTGCGCGGCTACCACCGTGCCAACGGCGACGACCAGCGCACGGTGTGCCTCATCCCGTCCTCCGCGCACGGCACCAACGCCGCCAGCGCCGTCATGGCCGGTATGAAGGTCGTCGTCGTGAAGACCGCCGAGGACGGCGAGATCGACGTCGTTGACCTGCGCGCCAAGATCGAGCAGTACCGCGACGAGCTGTCGGTGCTGATGATCACCTACCCGTCCACGCATGGTGTGTTCGAGGAGCACGTCGCCGACATCTGCGCCGCCGTGCACGAGGCCGGCGGCCAGGTGTACGTCGACGGCGCCAACCTCAACGCCCTGGTGGGCCTCGCCAAGCCCGGTCACTTCGGCGGCGACGTCTCGCACCTCAACCTGCACAAGACGTTCTGCATCCCGCACGGTGGCGGCGGCCCCGGCGTCGGCCCGGTCGGTGTGCGCGCTCACCTGGCGCCGTACCTGCCGAACCACCCGCTGCAGCCTGCGGCCGGCCCCGAGACAGGCGTCGGCCCGATCTCGGCCGCCCCGTGGGGCTCGGCGGGCATCCTGCCGATCTCGTGGACCTACGTCCGGCTGATGGGCGGCGAGGGTCTCAAGCGGGCCACGCAGATGGCCGTGCTCTCCGCCAACTACATCGCCAAGCGCCTGGAGCCGCACTTCCCCGTGCTCTACACCGGCCCGGGCGGTCTGGTCGCGCACGAGTGCATCGTCGACCTGCGCCCGCTGACCAAGGCGACCGGCGTCAGCGTCGACGACGTCGCCAAGCGGCTGATCGACTACGGCTTCCACGCGCCCACGATGTCGTTCCCGGTGGCCGGCACGCTGATGATCGAGCCGACCGAGTCCGAGGACCTCACCGAGATCGACCGGTTCTGCGACGCGATGATCGCCATCCGTTCCGAGATCGAGAAGGTCGGCTCGGGCCAGTGGCCCGCCGAGGACAACCCGCTGCGGGGCGCCCCGCATACCGCGGCGGCGCTCGGCGGCACGTGGGAGCACGCGTACACGCGTGAGGAGGCCGTCTTCCCGGCCGGTGTGTCGGCCGCGGACAAGTACTGGCCGCCGGTGCGCCGCATCGACCAGGCCTTCGGCGACCGCAACCTCGTCTGCTCCTGCCCGCCGCTGGACGCTTACGAGGAGTAATCGGCATAGGACATGCGTCGGGGCCGGTGCGGAGCGTATGTCTCCGGCCGGCCCCTCGTGTCACTGGGCAGCGTCTGCCCCTTGCCTCACGGGGCAGACGCTGCCCCGTGTGCGCCGCTCAGGCGGCCGTCATCACCTGGTCCGTGCCCAGCGGGCGGTGCGGAGCGATGATCTGGCCGTCGGGCAGAAGCTCACCGGTGTCCTCGAAGAGCAGAACGCCGTTGCACAGCAGGCTCCATCCCTGCTCCGGGTGGTGCGCCATGAGGCGGGCGGACTCCCGGTCGGCGGATTCGGCGGTCGGGCACGGTGGCTGGTGCTGGCACATGATGGATGGGATCTTTCGCTCTGTCGTGATGGGTGAGATGGCTGCCGTGTCTGTCCTGCGGCTTGTCATGTCGTCCATGGCCGCCCCCCGTAGGCGATACGTTCGGGACCCAGTCTTGCCCCACGGCTGTCGATCCGCAGGCATTTCGCTGTACCGGTTCTCACAGGTTCATGACGCGTCACCCGCGCGGACGGTTCAGCTCAACTCCCCGGTCCCTTCGGATGGTTTGTGATAGCCGGAAGAGGCTAGTCCGTGCAGGCCGGCCCCTGCACGGAACGTGCCCCGCGGCCGTTTCCGGCCGCGGGGCACGGGTCGGGTCGGGCTTGTCCTACGCGGGCGAGCCGAGCAGCGGGGCCGGTGCCATGCGCAGGGTGAGCACCGGCAGGAGGCCGGCGACGCCGTGCGGACGGTGGGCCGCTACCCCGGGCGGCGCCGGGGCGAGCGGGACCAGGAGATCGGTCGCGGCCAGGGAGCCCGCCGCGCCGTCGGCGGAGCAGTCGCCGTGCAGCCACAGGGTGAGCATGTACAGCTTCGGCACGGACAGCAGTCGGGCCTGGTAGGGCTGGGTCGCCGCCTCCTCCGCCTGGCGCAGGGCGCGTTCGGTGGCGGCGATGTAGGGGCCTTCGAAGAAGTGCGAGAACGCCCAGCCGTCAGGGGTGAGCATGGTCTCGGCTGCGGCGACCGCGCGGTCCCCGCAGCGGATGAGGAAGCGCCACCCTGCGAGGCGGGTGACCCACTCGCCGGTGGGAGTGATCCGGTCCAGTACGTGCACGGGCAGCGGGAGTTCGGGTGTCGCGGGTCCCTGGGCGGCTCGCAGGGACGGGGTACGAGCCTCCTGCACCGCGGTGGGGGAACCGAGTGCCGTGAGGACGGAACGGAGAGCGGGCGCGGGTGCCGGGGGGACATGCAGGAGCATGGTGGGTCGCCTCTCATTCGACAGGCAGTGGCGCGGGGGGCGGTGCGGGAAGGGGGCGGGCGGACGTCGCTGTCAGCTCTCGGGGTCAGAGGAGCGGGGGAGCCGTGCCCGGACGAATGGAGGCGCTTCGACGACAGGCCTCAGGACCGCGCGCGCCAACTCTCTCTGCCTCGTGCGGAAAGTTTATACGACACATGTTCATGCAATGTTTCGTCTAGTCGTCCCGCGGATGACGAGCAAGGCAATATCCGGTCGCTGATTGGCAGGGATTCATCCCGATATCGAGCGGGTTCACCGCGTATGACCTCGGATTACTCGTCCGTAGCGGACGGCCGATTCTCGTCGACGTTTTTTACGACGAGGTTGCGTCCAGAAAATGCATATCGCCGTATGCCGGGGGAATGTGCCCCGTGCCGCTTCCCACCAGCCTAGCGGGTGGCGGCCGTGCGCGGGGGCGTTATCGATCGCGTTGCCGGGGCATCATCCACCGTGACCCGAGGACAGCAGGGGCCGGGACGTCGGCCTGCCCATCCCAGGAGGGACGTAGTCGATGGGAGAGAAGGTCGTGGCAGGGGCGTTCGACCTGTCCGATCGTCAGCGCTACCGCGACAAGCTCAGGCGGTGTCTGACGGGATTTGCGCGACTGCTGGAGGAGGAGAGGTTCGATCGTCCGAAGAACCTCATGGGTCTGGAGATCGAATTGAATCTCGCCGGACCCGACGGCATGCCGAGGATGATGAATGCGGAAGTGCTGGAAAGGATTGCCAGTCGAGATTTCCAAACAGAACTCGCCATGTTCAACCTGGAAGTCAACATAGCTCCACACCGGCTGGGTGGCAGGGTATTCGACCGGCTCGCCGAGGAGTTGCGCACCTCGCTCGCGTATGCCCACCGGAAAGCGAACGAGGTCGACGCCGGCATCGTGATGATCGGTATTCTGCCGACACTCGACCGCGACGACCTGGTCTCCTCCAACCTGTCCGCCGTCGACCGGTACACCCTGCTCAACGACCAGATCGTGGCCGCCCGCGGCGAGGACTTCACCCTCGACATCGACGGGGTGGAGCGGCTCGTGTGCACCTCCCGCTCGATCGCGCCCGAGGCCGCCTGCACCTCCGTCCAGTTGCACCTCCAGGTGACCCCGGCCCGCTTCGCCGACGTGTGGAACGCGGCGCAGGCGGTCGCGGCGGCGCAGATCGCCGTCGGCGCCAACTCGCCCTTCCTGTTCGGGCGGGAACTCTGGCGCGAGTCCCGGCCGCCGCTGTTCCAGCAGTCCACCGACACCCGGCCGCCCGAACTGCAGGCGCAGGGGGTACGGCCGCGCACCTGGTTCGGGGAGCGCTGGATCACCTCGGCCTACGAGCTGTTCGAGGAGAACCTGCGCTACTTCCCGGCGCTGCTGCCCATCTGCGATCCCGAGGACCCCCTGCGGGTCCTCGACGAAGGCGGCACACCCAAGCTCGCCGAACTCGTCCTGCACAACGGCACGGTCTACCGCTGGAACAGGCCGGTGTACGGCATCGCCGACGGCGTCCCGCATCTACGGGTGGAGAACCGGGTGCTGCCCGCCGGACCCACCGTCGTCGACGTGATCGCCAACGCGGCCTTCTACTACGGCGTCGTCCGCGCCCTCGCCGAGGACGCGCGGCCGGTGTGGGCGCGGCTGCCGTTCGAGGCCGCGGCCGCCAACTTCGACAACGCCTGCCGCTACGGCATCGACGCCTGGCTGAAATGGCCGCGGCGCGGGCGGTACGGCGGGATGGCCGAGGTGGAGGCCGTGGACCTGGTGCGCGACGAACTGCTGCCGCTCGCCGAGGCAGGGCTCGACGCGTGGGGTGTCGAGCCGGCCGACCGGGACCTGTACCTCGGGGTGATCGAGGAGCGGTGCCGGTTGAGGACCAACGGCGCGACCTGGCAGTCCGCCACGTTCCACCGGGCGCTGGAGCAGGGGCTCGACCGGGACGCCGCACTGGCCGCGACGACCCGTCGGTACGGCCAGCTGATGCATCTGGGCGAGCCGGTGCACACCTGGCCGGTCGGGTTACCGGAACCGGTGCTGCTGGGCTGAGTGACCTCCCGGCCCGCTCCTCCCCGTAGAACCATGTCCGTCCTGTTGAGCCGGTGCCGTACGGCAGCCGTATGGCAGCACAGAGGGGAGGCGCCGCGTAGAGCGTGGGCTCCCTGTACGGTGTCCGGGCTCCGTGCGGCGTCCGCCCCACGGCCTGTCGCACGCGATCTTCGTAACTTCTTTCGAGACCCTGACGGGGCGAAGATGGGACGCGGCGGGATCGCTCATGGCGCAACAGGAGGCGGGAGTGCAGGTGGAGGCAGGGTCGGTGGCCGATTCTTTTCCGGTGGAGCAGCCGACGCGACGGGTTCTCCGTGACGAGACGCTGTTGGTGCTGGCGTTGTCGCTCGGTGCGAGCGGAGTGTCCGCGCTGATCAGCTTTGTCGGCTCGGTCACCAAGCCAGGGGGCCTCAAGGACCAGGCGGCCACCATGAACGCCTCGGCCGCACCGGGCCGCCCCTGGCTCGATCTCGCCTGGCAGCTCTTCGGGATCGCGACGGCGCTCGTGCCGGTCGCCCTTGTCGCGCACTTCCTGCTGCGCGAGGGGTCGTCGCTGCGCACGCTCGGCTTCGACCGCTCACGGCCGTGGCCGGACCTCGGGCGCGGGGCGTTGATCGCCGCGGTGATCGGATCCACGGGTGTCGCGTTCTATCTGGCGGCCCGGGGCTTCGGCGCCAACCTCACGGTGGTGCCGGAGGCCCTGCCCGACGTGTGGTGGAAGTTTCCGGTCCTGGTGCTGTCGGCGGTGCAGAACGCGGTCCTGGAAGAGGTCATCGTCGTCGGCTATCTGCTGCGCCGGCTCGGCCAGGTGGGCTGGAGCCCCGGGACGGCTCTGGTGGCCAGTGCGGTGCTGCGCGGCTCCTACCACCTCTACCAGGGCGTCGGCGGTTTCCTCGGCAACATGGCGATGGGCGTGGTCTTCGTGTGGCTCTACCGGCGCTGGGGGCGGGTGGGCCCCCTGGTGGTGGCCCACTCGCTGCTCGACATCGGGGCGTTCGTCGGATACGCGCTGCTGGCGGGGAAGGTGGGCTGGCTGCCCACGGCGTGAGGGCGAGGGCGGCGTCAGCCGAGCAGTTCGCCCTCGATGACGGTGACCGCACGGCCGGTGAGCAGGGTGCGGTCACCGCGCAGTGCGGTGCGGACGCGGCCCGAGCGGGGCGAGGCCTGCAGGCCGACGAGGTCCGGGCGGCCGAGGCGCTCGGACCAGTAAGGGGCCAGGGCGGTGTGGGCGCTGCCGGTGACGGGGTCCTCGTCGATGCCGACGTTCGGGAAGAAGCAGCGCGAGACGAAGTCGTATCCCCGGGAGGGATCCTCGGCGCGGGCGGTCGCGATGACGCCTCGCGCGGAGTGGCGGCCGAGGGTCCTGGGGTCGGGGGCGAGATCGAGCACGGACTTCTCGTCGGCGAGTTCGACGATCAGGTCGCCGATGGCCGGGCCGGTGTCGAACGCGGTGAGGGGCTCGGCGCCGAGGGCGACGGCGAGGCCCTCGGGGATCTCGGCACGGGTGAGCGGTGCGGTGGGGAAGTCCAGGGTGATCGAGCCGTCCTCGTGCGGTTCGGCGCTCAGTACTCCGCTGCGGGTGGTGAAGCGCACGGGGCCCTCGTGGGGGCCCGTGGTGTGCAGCACATGGGCGGTGGCGAGGGTCGCGTGGCCGCACAGGGCGACCTCGGTGGCGGGCGTGAACCAGCGCAGCGCCCAGTCGGCCTCGCCGCCGTCGGGCAGACGGTGGGCGAAGGCGGTCTCGGCGTGGTTCACCTCGCGGGCCACGCTCTGGAGCCAGTCGTCCTCGGGGAACGCGTCGAGGAGCAGGACACCGGCCGGATTGCCGGTGAAGGGGCGGTCGGTGAAGGCGTCGACGATTCGAATCCGCATGGGCCGACGTTAGACCCCGCCGGACGGGCCGGGCCAAGGCCAATGCCGAGTGACTGGACCCGAGTGTCCCGTCTCGCCGAAGGCCGGCCGGTCTCCCCGCACGGGGACCGGTCGGCCGGGGCGGTGGGTCAGTGCGCGGTGATCGAATACGCGCCGAGCGCCCGGTTGCCGCGCGTCCTGGCGACGGCCCGGAGAACGTCGGCCTGGCTCAGGACGAGCTGCCGCACCGGCTCGGGCAGCACGGCCGGTCGCTCCTCCGTCCCGGCCAGGTCGAGGCAGGCCGCGACTTCCCAGTCGCCGTCCTGAAGCCCTCCGGTGTCGACCGACGCGCCGCCGGCCGTCCATCCGGCCTCGGGCAGGAGCCACAGCAGCGCCTCCCGGGAGAAGGGTGTGCGGACGTTGCCCTGGCCACGCGATCCCGCGGCCTCGATCTGCCCCTGGATCAGTACGCCGAGGAGATGGGCCAGCCGGTCGTCGGAGTCAGGTCCCACTCGGTGAACCACAGTCGCCGCGCCCACGGCCGGACCCGGGCCAGGGTGTCCCGCAGTTCTCCGAGCGAGGCGAAGTACCAGGAGCAGTGGGCGAGCACCACATGGTCGAAGGTGCCGGCGGGGAAGTCGACCGAGGGGTCGAGTACGTCGGTGGCGAGCCGGAAGTCGATGCGCGGCCCGAGCGGGCCCGCCGCGAGCCGGGCCGCCGACTCCCCGAGCGTGACCGGCGCCCCGTAGGAGGGGTCGGCCACGTCGACGGCATCCACTCGCCCCTCGGGTCCGACAGCCTCTGCGAGCACGGCGGTCATGTCGCCCTGGCCGCAGCCCAGTTCGAGGACGACCGAGCCGGGCGTGCAGGCTCGCCACGAGTGCGGCGCGGTGGCGGGTCTGGGTCAGCTGGATGTCGGGGCTGTGATCGGCGGCGGCCATGCCGGCCGCGAGCGAGGGGGACTTGGCGTGGAGATCTGGGTGGTTCACAAAGTCCTTGGTGCTCGACGGATCGGTGCAGGCCGGTTGGTGCGAGACACGCGGGCGACGCCTGCGACTTTTTCCGGCGTCCTCCCGCGACGCCTCCTCAGGCGTCCCCCGACGCCTTCTCGGGCGTCCTGCGACGCCGCGGCCCGAGCCTGTGGCGCCGCGCCCAAAGGGTCTTGTCATGCGAATGTTTCCGATATATCGTTGAGGCATCGCGACAGATCAACGATGGATGGAGTGATGGCGATGCGTTCCCACGAAGAGGACTTCGGATTCGAGCGTCACGGACACCGTGGCGGCCCCGGTCATCGCGCCCGGGGTGGTTTCGACATGCGGCGCGCGGCCTTCGGGCCCTTCGGGCCGGGCGGTCACGGCGGCCCTGGCGGCCCCGGATTCGGCGGTCCCGGCTTCTTCGGGCCGGGCGGACCCTGGGGTGGTGGGCGCGGCCGGGGCGGACCGCGCGGCAGGGCGCGGCGCGGTGATGTACGGGCCTCGATCCTGGCCCTGCTCAAGGATCGGCCCATGCACGGCTACGAGATGATCCAGGAGATCGCCGAGCGCAGCGGCGGGACGTGGAAGCCCAGCCCCGGCTCGGTCTACCCCACCCTCCAGCTGCTGGGGGACGAGGGGCTGATCACCAGCGAGAGCGAGGGCGGCAAGAAGCTCTTCGCGCTCACCGAGGCGGGGCGCGCCGCGGCCGAGGAGGGCCCGGAGGCTCCCTGGGAGGAGGCCTCGCGCGGTGTCGACTGGGAGGCGCTGCACGAGATCCGGCAGGCCGGCTTCGGTCTGATGGAGGCGTTCGGCCAGGTCTGGAAGGCCGGCAGCAAGGAACAGCGTGAGAAGGCCCTCACGGTCATCAACGAGGCCCGCAAGAAGCTGTACCTGATCCTCGCCGACGAGGACTGACGGCAGCCCGGAGGCGCCCGGCGGCACACCACCGCCGGGCGCCTTGGCGTCCGTCCCCCTCAGGACACCAGCGACCCGAGGCGGCGCAGCGACTCGTTCAGCGCGGCCGTCGCCGAGTCCTTCAGCTTGCCCGCCATGAGGGAGACCGCCGCGCCGGTGAACTCCCCGTCGATGCGCACCGAGGTGCCCGCGCCGTCCGGTGTCAGCGTGTAGCGCGTGGCGACGGTCACGGCCATCGGGCCCTTGCCGCGGATGGCGAGCACACGGCCGGGCACCAGTTCCTCGACGGTCCAGACGACCTCGGCCGGGAAGCCCATGAGCTTCATGTTCTCCTCGAAGGTCCCGCCCACCTCCAGGGTCTTCGGGCCGCCGCCGGGGAAGCTGGTGTGGGTCGCGTTCCACTCGCCGTACGACGACCAGTCGGTCAGCCGGGTCCACACCTTCTCGGCGGGCGCCTCGACATGTGCTTCCGCGCTGACTTCGGCCATGCGACCACCCCTTGGTGTCGGCTGCTGCGTCGGGTGCAGCTACGGTGTCGCGGAAGGTAGCCGGGGGCTCCCGAACATTCAATACTGATGGGTCGTCAGGAAGTGCGGGGGCGGCTGGCACGACGGCCCCGGGCAAGGCGGCGCGCGGTTCATCAGGGAAAACGGCGCGATCTCATCCGTAAGGAGGAGAACCCGGTCACGCATCCCCAACCTGTGTCGGATGCGAAGATGCTGCCCACCGGGGATGCCCCGGGCCGCCGGGGCTGATGGGGTAGGGGATGTGGCACCCCGTCATTCCCAGCGGTCGGCCGCCGAGTCCGGCGAGCACCGCACACGCCTCGATGCCAGGCTCACCGCCGAGCTGGCAGCGGTGGTCGCGGGCGCCCGCAGGAGGGCGGTGCGCGACGGTGACCGGCAGACCGACACGGCGCATCTGCTGCACACGCTCCTGGAGTCCGACGCCGAGGTGCGGGCCGTCTTCGACGGCCCCCAGGTCGCACGGCTGCTCGGCTATCTGGTCCAGCGGGCCATCGGCTACGGGCTGCGCTGGCAGAGCACGGTCGAGGACTCCGGTGCGCTGCCGGTGCTCTGCGAACCCGAGCGCTGGTCGCCGGCGGCGGCGAGCGCCCTGACCGCGGCCTACGGTCGCGCGGTCCGGCGTGGCGCCGCACGCGCCCGGGGGCTGGACCTGCTCGCGGCGATCCTGACGGACCCCGAGTCACGGGCCGTCGAGGTCCTCGGCCGCGCGGGCGTCGACGTGGCGAGCCTTCGGGCCCGGATCCAGGCGGGGACGACCGTGGAGGACTACGCCGCCGGGCCCTTGGGCGCGGAGGAGACCCCGGGCGGGGACGGGGCGTGGCCGACGATGCTCCCGTCGCCGCGGGTGCCGCCCGGCGCGGGTCCACTGCCGGGGGCTCCGACAGCCGGCGCTTGAGTCCCCGTCCTTGAAACCTTCGAGTCCCCGTCCTTGAAACAGGGCCGAGTTCGCCGCCGAAGCTGCTGCCGCGTCCTGCCCCCCAAGTCCGCGTCCCCGAGGCAGAGCCGTGTCCGCCGCCGAAGCTGCTGCCGCGTCCTGCCCCCCAAGTCCGCGTCCCCGAGGCAGAGCCGTGTTCGCCGCCGAGGGTGGTGCCGCGTCCAGCCCCTGAGACAGGTGCTATCCGGGTGACGCTCATGTCGACGCCTGTCATCATGTGCCGATGCACACGTCTCAGGGGACTCGGGGCGGCCGTGACCGGGGCGTCGGCCTCGGGCTCGCCCTTGCGTCGGCGCTCGCTTTCGG
Source organism: Streptomyces sp. NPDC002573 (assembly GCF_042889625.1). Classification (NCBI taxonomy): domain Bacteria; kingdom Bacillati; phylum Actinomycetota; class Actinomycetes; order Kitasatosporales; family Streptomycetaceae; genus Streptomyces; species Streptomyces sp. NPDC002573. Next base: position 110,687 of record NZ_JBIARC010000022.1, on the reverse strand, counting down.
CGGGTCCGGTGTCGCGGCGAAGCCGCTGATCGAGGCGGGCCTCGACCCGCTCCATGTGGTGTGGCTGCGGGTCACGGGCGCCGCGCTCGTGGTGCTCCCGCTCGCCGTACGCCACCGCGCGCTGCTGCGCGCTCGCCCCGCACTGCTCATAGGTTTCGGGCTGCTCGCCGTGGCCGGCGTCCAGGCCTGCTACTTCGCCGCCCTCTCCCGCATACCCGTCGGCGTCGCCCTGCTCATCGAGTACCTCGCGCCCGCGCTCGTGCTCGGCTGGGTGCGCCTCGTCCAACGGCGGCCCGTCACCCGCGCCGCTGCGGTCGGCGTGGTCCTCGCGGTCGGCGGACTCGCCTGTGTCGTGGAGGTGTGGTCGGGGCTGAGCTTCGACCCCGTCGGCGTGCTGCTCGCGCTCGGCGCCGCCTGCTGCCAGGTCGGCTATTTCGTCCTGGCCGACCAGGGCACCGAGGCGGGCGAGCAGGCCCCGGACCCGCTCGGCGTCATCGCGTACGGACTGCTCGTCGGGGCCGCCGTACTGACGGTTGTCGCCCGCCCGTGGACCATGGACTGGTCCGTCCTCGCCGGCAGCGCGGACATGAACGGCACCCCGGTCCCGGCCGTTGTGCTGCTCGCCTGGATCGTGCTGATCGCCACGGTCCTCGCCTATGTCACCGGTGTGCTGTCCGTGCGCCGGCTCTCTCCCCAGGTGGCCGGCGTCGTGGCCTGCCTGGAAGCGGTGATCGCCACCGTGCTGGCCTGGGTGCTGCTCGGCGAGCACCTCTCGGCGCCGCAACTCGCCGGTGGGGCGGTCGTCCTGGTGGGCGCGTTCATCGCCCAGTCCTCGGCGCCCACGAAGGGTTCGCCGGAACCGGTCGCGAGCAGCGGCACGGAAAGGGATTTGTCCGTCCGCGGCACGGCTGCCTAAGGTGTCGCCTATGCATTCGGACGCACTCGTTCTTCCGCCCCCGGCCGCCTGAGGGCGGGCCCCCGGAATCCACGCCCGGCACGCCGCCGGGCGGAACGGTGCTGCCCGCAGAAGAAGTCCACGGCCCCGATGTTCGCGGGCCCTTTCCGAACTTCTGCGTATCTGCGGAGACCACAACATGCCGAATGCTGTCGCCGGCCTGCCCGTCGGGCGAGGCCTGCTCTATCTGATCGTCGCCGGTGTCGCCTGGGGCACCGCGGGCGCGGCCGCCTCCCTGGTCTACCGGACCAGTGACATGGGGCCCGTCGCCCTCTCCTTCTGGCGCTGCGCGGCCGGGCTCGTCCTGCTGCTCGCCGCCCGTATGCTGCGCCCGCGCGCCCGCACCACCGTGCGGGAACCACTGGGGTGCAGGGCGCTGCGGGCGGGGGCGACCGGCCTCGGTCTCGCCGTGTTCCAGACCGCCTACTTCGCGGCGGTCTCGGCCACCGGACTCGCCGTGGCGACCGTCGTCACCCTCGGCGCCGGCCCCGTGCTCATCGCGCTCGGCGCCCGCCTCACGCTGGGGGAGCACCTCAGCCGGGGCGGGGCGACCGCCGTCGTCGGAGCACTCGCCGGGCTCGGGGTGCTCGTCCTCGGCAACGGGGGCGCGACCGTGCGCCCGTGGGGCGTGCTGCTCGCCGTGGTGTCGGCGGCCGGGTACTCGGTCATGACCCTGCTCACCCGCAGGTGGGGTCGCGACGGCGCGGGCGACGGATCCGGCACCACTGTGCCGACGTTCGCGGTCACCACCCTGATCCTGCTGCCGTTCGCCCTGGCCGAGGGGCTGTTGCCGCACACCGCCGAACCGCTGCGCCTCGGGTGGACGGTGGCGTACATCGCCGCGGTGCCCACGGCCCTGGCCTATGCCCTCTACTTCGCGGGCGCGGCCGTCGTGCGGTCCGCCACCGTGTCCGTCGTGATGCTGATCGAACCGGTCAGCGCGGCGGTGCTCGCCGTCGCCCTGCTGGGCGAGCGGCTCACGGCGGCGAGCGTCGTCGGCACCGCGCTGATGCTCGGCTCGGTCGCGGGCCTCGCCGTGACCGAGGCACGTGGGGCGCGGGTGCCGAGGGAGGAGCCGGTCCTCGTGTGACGGAACCGGTCGGCGTGCGGGTGCGGGTGCCGGTGACGGCCCCGTACCCGGGCCCCTCACGCCCGCCGTCTGCGCAGCAGGTGCTGGCGGGCCGCCGCGTCCCCGGGGCCGCCCCGCTCCGCCAGTCGGGCCTCGATCCGGTCCCGCACCTGGTCCGCCTTGTTCCCGGCGTACTTGAACTTGGCCCGGACGTCGGTCACTTCGAGCAGCAGGCCGCGGATGCCGGGCAGCATTCGGCCGTACGGGGCCTCGCCCGCCGCCGGGCGCGCCGAACCGCCCTCCGGCTGGAAGTGGCCGAGCTGACGGTGCAGCAGCTCGGCCTTCTCGGCCGGGTCGTCGATGATGTGGGCCGTGCAGCGGAGCTGGACCGCCGCGTAGAAGCTGGTGGGCACGCCGTGTTCGGACGGCGCCCCGGGGGCCGCCTGCCAGGGGCCCGGAACGTACACATAGTCGTCGACCACGCTGAGCAGCACGTCGGGGTTCGCCTCCAGGGCCGCCCAGAGCCGGTTCGGCCGCGCCAGGTGGCCCACGGCCTCGCCGCGCTCGGCGTCGTAGGCGAAGTGGAGCGGCTGGACGTACGGCGGCTCGCCCGGCAGTCCGTTGACGGCGAGCTGCCCGAAGTCGTGCTCGGCCAGCCAGTGGTGCCACTCGGCGTCGTCATGGGGCGCGTCCCAGGGATGGATCAGCATCACAGGCTCCCGAGGTAGTCCGGCAGCGCGATGCCGGGCGCCAGGTCGGCGTCGGCCTGCGGGGCGCCGTACTCCTTGCGGACCGGGATCACGCCTGCCCAGTGGGGGAGGGCGAGGTCCTCGGGCTCGTCGCTCACCCCGCCGGTGCGCACCTTGGCGGAGACCTCGTCCAGGTCGAGGCGGATCACGGCCGTGGCGGCCAGCTCCTTCTTGTCGGCGGGACGGGAGTCGCGCGAGCGGCCCGGCACCACCTGGTCGACCAGTGCGTCCAGGGCGGTCTGCCGCTCCGCCGGGTCGGTGACCTGGTGGGCGATGCCGTGCACCACCACGGACCGGTAGTTGATCGAGTGGTGGAAGGCCGAGCGCGCCAGGACCAGACCGTCCACGTGCGTCACCGTGAGACAGACCGCGAGCCCGGGGTCGGACGCGTCGGACATCCGCATAGGACGTGAACCCGTCGAGCCATGGACGTAGAGCCGCTCACCGATCCGGCCGTACAGCGTGGGCAGGACGACCGGCGCGCCGTCGCGGACGAAGCCGAGATGGCAGACATAGCCCTCGTCGAGTATCGCGTGCACCAGGTCCTTGTCGTACGACGCCCGTTGCGGGGAGCGCGTGGGCACGGTGCGGTCGGTCGGCGTGTAGGCGGCGGGTGGCGACGTCGGCTGCTGGGTCCCTCGCATTTGTGCTCCCGATTGAACTAGTTCATAATCTGCTTTGTGCTAGGAGAGTATCGGATCGAAGGGCGAGGCGCAGCAGAGATTGCGGCGAGCGTCGAGCGTGCGGTGGGTTCCGGAGACCTGGAGCCGGGGCAACTGCTGCCCCCGCTCAGGGAGTTGGCGGTCGAGCTGGGGGTGAACCCCAACACCGTCGCCGCCGCGTATCGCGTGCTGCGGGAACGCGGGGTCATCGAGACGGCCGGGCGGCGGGGCAGCCGGGTGCGCTCGGCGCCGGCCACGACGGGCCGGGACCACATCCGTGTGGACGTGCCCGAGGGGGTGCGCGACGTGTCGAGCGGCAATCCGGACCCCGCGCTGCTGCCCCCGCTGGCGCAGGCGTTCGCGGCCGCGGCGGCCGAGAGCGACCGCGCCCCGGTGCTGTACGGCGATGTCGCGGTGGAACCGGAACTGGCCGGCCTCGCCCGGGCCGCCCTGGACGCCGACGGGGTGCCGGACGGGCCGCTCGCCGTGGTCTCCGGATCGCTGGACGCCGTCGAACGGGTCCTCGCGGCCCATCTGAGGCCGGGGGACACGGTCGCGGTCGAGGATCCGGGCTGGGGCAGGACCCTCGACCTCGTTCCGGCGCTCGGGCTGCGCACGGCCCCGGTCCCCGTCGACGACGAAGGGCCCCTCCCGGACGGCCTGCGCGAGGCCCTGGCCGCCGGGGCGCGGGCACTGATCGTCACGGACCGGGCGCAGAACCCGACCGGTGCCGCGATCAGCGCCGCACGCGCGCGTGCCCTGCGATCGGTACTGCGCGACCACCCGGGCACCCTGCTGATCGAGGACGACCACGGTCACGGGATCGTCGACGTGCCCCTGCATCCGCTGGCCGGGGTCACCCGGCACTGGGCCTTCGTGCGCTCGGCCGCCAAGGCGTACGGCCCCGATCTGCGGCTCGCCGTGCTCACCGGCGACAGCGTCACCGTGGACCGGGTCCGGGGGCGGCAGCGGCTGGGGCCCGGATGGGTGAGCCGGATCCTGCAGCGGGCCCTGGTGCGGCTGTGGGCCGACGGCGCGGTGGACGCGCGGGCGGTGGCGGCCGCGTACGGAAGGCGTCGCGACGGACTCGTCGACGCGCTGGCGGCACGCGGTGTCGCGGCCCACGGGGTCAGCGGGATGAACGTGTGGGTTCCGGTGCCGGACGAGACCGGTGCGGTCGCGCGGCTGCTGCACGCGGGCTGGGCCGTCGCGCCCGGCGCCCGCTTCCGGATGAGCGCGCCGCCCGGCATCCGGATCAGTGTCTCGGCGCTGGCCGAGGACGAGACCGGACCGCTGGCGGACGCGGTCGCCGCCGCCCTCGGCCCGGGGCCCGTCCGCAGTTACGTCTAGTCAGGGAGCGCCGCATCACCCTGGATGCCGTCGGCCGTCGTGGTGGTCCCGATCACTGGACCCAGGTCGGTGTCCAGGTCTCGGCGGCGGAGTGCGCGAACCGCCCGGGGCCCAGATGGTCGCGGAGCGCGGTGAGGGCCGGGTGCGGGTTGTCCCGGTGCCACAGCAGCGAGTGCGGGTGGACCGGTTCCGGGTCACGCAGCGCGATCCGGCGGAGGTCGTGGTCGAACAGCCGCACACCGAGGGCCTTCTCCAGGCCGGCGACGCGTTTGGAGACGGCCTGCTGCGTGATCGACAACTCGGCTGCGGCGTCCTGGAACGGCCCGCGTCGGCGGCGGCCACGAAGGTGCGCACAGCGTCGAGATCCGCGCCGAGCATGGCAACGACACAACTGATGGTTGTGATGTCCCGGCCCATCGGTTGTTTGATCCGGCCGTCCGTCACTCGCTTTGATACCGGTGGTCAGGGTGCGGTCGTCGGGGTCGGTTGCGGGGTGCGTGGGTATGACGGGCGGGCGGGCGCTGGGCCGGCGGTTCGGCTGGCTGTGGGCGGCGTACGCGGTCAGCGCGTACGGCACCGGGCTCGGATTCGGAGCGTTTCCCCTGATCGCGGTCCTCGTGCTGCACTGCGGGCCGACCCAGGTGGCGGCGCTGGCCGCCGCGGGGCGGGCCGTGGGAGCCGTACTCGCGGTGCCGCTGGGTCCGTGGGCGGAGTTCCGCCGCAAGCGGCCGGTCATGATGACGATGGACCTCGCCCGGTTCGCGGCGCTGGCCAGCGTCCCCGTCGCGTATGCGCTCGGCGGGCTCGGCTTCGCACAACTCCTCGTCGTCTCCGTCCTCGTCGCCTCGGCGGACATCGCCTTCAAGGCGGCCAGCGGCGCGTACCTGAAGACGCTCGTACCGCCGGAGCACCTGCTCGTCGCGAACAGCCGGTTCGAGTCCACGACATGGACCGCGACGGTGCTCGGACCACCCCTCGGCGGCGCCGCGATCGGGATGTTCGGCCCGGTGGTCACCGTGCTGGCCGACGCGGTCAGCTATCTGCTCTCGGCCCTGGGCATCCGTGCGGTCGGCGGCAGCGAGCCGCGCCCCGCGCGCACCGGTGCGGCGCGCATGCGGGCGGCCGACCTGCTGGAGGGATGGCGCCACATTCTCACCCACCCCGGGCTGCGCCCGCTGTTCTTCAACACGATCGTGGTCAACGGCCTGATCATGGCCTCCGAGCCGTTGCTCGCCGTCCTGCTGCTGGGCCGCCTCGGGTTCGCGCCCTGGCAGTACACCCTCGCGTTCGCGGCCCCCTGTGTCGGCGGCCTCGTCGGCTCACGCCTCGCGCGGCCCCTCGCGGCGCGGTTCGGGCGGCATCAGCTGCTGTTCGCCAGCGGAGTGCTGCGTGCCTGCTGGTCGCTCGGACTGGCCTTCGTCCGGCCCGGTGTCCCCGGGATCGTGCTCGTCATCGTCGTCCAACTGGGCCTGGTGACCTGCTGCGGCGTGTACAACCCCCTGCTGGCCACCTACCGGCTCGACCACACCGCCCCTGACCGGGTCGCCCGCACCCTGTCCGCGTGGTCGGTCAGCAGCAGCACCTCCATCGCGGCCCTGACCGCCCTGTGGGGCCTGCTCGCCGCCCTCACCAGCCCCCGTACCGCGCTCGCGGCCGCCGGCGTCCTCCTCCTGGCCACCCCGCTGCTGCTCCCGCGCCGCGAGAACGCGCCCCGGGGCGAGCCCGCGGACGCCGGAGTCCGGGAAGCCGTCGATCGGGCTTGAGACCGAGGCCCCGGTCGCTACCTCCGGTCGCTACCTCCGGTCGCTACCTCCGGTCGCGGGCGCCGGGCCTGGTCCGGGACTGGGTCAGTGCCGCGCCCGCCAGCACGATCACCGCTCCGACCGGGGTGGACCAGGTCAGCGACTCGCCCAGGATCGCCACTCCCGCGGCGGTGGCGATGACGGGGATGAAGTACGTGACCATCTGGGCCGTGGTGGGTCCGACCTCCGCGACCAGACCGTACTGGAGCAGCACGGCGAGTCCGGTGCCCAGCGCGCCGAGGGACGCGACCGCGAGCAGCGGGAGCAGCGGGAAGCGGCTCGGCAGGGTCGTGAACAGCGGCGTGACCACGGCCAGTTGGACGGTGGCGAGGAACAGCTGGGCGCCGGTCAGGGACAGATGGGAGTGGCTGGTGCCGGCCAGGGTGCGGCGCACATAGATCCAGCCGATGGGGTAGCTGAGCGAGGCGAGCAGGGCCATGGCCATGCCCGTCATGTCCAGGCCGTGGAAGCCCTGCCAGGCGCCGAGGACTGTGAGCACACCCAGGAAGCCGAGGCCGAGCCCCGCGACCCGGCGCCGCGTCGGCCGGTCCTCCGAGAGCGCGACCAGCGACAGGACCATGCCCCACAAAGGTGACGTGGCGTTGCAGATCCCGGCGAGCGTGGACGGGACCGTCAGCTCCGAGTACGCGAAGAGCGAGAACGGCAGCGCGTTGAGCAGGAACGCCGCGACGGTGAGATGGCCCCAGGTGCGGAGGCCGCGCGGCAGGCGTTCGCGCTTGACGGCCATCGCGGCGGCGAGCACCGCCGTCCCGAACACCAGACGGCCGAGGGTGACCTGGAACGGCGCGTACGCGTGTGTGCCGACCTTGATGAAGAGGAAGCTGAAGCCCCAGATCAGCGACAGGACGCCGAAACGGAGCCGCCAGTCCAGGGCGGTCCGGCGGCGGGGGGCGACGGTGGTGTCGGCGGTGGCTCGTTGGGCGGCGACTGTGCTCATGACCTTAACCATGGCGCAGTCAACCTCTTAGCACAATCGAGATTTCAAACGGGATATCTCGTAGGATCACTTACATGTTGAACCTCGAGCGCCTTCGTACCTTCGACGCCCTCGCCCGGCACGGCTCGGTCAGCGGCGCGGCCGAGGGACTGCATGTGACGACTTCGGCCGTCTCCCAGCAGATGGCCAAGCTGGAGCGCGAGGTGGGCCAGCAGCTCCTGGCCAAGAACGGCCGGGGCGTGCGGCTCACGGACGCGGGCCGGCTCCTCGCCGACCACGCGGCGCGCATCCTGTCACAGGTGGAGCTGGCCCAGGCCGATCTGGAGGCACAGCGCGGGCAGGTGGCCGGCGAGCTGCGCCTGTCGGCCTTCCCCACCGCGGCGCGCGGGCTCTTCCCGACGGCGCTCGCCGCACTCCGGTCGGACCACCCCGCTCTGCGTCTGCGCTCGTGCGAGCTGGAGCCGGAGGCCGGGGTCGCCGGTGTGGTGCGCGGCGATCTCGACCTCGCGGTCGTCCTCGACTGGTACAACAAGCCGATGCCCCTGCCCGACGGGCTCGTCAAGGCGGCGATCCTGGACGATCCGGCCGATGTGGCGGTGCCCGTGGGACACCGGCTCGCCGACCGGCCGGATGCCGATCTCGGGGAGTTCGCCGACGACGAGTGGATCACCTGGGGCGAGGGCGAGTTCTGCCATGAGTGGCTCGTCTTCACCCTGCGGTCCAAGGGCGTCGAACCCCGCATCGGCCACCGGGCCGCCGAGACCCACACCCAGCTGGGCCTGGTGGCCGCCGGGCTCGGCGTGTGCATCGCCCCCCTGCTGGGGCGCGATCCGATGCCGGCCGGAGTGGCGACCGTGCCGCTGCGGCAGCAGGTGCGTCGGCACGTCTACGTGGTCTGGCGCGCCGACGCCGACCGCCGCCCGTCGATCCGGGCGGCGGTGGAGGCGCTCCGGGCGGCGGGGCAGGCCGTGGCGGCCGGCTGACGGGCCGCCGACGGACCGTATCTAGCCCAGCTTGCGGAAGTCCCAGGAGACGATCTTCGTCGGGGTCAGTCGCAGCCAGGCGTGGCGGCCGTCGTACGGCATCTCGTCCAGGCCGAAGTTCTTGCGCGCGAACAACGTCTCCGGCAGGTCGAGTTCGGCGCACAGCTCCCCGGTGCGGGGACTCTCGCCCACGAACTCGATTGTGCCGGACAGCTCTGCGCCGCGCAGTTGCTCGTACTCCTCGCCCGTGTCCACGACGATGGCGACCCGCGGATCGCGGCGCAGATCGGCCCAGCGCTTGCTGCGCACCACGGAGTACAGCCACAGCGAGGTGCCGTCCCAGGCGAACCACAGGGCGCTCACATGCGGGGAGCCGTCGGCCGAGACGGTCGCGACCCGGCAGGTGCGCTGGGTGGCGAGGAACGCGTCCAGCTCGACGGGCGACATCATGATCTTCCGGCCTCGGCGCTGAGTCTCCGCCATCCGGTTCCCCCTCTTCTTCTCCCACGTCGTGTCAGAGAGATCCTCTGACATCACGTCAGAAAAGAATGGAGCGTTCTGCGCCCGCCCGCAACGGTCGTCCTGCGCCGTCCGCCGTTGTGGTACGGCTGCCCGTGTCCGTCGTATGTCCGCCCTCGCCCGTCGTACGTCCGCGCCTCTCCGTCGTACGTCTGCCCGTCAGCCTTCCACCCGTCCGCGGCAGTCGCTACGCTCGCCCGTCCGGCCATCGACGACAAGGGGAGCCATGCCGTCGCACGAACAGCTCAGCGAACTCCTCGAGCCGCGCACCACCGTGCTGATGACCGTCGAGTGCCAGCAGGGTGTGGTGGGCCCGGACAGCGCGCTGCCCGAACTCGCCCGGCAGGCACGCTCCTCGGGCGCGCTCGGCAACGTGGCCCGGCTGGTGGCGGCCGCTCACCAGGGCGGGGTCCAGGTGATCCACGCGATCGCCGAGCGCCGTCCCGACGGCCGGGGCGCCAACCGCAACGCGCGCCTCTTCCACGCGGCCGAGCGGCTTCCGGTGCAGCAGTTGTCCGGCTCCACGGCGGTCCGCGTCGCGGCACCCATCGAGGTGACGGAGGAGGACTTCGTCGTACGGCGGCTGCACGGCCTGTCGCCCCTCGCGGGCACCGAGGTCGACGCGCTGCTGCGCAACCTGGGCTGCCGCACCCTGATCGTCACCGGAGTCTCCGCCAACGTGGCGATCCCCAACACCGTCTTCGACGCCGTCAATCACGGCTACACCGCGGTCGTGCCCGCGGACGCCATCGCGGGAGTGCCCCCCGACTACACTCCCGCGATGATCCGCAACACCCTCGCGTTGGTCGCCACGGTCGCGACCACGGACGAGGTACTGGCCTGTCTTGCGCCACGGCACCGGGCCCCACGGCCCTGAGCGGGTACGTTCAGGCGAGCGTGATCTCGTCCCCGGACACCGAGATCTTCGCGGCGGGCAGCGGCTCGGTCGCCGGACCCTTCTTGACGCTGCCGTCGGTCGCGGAGAACTGGCTGTTGTGACAGGGGCAGGTGATCACGCCGTTGGCGATGTCCTTCACCGCGCAGCCCTGGTGGGTGCACTTGGACGAGAACGCCTTGAACGTGCCCGCGGACGGCTGGGTGACCACCACACCCTGGTCGGCGAAGACCTTGCCGCCGCCCTCGGGGATGTCGGCGGTCTTGGCGAGCACCTTCCCGCCGGAGCCGCTCACGGCGCCACCGCCGCCCGTGCTGCCGCCGCCCGCCGTGCTGGTGCTGCCGGCCGTGCTGTCGTTCTGCGAGCCGGTGGAGCTGGAGGAGTTGTCGTTGGAGCCCCCGCACGCGGTCAGCGCGACGGCGAGTCCCGTCGCGCCGACCGCCGCAACGACCGTGCGGCGGGCCGGTGCCGAGACGGGCTGGAGCGATTCGCTGGTCATGCTGACGTTCCCTTCCACGGATGTTCCCTTGTTCGTCGGGTGGTACGGCCTGGGGTCAGTCGCTGTTCAGATGGTGCCGAGATCTTGACCGCTCCGAGATCAGGCGGGCGTAAGACACGGCTGTCGTTCCGCTGTCAGAGGGACGCGACGTGCGAGAGACCGCCCTCACCCGGGGCGCTGTGCGGCGGGTCCGGTCGTGGGGTGGGTCGGCTTTCGGTGCGGGTCCGGAGGCGCCCGATCAGTGGGCGCCGGGCTCCTCGTAGGGGATGCGGTTCAGGTGCAGGACCTCGCCCAGGGTGCCCCACTCGTCGCCGCCGAGCTTGGTGAGCGGCCGCAGCCGCTCACTGTTGGGCCGGCCGTCGACGATGCAGTCCTCGTCCACCACGGCATGGAGCACTCGCCCGAAGACCAGGGTGGAGTTGCCCATGCGCAGTGTGGTGTGCGAACGGCACTCCAGAGCCACATGAGAGTTGGCCACTCTTGGCGGCCGCACACATCTGCTGGCCTCACGCTGGATGCCCGCGGTGTCGAATTCGCTGACCGACCGGGGAAAGTCGATGGCGGTGGCGTTGATCAGGTGCAGAAGCGGTTCGGACGAGAAGTTGACGACGAACTCCCCGGTGTCCTCGACGTTTCGGAGGGAGTCCTTGCGGCCGATCGAGGTGAACTGGACGATCGGGGGAGCGGTGCTGGCGATGCTGAAGAAGGAGTGCGGGGCCAGATTCTCGGTACTTCCGTCCGGTGTGACGGTCGAGACCCAGGCGATCGGCCGTGGAATGACGACCGACGTCAAAATCCTGTAGAAGTCCGCGCTGCTCATCGCCTCAGGGTCGTATTCGACGCGCATGCGCTCAGTATCGAATCCGGTACGGCCGAGCCTGGCGCAGGACCGGGAGCGCGTGTCGCGCCGAGGCCGAGGTCGGGACGTTCGGCCACCGCGCCGAGAGCAGCTCGGCCGGTCAGCTGTTCCGTGGAGGAGTCGGCAGCCCTCGGCTCAGCATCTCCACGGCCTCGGTCACCAGGGTGACCACCTCCGGCCCGGAGTCCGGCTGCCAGCAGCTGATGGCGGCCTGCAGGGCCGCGAAGACCGTCGCCCCGGTGGTCCGCACATAGAGGTGGTGCTCCGGCAGGCCGGTGCGTGTCGCCACCGCCCTGGTCACCGCGTCCTCCACAGTGCGGTTGGTCAGGAGGATCCGTGGCAGCAGCTCCGGACGCTCGCGCAGCAGAAGCATGCGGTCCAGCCAGATCTTGCCGGTGGCGAGCTCGCTCAGCCGCGCCACGAAGACGGCCCGGACCGCCTCCAACGGGGTCTCCTCCGCGGGGCGGGCGGTGATCCGTTCCTCGATCAGCTCGGGCGTTCCCTCCTCCAGCATGAAGGCGGCCTCGTCCTTCGAGGCGAAGTAGTTGAAAAAGGTACGAGGGGAGACTCCGGCGGCGGCGCAGATGCTCTCCACCGTGACCGCTTCCGGGCCGTGGCGACGGAAGAGGTCCACCGCGGAACTCTGCAGCGCTCGGCGCGTCGCTCGCTTCTTGCGGTCGCGCAGCCCGTCGGGGCGGCTGCCCTCCATGTGCCTGTCTCCCATGATCCAGTGGTCCGATGATCGCTACAGTACTGCAAAAATGCAGTACTGCAAGTATCCATTACGATGGCTGCTCTGCGTCATGGACCGGATCGCACCTGCTCCGGTCGTCCGCGGTGGAAATAAGGAGTTCCCGTGGCGGAACGGATAGAACGAACCAAGGGCCAGTCCGTGGCCGTGACCCTGGCCGAAGCCCTCTGGTTCCCGGTGTGCCTCTTCCTGGGCATGCTGTTCTTCTTCGCACCCGCGCTGCACGCACCGCAGCCGCATCACGTGAAGGTGGCGGTCGCCGACCGCCTGGTGGCCGAGCGGGTCGACAGCGCGCTGAGCGCCAGGCAGCCCGGCGGGTTCGACGTCACCGCGGTCGGCGACGACCAGGCGGCACGGCAGTCGGTGCTGGACCGGGACACGGTGGCGGGATTCGCGGGAGACCGGCGCCACCCGGTGCTGTACGTGGCCAAGGCCAACGGTGCCTCGCTCGAGCAGACCCTGACCAAGGTGTTCACCCAGGTCGCCGCCGGGAGCCACCGGCATCTCACCGTCACCGACGTCGCTCCCACCGAGGCCAAGGACGAGCTGGGCACCACCCTGCTGTACTTCGCGCTGGCCTGGAGCATTCCGGCCTACGTGCTGGCGACCACGCTGCTGCGCGCGGTGACCTTCAACCGGCGCAAGAAGCTCCTCACCATCGCCGGCGTGGCCGCCGTGTACAGCGTCATCGGCTACTACGCCGGCGTGGGGCTCGGCTACATACCCGACAAGCCCGTGGCGATGGCAGTCTCCTTCACGCTCACCATGGCGGTGGCGACGGCCGCCTCCGGGCTTGCCCCGTTCGTCCGGCAGTTCTTCCCGGCCGTGGCCATGGGCCTGTTCATCGTGATGAGCATCCCGACCAGTGGCGGCGCCGTCGCCGTGTCGATGCTGCCGACGTTCTTCCAGCACGTCTCCCAGGTGATGCCGCTGGCCAACGCGATCGACGCGCTGCGGGGGGTCTTCTACTTCGACGGGGCCGGGGTGCTCAAGCCGGTCCTGGTGCTGTGTGCCTGGTTCGTGGCCGGCGTCGTCCTGCTGGGCCTCGACTACTGGCTGCGCAAGCGCAAGGCCATGGCGCTGGCCGTCGAGGACGACGAGACGGACGAGACCGACGGGTTCGACGAGTTCGACGAGGAAACGGAGATCGTGGAGGAGCCTCCGGTCGAGGACCCGACGCTCGAAGCGCCCGTACCGGCAGCACTCCCGGTGCACGCGCATCACTTCGGCCGGCCGGTGCCGGTCCTCAGCGGCCGGGTCCAGGACCCCGAGGGACATCCCGTCCGTGGCGCCGCGGTGACCGTCGTCGACGCACGGGGACGCCAACTGGTGCGCAGTGTGACCAACGAGGCCGGCGAGTACGCCGCGACCGGCCTCCCCGAGGGGTACCTCAGCATCGTGGTCTCGGCGTACGGCCGGCACCCGATGGTGCACCAGACGCTGCTGCAGACCGGGGTGACGGCCCGGGCGGACTTCGTCCTCCACGGCAGGCCGCAGGGGCGCCACGCCAGGCCGGAGCACGCGGCCGGCACGCTGTCGTGACCATGCGCGCGCCGCGGTGGCCGTAGCGGATGTCGGCGCGGGCCTCCGGGCGCGGCGCCGACGTGGAACGGCCACAGCTGTCCGTATCAGAACCCGGCCGGCCGTGCGGGGCCCTTGGGCAGCCGAGAACGGGTTCCCTCCTCGGCAGCGCGCGCTGGGAGCACCTGGCCGGCACCTCGCCGACTGTCACGCTCGGTTACTATGCTCACTTCATGCCGGAGGCCGGACGTAAGGGGCGCGCTTGTGTCCCTTGGGAGTTGACCGTGGAACGTAAGACGAACGAGCTGCAGGGCCCCGGAAGATGCTGAGGGGGGTCACCGCAACTCGCTACATCACGCCCCTGCGTGAGGGCGGCTCGCTGCCGGGGCTCGTCGAGGGCGACGACCGCGGGATCTACGTCATGAAGTTCAGCGGCGCGGGCCAGGGCCGTAAGACCCTGGTCGCCGAGGTCGTCTGCGGCGAACTCGCCCGCCGGCTGGGCTTCCGGGTGCCCCCGCTGGTGACGGTCGATCTCGATCCCGTCCTGGGGCTCGGCGAGCCCGACCAGCAAGTGCAGGAACTCCTCAAGGCGAGTGGCGGACTCAACCTCGGGATGGACTTCCTCAGCGGCGCGATCGGCTACGACCCGCTCGCGTTCGGGATCGGTCCCGAGGAGGCCGGGCGGATCGTCTGGTTCGATGCGCTGGTGGGCAATGTCGACCGCTCCTGGCGCAACCCCAACCTGCTGATGTGGCACGGCGACCTGTGGCTCATCGACCACGGTGCCACCATGATCTGGCACCACAACTGGCCTGGCGCCGAGACCTCCGCCGCGCGGCCCTACGACGCCTCCGACCACGCCCTGCTCCCCTTCGCACCCGACGTCGCGGGCGCGGCCGCCGCCCTCGCGCCCCTGGTCACCGAAGAGCTGCTGGCCGAGGTGACCGCCGAGATCCCGGACGCGTGGCTGACCGGCGAGCCCGGCTTCGACACCCCGGACGCGCTGCGCCGCGCGTACGCCCGGCCGCTGCTCGCCCGCGCCGCCGTCGTCCACGAACGCATCAACGGAATCGAGGAGGCGCGGTGACCGAGCGCCACATCGTCAGCAGCCGGGTGAGCGACCGGGAGGTCTTCGAGTACGCCCTGCTCCGGGTCGTGCCGCGGGTGGAGCGCGGGGAGTGCATCAACGCGGGCGTGCTCGTCTACTGCCGCGCCAAGGCCTACGTCGGCGCCCGCACCCACCTCGACGAGGCCCGGCTGCTGGCCCTCGACCCCGAGGCGAACGTGGCGGGCGTGCGGGCCGCGCTGAGCGCCGTCGAGAACGTGTGCGCGGGGGGCGCGTCGGCCGGGCAGGCGGCGGGCGACGACGCCGGACGGCGCTTCCGCTGGCTGATCGCGCCCCGCTCGACGGTCGTCCAGCCCGGACCGGTGCACACCGGACTGACCACCGACCCGGCGGCCGAGACCGAGCGGTTGCTCGACCTCCTGGTGAGGTAATGGATCACATGCACCCGGTGTGCCGTTGACACCGGGTGCCAGGGCTTCTAGCGTCACGTCTGCTGAAGGTACTAAGCGGTCGCTCACCCATCGGGCGTACCGCGGGAGCCGCAGACGTTCCGAAGGTGTTTAGGGCTTTCCAAGGGCGAGGAGAACCAGCAATGTCCACCACTGAGCAGCGGGTCGCCGTCGTGACCGGCGGCGCGCGCGGCATCGGCGCGGCCACCGCCGTACGGCTGGCGGCCGAGGGCCGTGCGGTCGCGGTGATCGACCTCGACGAGGCCGCGTGCAAGGACACCGTCGAGAAGATCACCGCCACGGACGGCAAGGCCATCGCCGTCGGCTGCGACGTCTCGGACGAGGCGCAGGTCGAGGCGGCCGTGGCCCGCATCGCCGAGGAGCTGGGCGCGCCGACGATCCTCGTCAACAACGCGGGTGTGCTCCGCGACAACCTGCTGTTCAAGATGAGCGTCTCGGACTGGGACACCGTCATGAACGTGCACCTGCGCGGCGCCTTCCTGATGTCGCGGGCCTGCCAGAAGCACATGGTCGACGCGAACTTCGGCCGGATCGTGAACCTCTCCTCGTCCTCCGCGCTCGGCAACCGCGGACAGGTGAACTACTCCGCCGCCAAGGCCGGTCTGCAGGGCTTCACCAAGACCCTGGCCAAGGAGCTGGGCAAGTTCGGCATCACCGCCAACGCCGTCGCCCCCGGCTTCATCGCCACCGAGATGACCAAGGCCACCGCCGACCGGGTCGGCATGGGCTTCGACGACTTCAAGGCCGTGGCCGCCACCCAGATCCCCGTGCAGCGCGTCGGCGAGCCCGACGACATCGCCAACGCGATCGCCTTCTTCACGGGCGAGGCGGCCGGATTCGTCTCCGGCCAGGTGCTGTACGTGGCCGGCGGGCCGCTCGACTAGGGCCGAGGAGAACACGAAAATGACGGAACTGCCCGAACTCTCCGGCAAGGTCGCCCTCGTCACGGGCGCCAGCCGCGGCATCGGCTACGGCGTCGCCGAGGCGCTGGTCGCCCGCGGCGACCGGGTCTGCATCACCGGCCGCAACGAGGACGCCCTCAAGGAGGCCGTCGAGAAGCTCGGCGCCGACCGCGTCATCGGTGTCGCCGGCAAGGCCCACGACGAAGGCCACCAGGCCGCGGCCGTGGACCGCACCATGGAGGCCTTCGGCCGGGTCGACTTCCTGGTCAACAACGCCGGGACGAACCCGGTCTTCGGCCCGATCGCCGACCTGGACCTCAACGTGGCGCGCAAGGTGTTCGAGACCAACGTCGTCTCGGCGCTCGGCTTCGCCCAGCGGACCTGGCACGCCTGGCAGAAGGAGAACGGCGGCGCGATCGTCAACATCGCCTCGGTGGCCGGCCTTTCCGCCTCGCCGTTCATAGGCGCCTATGGCATCAGCAAGGCCGCCATGATCAACCTGACCATGCAGCTCGCGCACGAGTACGCGCCCCTGGTGCGGGTCAACGCCATCGCCCCGGCCGTGGTGAAGACGAAGTTCGCGCAGGCCCTGTACGAGGGCCGGGAGGAGGAGGCCGCCGCGGCCTATCCGCTCCGCCGGCTCGGTGTGCCCTCGGACATCGGTGGCACCGCCGCGTTCCTGACGTCGGACCAGTCCGACTGGATCACCGGTCAGACGCTCGTCGTCGACGGCGGCATGTTCCTGAACGCCGGAGTCTGATGAGGTGAGTCGCCGACACGGGCGCCCGTGGACAGAAAGGGCGCCCGTGTCGACGTGTACGAGACACACAGACGGATGACAACGTCGTCATATACGCGCTGATCACAACCACTTCGCGAACTCGGTCCGGGCGGCCGGAGGCTGCGGTAGGGTCTGCCGCCAACCCCTGGAACGGCTGATCGAGGAGTGTGCGCGTGTTCAACCCGAACCGTTGTCTGCGTCCGCTGGCGGCGATCGCGTCCATATCCCTGGTGGCCGGCTGCGGCGCGCTCTCCTCGGGTTCCTCCGACGACAAGGCGCCGATCGTCGTCGGCACCACCAGCGCCCCCAGCACACTCGACCCCGCCGCGTCCTGGGACGGCTCCTGGGAACTGTTCCGCAACATCTACCAGACCCTGCTGAGCTACCCGACCGGTGCGTCGGTGCCCCAGCCCGACGCAGCGGACTTCTGCGCCTTCACCGACGCCACGAACCGCGTCTACCACTGTGTGCTGCACAAGGGCATGACCTTCTCCGACGGAAGAGCGCTGGACGCGCGCGCCGTGAAGTACTCCATCGACCGGATCCGCACGATCAACGTGGCGGGCGGCCCCGCGGGCCTGCTGGGCAGCCTCGACAACATCACCACGCGCGGCGACCGGGAGATCGTCTTCCACCTCAACAAGCCCGACGCCACGTTCCCCTTCGTGCTGGCCACCCCCGCCATGTCGATCGTCGATCCCGACGCCTACCCGGCCGGCTCGCTGCGCAAGGACGGCAAGGTCCTCGGCTCCGGCCCCTACAGCCTCAAGGCGTACCAGGAGGGCAAGCAGGCCGAGCTCGTCCGCAACACCCACTACAAGGGGTACGCCGAGCTCCACAACGACGCGGTCACCATCCGCTACTTCCAGGACTCGGGCGCGATGGTCTCCGCGCTGCGCAAGAAGCAGATCGACGTCACCTACCGGGGGCTCGCCGCCCCCGACATCGTCGCCCTGCAGAACCAGGCCTCCAAGGAGTCGCTCCAGCTCATCGAGGGCGCGGGCACCGAGATCAGCTACCTCGTGTTCAACCCCAAGGACCCCTGGGCGGGGAAACTCGCCGTGCGCCGCGCCGTCGCCCAGATCGTCGACCGCCCGGCGATCGCCCACAAGGTGTACAAGGACACCGTCGACCCGCTGTACTCGATGGTCCCCAAGGGGCTCACCGGGCACACCGCGGGCTTCTTCGACGACTACGGGGACCCCAGTGTCCCCAAGGCGCGCAAGATCCTGTCGGACGCGCACATCACCGGCAAGGTCCCGCTCACCCTCTGGTACACCACCGACCGCTACGGCTCCGAGACCGGCCCGGAGTTCCAGGAGCTCAAGAGCCAGCTCGAAGGCTCCGGTCTGTTCACCGTCACCCTCGAGAGCCGCCCCTGGAAGACCTACGAGGAGGGCTACCGCAAGGGCGAGTACCCGGTGTTCGGGCGCGGCTGGTTCCCCGACTTCCCCGACGCCGAGAACTTCATCGCCCCCTTCGTGGGCCAGCAGAACGCGCTCGGTACGCCCTACCCGGCGCCGAAGATCACCGGGGTGCTGCTGCCCGAGTCCCGGCGCGAGAGCGACCGTGCGAAGGTGGTCGAGGAGTTCCAGCAGGCCCAGCAGATCCTCGTCGACGACGCCCGGCTGCTGCCGCTGTGGCAGGGCAAGCAGTTCGTCGCGGCCAACGAGGACATCTCCGGCGGGGAGCAGGCCCTGGACCCGTCGACGATCATGCTGATGTGGGAGCTGTCCCGCAAGACCAGCTGGTAGACCGGGCCCCGGGCGGGGTTCGGGCACCGGTTGTCAGTGGTCGCCTGTAGGTTCTTGACCTGGAAGTGACCGCACATCGGAGGAAGTTGACGTGACCGACATCGCCATGCTGCCGGAGTCCTGGCGGGGCGTTCTGGGCGACGAACTGCAGCAGCCCTACTTCAAGGAGCTGACGGAGTTCGTCGAGGAGGAGCGCGCCAAGGGTCCCGTCTACCCTCCTCGCGAAGAGGTCTTCGCCGCGCTCGACGCCACGCCCTACGACAAGGTGAAGGTGCTCGTCCTCGGTCAGGACCCGTACCACGGCGAGGGCCAGGGACACGGCCTCTGCTTCTCCGTGCGTCCCGGGGTGAAGACCCCGCCCTCGCTGCGGAACATCTACAAGGAGATGCAGCAGGAACTGGGCACGCCGATCCCGGACAACGGCTATCTGATGCCGTGGGCCGAGCAGGGCGTGCTGCTGCTGAACGCGGTGCTCACGGTGCGTGCCGGTGAGGCGAACTCGCACAAGGGCCGAGGCTGGGAGAAGTTCACGGACGCGGTGATCCGCGCCGTGGCCGGCCGACCCGATCCGGCGGTGTTCGTGCTGTGGGGCAACTACGCGCAGAAGAAGCTTCCCCTCATCGACGAGACCCGGCATGTCGTCGTCAAGGGTGCGCACCCCTCGCCGCTGTCGGCGAAGAAGTTCTTCGGATCGCGCCCCTTCACGCAGATCGACGAGGCGGTGGCCCGGCAGGGACACGAGCCGATCGACTGGACGATCCCCAACCTGAAGTGAGCGGCGCGGGGCGGCCCGGATCCCGGTCCGGACCCGCCCGGCCACCGGTCGTCCCGTGTCGTCACCGGCTTGGCCCAGCGTCCTGCGGAGCCGCCTGAGCGTGATTGTCGGCGGGGGCGGCTAGCGTCGTGGTGACGGGCGACGAGCGTGGAGGACGCGGTGGCGGAGCGACAGGGGCAGGCGGCGCGGGACGCCGTGATGGGCCGGATCGGTCAGGTCGTCATGCTGCACCACGGCGGCGACCGCGAGGAGGCCCGGGACCGCTTCCTGGGCCTGTGGGCCGAGATCGGCGAGGACGGCGACCCGCTGCACCGCTGCACGGTGGCGCACTACATGGCGGACACCCAGGACGACCCGACGGACGAGCTGGCCTGGGACCTCAGAGCGCTGTCGGCCGCCGAGGAACTCAGCGACGAGCGCCTCGCCGGAGACGACGGGGCGCTCGCCGTCCGCGCGTTCTTCCCCTCCCTGCATCTGAACCTGGCCGCGGACTATGTGAAGCTGGGCCGCTCCGAGGCCGCGCGCTCCCATCTCAGCCGGGCGCGCGGCACGGCCGACTCGCTCGGCGACGACGGCTACGGCGACGGCATCAGAACGGCGATCGCCCGCCTGGAGCGGCGGCTCGCGGAGACCCCGATGAACAGCCCACCCGAGCCGGGCCCCCCGGAGGGCCCCGGTGGAGAGACCCTGGGGCCCCCGAGACGCCGGTCGTGAACGCGGGTCGTCACGGACCCGGGGTGGCGGCCTGACGGCGGTGCGGTGCCGCGCCCGCTCACCGGCCGTAGGTGCTTCTGCAGATGTCCGCCTCCGGGCTGCCCGGTCGCCACCCTCCGTAGCTGCGGCCGAGCGCGCACACGTCCGCGTTCCCGGGGAAGGGAGCGGGAGCCGCCGCTGGTGCCTCCGCGCGATGCCCGGGATGCTCACGCCTCGGATGCGCGGACACGGACCTCTGGTGCGGGGCGTCCGTCCACGCGGTGGTGGGGGCAGTTCCAGCCGTGTGCCCCGTGTCGGCGCCGGCCGACGGAGAGCGGGAGGCCCCGACCCGCTCCAGCGCCTCCCGCGCCGGGGCCTGCACCACGTGGGGTGCCACGCTGCCCTCCGCCCGAGGCGCCGAGGACTGCGAGGGTGCCCGGGGCGGGAGCGGAGCGGACGGCCGCTGGACGGTCACACAGCCGGAGAGGGCCGAGACGGCCATGGTGACCAGGAGCGTCGCACTCGTCGTCGTTCGCTGCACCCGCGCAACTCTGCTGGTTTCGGCGGGCTTTGGGGCGCCGACGGGCGGAGGATGCCCCGCACGGGTGACCTCACTCCCCGGTGGCCCCGTCGATCCGTTCGCGGATCAGATCGGCGTGCCCGTTGTGACGGGCGTACTCCTCGATCATGTGGGTGTATATCCAGCGCAGGTTGAAGGGCTCGTCGGTGAACCGGCTACGGCCCTGGGAGAGATCGTCCAGCCCGAGTCCGGCGGCGTGCCGCCGGGCGATCTCGATCTCCCCCTGCCAGGTGGCGTACGCCGTCTCCCAGGTGTCCTCCTCGGTGAGGTGGAACTCCCCGTCCATGTCCTCGTCGCTGAAGTAGATGGGCCCGGGGTCGTCACCGACGAGCACCTTGCGGAACCAGCCGCGTTCCACTTCCGCCATGTGCCGCACGAGCCCCATCAAGGACAGCTCGGACGGTTCCACCGCGGCGGTCCTGAGCTGGGCGTCGGTGAGACCCTCGCACTTCCAGGCGAGCGTGTGTCGGTGATAGTCGAGCCAGCCTTCCAGCATGGCTCGTTCGTCGGCGTTCGGGGCGGGTGAGGGGCGCTGGGCAGTCATGTCGGCATCCTGGCCCACCCTCACCCGTCCCCGCCACGCATTTCTGCGGGGGCACACGGCCGCCGGTGTCCCTGTGGCGCCGCGGTCGTATGCTTCCGACGAGGTAACCGTCGGCAACCCCAGGAGACGCCCCGTGAAGGTCGGCTGCATCGGACTCGGTGACATCGCGCAGAAGGCGTACCTGCCGGTGCTCGGGCTGCAGCCGGATGTCGAACTGCATCTTCAGACCCGGACCCCCGCGACCCTGCGCCGCGTCGCCGACAGCCTTCATCTGCCCGAGGGGCAACGGCACACCGGTCTGGACGCGCTCCTCGACCAGGACCTCGACGCCGCGTTCGTCCACGCGCCCACCGAGGCCCACCCCGAGATCCTCGCCCGGCTCCTGGAAGCGGGCGTTCCCACGTATGTCGACAAGCCCCTCGCTTACGAACTCGCCGAGTCCGAGCGGCTGGTGCGGCTCGCGGAGGAGCGGAACGTCAGCCTGGCGGTGGGCTTCAACCGGCGTCACGCACCCGGGTACGTACAGTGCGCCGACCATCCGCGCGAGCTGATCCTGATGCAGAAGAACCGCGTCGGGCTGCCCGAGGAGCCCCGCACCATGATCCTCGACGACTTCATTCACGTGGTGGACACGCTGCGGTTCCTGGTCCCGGGGCCGGTCGACGACGTCACGGTACGGGCCCGTGTCGAGGGCGGCCTGCTGCACCATGTGGTGCTCCAGCTGGCCGGTGAGGGGTTCACCGCGCTCGGTGTGATGAACCGGCTCAGCGGTTCGGCCGAGGAGATCCTGGAGGTCTCCGGGCAGGACACCAAGCGGCAGGTGCTCAACCTGGCCGAGGTCATCGACCACAAGGGCCAGCCGACGCTGCGGCGGCGCGGGGACTGGGTGCCGGTGGCCCGGCAGCGCGGTATCGAGCAGGCCGTGCTCGCCTTCCTCGACGCCGTCCGCGCCGGCAAGGTGCTCAGCGCCCGTGACGCACTGGCGACCCATGAGCTGTGCGAGCGGGTGGTAGCTGCGGTGCAGGAGCGTTCCGGCGCGCTCTGAGTGCCCGGACACCCTCCGTCGCGCCCAGCGCGGCGATCACCAGCAGGGCACCGTGCACCGGCCAGTCGCCGTAGCGGTCGTAGGGCGTCATGCCGTGGGCGAGCGGGACATCGTAGACCATCGACGCGCTCCGGCCGGTGCCGAGCCAGGACCCGACGCGCTCACCGCTCGGGCCGTAGACGGCGGAGACGCCGGTCAGGGTGGCGTGGACCATCGGGCGCCCCGTCTCTGCGGCGCGCAGTGCGGCCAGCGAGGCGTGCTGTTCCGGCGCCCAGCTGTGCTGGAACGTCGACGTCGAGGACTGGGCGAGCAGCAGCCCGGCGCCGTCCTCGGCGAGATGGCGGCTCATGTCGGGGAACGCGGACTCGAAGCAGACCATGGGGCCCACACGCAGGCCATGACCGACGTTCATGACCACCTGTTCGGTGCCGCGCCTGCGGTCCTCCCGCGCCGCCTTGCCCACGGAGGTGGCCCAGCCGAGCACGGACCGTGCCGGTATGTACTCGCCGAACGGGACCAGCCGCATCTTGTCGTAGCGGTCGCCCGTCGGACCCTGCGGGCCGATGAGCACGGAACTCTTGTAGATACCGGGACGGTCGGAGCGTCGGGCGTCGACGTTGACGAGGATGTCGGCCTTCACCAGCCGGGACAACGCCGCGACCCGGTCCGCGAGGTCGGGCCGCTGCGAGAGATCGAAACCGACGCTGCTCTCGGCCCACACGACCAGGTCCACGTCCTGCCCGGCGAGGCC
The DNA here is from genome assembly GCF_042889625.1 of Streptomyces sp. NPDC002573. NCBI lineage: Bacteria > Bacillati > Actinomycetota > Actinomycetes > Kitasatosporales > Streptomycetaceae > Streptomyces > Streptomyces sp. NPDC002573. The sequence continues at coordinate 87,754 of NZ_JBIARC010000022.1, read as the reverse complement.
ACGGGTCAGCTGCTCCTCGCGCTCGAACCGTCTGGTGCCGCTGTCCGTGCCGTCTATGACGCCCGGCTGCACGACGGCGACGCGCACCCGCCCGTCGATGTCCGGGCGCGGCGACCAGACCCAGGCCGCCGATGCCGCCGCGGCCGTCGCGACGAGCCCGGCCACGGCCGGAACGCGTGACGCCCGCACCGCCACGAGCATCGCGACCGCGATGTTGACGCCGACCACCAGGAAGCTCAGCAGCCAGACCCCGCCGACCGAGGCGAGCCGCAGCGCGGGTTGCACCTGCCACTGGCTCGAACCGAGCAGCCCCCAGGGTCCGCCCAGCCCCTGCCAGGAGCGGACCAGCTCGACCAGTAGCCAGCCGGACGGCAGGACGAGCAGGGCTGCGCCCAGTCGTCGTGCTGAGGGCACCCCGCCCAGGAACCGCCGCACCAGCACGCCCCAGGGCGCCCACAGCGCCCCGAGCAGGGCCGCGATGACGAAGGTGAAGACGTTCAGGCTCGGTATCAGCCAGTGGTGCACGGCGGTCATGAACCCGAAGCCGCCGAGCCAGCCGTCGTACGCGGCCCGCCGCGCGGTCGGCGCGGACCGCACGAGCAGGACCCACGGGACCAGGGCCACGTACGCGAACCACCACCAGGACGGCGCGGGGAACGCGAACACCGGCAGCGCACCCGCGAGCACGGCGGCGATCCCGCGCCACCAGCGGGATGCGAGCCAGTCGTCGGGCATCCTGATGCGGCGCGTTCCTCCCCGGTGCATGCCTCCAGTGTGCGCGCCGGGGAAGATCTACGACAGAGGGCGTGGGGCGCGCGGCCGGGGGCACGCTCAGGTGACCGGGTCCTGGCGGGGCTGCCCGGGGAGGCTGCGCCATTTCTCCTGGACGACGACCTGGTGCAGCCGCCACCCGTCCTCCGTCCGCAGGAACGAGAACGCGTACCGGCCGCCGCACACGAAGTCCGGCGGGGAGGGGCCGTCGTCCGTGCCCGTTCCGGCTGGCGGCTCCGTCGCGGCGAGGCGCATCGGGTTGACGTAGTCGGCCCGGACCCGGGCGGTGTCGCCGAGGTCGTGCGCCAGGGAGTCGAAGCGCAGGTGCCGGTTCACGATGAGGTGCTGGCGCACGGGGAACAGCCGCATGGTCCGCTCCAGCCAGTCGGCGACCTGACCGGCGCCCCCCTCGATGCCGCCGGCCGAGCGGTAGTCGGCCCGTCCGTCCGGGGTGAACAGTTCTCGGTACGCCTCCCAGTCCCCGTCGTCCACGGCCGCCGCGTACTCGGTGACGAGTCCGTCGACGGCCAGGCGGTCCATCACGGTCGCGAGCTCCACGCGCTGGGTCATCGGCTCAGTGTTGGGGACGCGGCAGGCGCAGCCAAGAGGCGTGCGCGGGGTTTCGGGCAGGCGCCCTGTCTCGGACGGCCGCGGTGAGGTGGGGGCGCCGGATCACCACATGTCTTCGCGGTGGACCACCCGGAAGCTGCCCGCGACGTTGTCCTGGGCGAACATGGCCGCGCGGAGGAACTCGTCCTCGTGGGAGTAGTCGCCCCCCTCGGAGGTACTGGGCACGACGCCGAAGGTGCTGCCGTGGGGGCCGACCGTGGCGACCGGCGAGCCGTTGTCACAGGTGAAACCGCGGTAGACCTCGACGAACTTGTCGCTGTCGTTGTCGATGCTGAAGCTGTTGGAGCCCAGCCCGCTGGCCGCGGTGACACAGCCCTCCACGGCGGCGGAGTACGTCCGTTCGTTGAAGTGGATCCACCCCGGTCCCCGGTGGCCGCGGTCGCGGTCGCGGTCCTGGTCGTGGTCACGGCCCCGGTCCGAGTCGCCCTCGTCCCTCTTGCCGTGCGAGTCGCCACCACCGTTCGCAGTCGCGGCGGCGGGCGCGGCCGGAGCGGAGTGCCGGGGCTGCGCGGGTTTCGTGGCCGGCCGGGCGGCGTGCGCGGCGTGCTTCGCGTGTGGGGTCGCGTGCTTGGCGTGCGGGGCCGCTTCGGTGGAATCGACGGCCGAGGCGTAGGTGAGGCCGGCGGTGGCGAGGACCCCGGTGGCCACCACGGCCGCGGTCACGGCGAAGGTACGTGTGGGCATGTCACTTCTCTCTGTCGCAGTGGCGCCGGCCGGGCAGCCGATCCTGCGATGAACGTACTGACAGCCCCTCATAGCTGTCATATCGGACATATTGTGCGTGTGGTCTTCCAGGGCCGAACGGGCGCATCACCGGCGTGGCGAGTCGACGCGCCGCTGCGGCGGACGCGCGTGACGTGGCGGTCCGACCCGTGTGTGCGTGGGGAGGGGAATCGAGGAGCGGGCCGCCGGAGCGGCTCATGCCCGCAGGTGCGTGTGGCCGGGAGCGAGACCCGGCGGCCGTGCGGACCGGGCTCGAATGCCCGGCCATGCCCCGCTGCACTCCACGTCTCAAGGAGTCCCCGAGCCGGAGGCCGCGGCGGACGGACGGTCGACGGACGTCCGCCGCGCACCACCCGATGTGATCAAATACCAGCGGTTCCGGCGCAGTTGACGACGCAGCCGCCGAACGGCCTCCGCTCAGCGGCGCCTTCAGGCCGCCTCGATGACCTCGCCACGGATCGCCGCGGCCCACTCCACCACCAACAGCTCGTACTCCGCGCGCTCCTGCGCCGACAGGGAGCCACCCGCGCGCAGCCACAGCGCACGGATCTGCTCGTTCAAGTCGTCAGCGGACCGCACGGAACCAAGGCTCTGGGAATCGGGGGACATGCGGGCAAGCCTAGGGGTAAGCCGTGACAGCGCGCCACCGCACGACTGCGCAGACGGTATGTGGTTGGTCACGGTCGATTCCGTGGACCGGATGTGGAGGATCGGCGTGGGACGGTGCGTCGCCCATGGCCGCGACCGGGCACAACTGCGGCTCTGAGCATCGGAGTTGTTGTGGGAAGCTGTGGTCAGTCGTGCGCGGGTGGGGCCGCGGCGGCCGTCGAGAGGAGCGCAGCGTGAAACAGGGCGGCTTCCGCGCCGAGGAGATCGACACCGGCAGACCGCACCCTGCGCGGATCTACGACTATCTGCTGGGCGGCAAGGACAACTACGAGGTGGACCAACGGGCCGGCGACGAACTCGCCGCCGCCGCACCCGAGGTACGGATAGGACTCCAGGCCAACCGTGCCTTTCTGCGGCGCGCCGTCCGTCATGTCGTGGGCAACGGTGTCCGACAGCTCCTCGACGTCGGCACCGGGCTGCCGACCTCGCCGAACGTGCACGAGATCGCCCACGAGGTGGCCCCGGACGTACGTGTCGCGTACGTCGACAACGACCCGATCGTGAAGGCGCATGCCGACGCGCTGCTCAGCCGCTCCGGCGCGACCAGCATCGTGCTCGCCGATCTGCGCGACCCCGGGGCGATCGTGGACCACCCCGACGTCCGCCGGGTCATCGACTTCGACGAGCCGGTCGCCCTGCTTCTCGTCGCCGTCCTCCACTTCCTCACCGACGCGGAGAACCCCGGGCAGGTCGTCGCCACCCTGCGCGACGCGCTGCCGGCCGGCAGCTTCCTCGTGCTCTCGCACGCCACGGACGACTTCGCCGATCGCAGCGAGGCCCAGGCCGTCTACAGCAAGGCCACGGCCACCCTGAACCTCAGGTCCCACGCCGAGGTCGAGCGCTTCTTCGACGGCTTCGAGCTGGTCGAACCCGGCCTGGCCCGGGTCCCGTTCTGGCGCCCGGACGCCCCTCCGCCGGCCAGGTCCGATGAGATCGGCTTCTACGGCGGCGTGGCGCGAAAGTCCGACTGAAAGACCCTCGAGGAGGCGGATCGGGCGGTGGGCCCTGCCGTCGGCACCACACCACCGCCGACGCCGGCCCTCGGTCGACGCGGGCCCGTCGCCCGGCCTTCTCGTCAGCCCGCGGACTCAGCCGCGTGAGGGCTCAGTACGCCCGCTCCGACCAGCGCGACGATGAGCACCCCGAGCGCGATCCGGTACCAGACGAACGGCATGAAGCTCCTGCTCGAGATGAACTTCATGAACCAGGCGATGACGGCGTACCCCGACACGAACGCGATGACCGTCGCGAACAGCGTCGGCCCCCAGCTCACATGCCCCGCCTCCGCGGCGTCCTTGAGCTCGAACGCGCCCGACGCCAGAACCGCCGGAATGGCGAGGAGGAACGAGTAGCGCGCCGCGGCCTCGCGCCGGTAGCCGAGGAACAGGCCGCCGCTGATCGTGGCGCCGGACCGGGAGACGCCGGGGATCAGGGCCATCGCCTGGCAGACGCCGAAGACCAGGCCGTCCTTGACGTTCAGATCGGTCAGCGCCTTGCGCTGCTTCGGCACCCGGTGCCGGCCGCCGGCCTCGTCGCGCGCCGCGAGCCGGTCCGCGACGCCGAGGATGACACCCATCACGATCAGCATGGTCGCCGTGACCCGCAGATCGCGGAAGGGGCCCTCGATCTGGTCCTTCAGGGTCACTCCGAGCACGCCGATGGGTATGGACCCGACGATCACGAGCCACCCCATCTGCGCGTCGTGGTTCTGCCGCATCCGCTTGTCGAAGAGCGAACGGAACCAGGCGGAGAGGATGTTCGCGATGTCCTTGCGGAAGTAGATCAGCACCGCGGCCTCCGTACCGATCTGGGTGATCGCGGTGAAGGCCGCTCCAGGATCCGTCCAGCCCGCGAAGGCCGCGGTCAGCCGCAGATGGGCACTGGAGGAGACGGGGAGGAATTCGGTCAGCCCCTGGACGAGTCCGAGGACGAGGGATTCAAGCCAAGACATGGAGTGATCGGGTCCAAGTGCTGATCGTGGAAGCGGCGACGGGCACACCGAGCCGCGGCATGCCGTGCGGCGGCTCGGTGATCAAGTGCTGGATGGCAGAGTAACGCTCCGGGATGACGATCCCATCACTGGGGCTTTACCAACGCTTGAGGCGGGCGAGTGGCGGTGTGCCGGCCCGCGGGACGGTTCTGTCGGGGGTGTTGACCGGTCCTTCGAACGGCCCGTACGTTGCAGCGGAGGGAAAGCGCTTGCTGTCCCTGAAGGTCTCCGGAGTCCTCACGCGTCGGCCGACGTCCGACGTCACGTCCGATGGAGCGCTGATCACGTTCATGCCCACAGCCCGGAACGCGTCCACCGCCCACGATCCCGAGAACACCGACCCCGACCCGACCATCCCGCCCCCGCACACCGACGATCCCGACCTCACCCCGCGCACCGACCGCCCGGCCGCGCCCTTCGCCGGCCGACGTATCAGGGCCGCCCTCGTCGGCACGGGCGGCATCGCGCGCGGCTCCCATCTGCCCGCGCTCGCCCGGCTCGCCGAGGAGGGCGAGACCGAGGTCGTCGCCGCCGTCGACATCGACGCCGACTCGGTCGAGCGGCTCTGCTCGGACAACGGCATTCCGCACCCGTACACCGATCTCGACCGGATGCTGGAAGAGCAGCGGCCCGACCTGGTGAGCATCTGCACCCCGCCCGTCCTGCACCGCGAGCAGACCGTCGCCGCGCTGCAGGCCGGCGCCTGGGTCTGGTGCGAGAAGCCGCCGGTGCCGACGCTCGCCGACTTCGACGCCGTGGAGGCGGCGGAGATCCCGGACGGCGGCCCGTTCGCGGCGATCGTCTTCCAGCACCGTTTCGGCTCGGGCCCCCGCCACGTAGCACGGCTGCTCGCCGAAGGGGCCCTGGGCCGCCCGCTGGTGGCCCACTGCCAGACCACCTGGTACCGCGACGCCGCCTACTACGCGGTGCCCTGGCGGGGCCGCTGGCGGACCGAGGGCGGCGGACCCGCCATGGGCCACGGCATCCATCAGATGGACCTCCTCCTCGACCTGCTCGGACCGTGGAGCGAGGTGCGTGCCATGGCCGGGCGGCTGGTGCACGACGTGGAGACCGAGGACGTCTCGACGGCGCTCGTACGGTTCAGCGACGGCGCGCTCGCCACGGTCGTCAACAGCGTGCTCAGCCCCGACGAGGTCAGCCGCATCCGCATCGACTGCGAGCGCGCCACCGTGGAACTCACGCATCTGTACGGCCACAGCAACGGCGACTGGCGCATCACACCGGCCCCGGAGGTGCCCGAGGAGGAGGCCGCGGCCTGGCGGGACTTCGGGGCGGACGTGCCCAGTTCGCATCTGGAGCAGTTGCGCGAGCTGGTCGCCGCCATGCGCGCCGGGGTCCGGCCCCGCAGCAGCGGCGCGGACGGGCGCACCAGCCTGGAGCTGATCACCGCGCTGTACAAGTCGGCGTTCACCGGCACGACGGTCCGCGCGGGCGAGATCCGTCCCGGTGACCCCTACTACACGGCCCTGCACGGAGGCGCTCCCGGCTGGGCCCCCGGGACGAGCAGGACGACCGAGGCGACTCAGACGACCGGGACGGACAAGAAGTCCGGGGTGACCGCCGCGACCGAGGTGTCCGCGGCGGTGCCCGGGGAGGAGGCGTCCGCATGACCGCGACCCTGCGTATCGTGCACGCGCACGACGACCGCATCACCGTCACCGAACCGGCCACCGGCGTCGAGCTGTTCGCCTACGTCTACGCTCCCGAGTCGGCCTGGGAGGCACCCAAGCCGTATCTGCACCCCGTGCGGACGCTGGCCGGAGACGTGGTCACCGACTACCGGCCCAACGACCACCGCTGGCACAAGGGCCTGCAGCTGACCGCCTCGCATCTGTCCGGGCAGAACCTGTGGGGCGGCAACACATATGTGCACGGTGAGGGGTATGTCGCCCTGCCGGAGCGCGTCGGTTCGATGGCGCACGTCGCCTTCGACGAGATCGGCGCGGACGGGGACCGTGCGGTCATCGCCGAGCGGCTCACCTGGCATCCTTACACCGGGGAGCTGTGGGCCGGCGAGGAGCGCCGGATCGAGGTGCACGACGTCGAACCAGCCTGCCGGTCCTGGGCGTTGACCTGGACCTCCGCGGTCACCAACCGCCGTGACGAGCCGCTGCTCTTCGGCAGCCCGACCACCGCCGGGCGGGAGATGGCCGGGTACACGGGACTGTTCTGGCGCGGACCGCGCGCCTTCCGCGACGGACGGGTGACCGGGCCCGACGCCGAGGGGCCGGAGCTGATGGGCGGGCAGGCTCCATGGCTCGCCTACTCGGGCGAGCATGACGGCACCGACGGACACGCCACGCTCGTCTTCGCCCACGCCCCGGAGAACGACCACCTGGGGGAGCGCGGCACCCACCCCGCCCACTGGTTCGTACGCAACGACCCCTTCGCGGCCGTAGCCCCGTCCTGGGCGTTCCACGAGGAACTGGAGCTGGCTCCGGGCGACACACTGCGCCGCCGCTACCGGGTCGTGGTGGCGGACGGCGCATGGGGGCGCGAGGAGGTCGCCAAGTACCTTCAGGAACACCCGTGGTGAGCGCCGGGGCGTTCACGGGACTGCCGGGCGCCGTCGCCGTCTCGCGGCTGTGCGTCTACGACTGGCCGGCGGCCGACGGTATGCGCGGGGGCACTCCCCATCTGCATCTGACCTGCTCGGAGGCGTATGTCGTCACGGGTGGGCGGGGAGCCGTGCAGACGCTGACGACATCCGGGTACGAGGTCACGCCCCTCGCACCCGGAACGGTCGCCTGGTTCACGCCCGGGACCATCCACCGGCTGGTCAACGAGGAGGATCTGCGTATCACCGTCCTCATGCAGAACGGCGGACTGCCGGAGGCGGGCGATGCCGTGCTCACCCTGCCTCCGCAGTACCTGACGGACCCCGAGACCTACGCCGCCGTGACCGTCGTCCCGGCCGACGCGCCCGAGGCGGAGCAGGAGCGGATCGCCCGGACCCGCCGCGATCTGGCCCTGGAGGGCTACCAGGCGCTGCGCGACGCGGACGGCCCCGAGCCGCTGGCCGCCTTCCACCGGGCCGCCGCGGCGCTCGTCCGGCCGCGCGTGGCCGTATGGCGTGACCGGTGGCGGCACGCTGCCCGGGCCGCCGCCGAGGCGACGGGGGAGCAGCTCGACCGGCTGGAGCGGGGCGATGCGTCCCACCTCGCCGACGCGGTCGTACGGGCCGAACAGCCCTCGGCGTACGGGAAGTTCGGGATGTGCGGGCGGCTGGACGTGTACCGGGGCGAGCCCTAGGCGGGGCTTAGGCGGCGGCCGGTCCCGCCACCGTCCAGCCCGGTGCCTGCGGGTGCGGCGTCCGGTCCCCGGGGCGGAGTGCGCCGCCGCAGGCGGAGCAGGCGACGACCGCCGTCAGCTCGTGGCCGCAGTCGTGCTCGATCACCATGGGGCGATCGCCCTCCGTGCGGAGGTGGCGATCGCCCCATGCCATGAGGGCCATCAGGACCGGGTCCAGCTCCAGGCCGGCCGCCGTGGCCCGGTACTCGAAGCGCTGCGGGCGCTCGCTGTACTTCCGCTTCGTCAGGATCCCGCCCTCCACCAGGCGCTTCAGCCGTGCCGCGAGGACATCGCGCGGGGCGCCCGTGTTGCGCACGAGCTGGTCGAAGCGCCCGTTTCCGAGGAGGACCTCGCGCAGGACGAGAAGGGAGTACTTCTCGCCGACGAGGGTCAGGGTGTCGGCGATGGAGCAGGGGCGCGGATCTTTGGTGGCGGCCATGCCTCCAGTCTAGATGAGGGTTTGCTTTTCAAACTCACCGAGTTATGGTGGAGCCAGATTCCCTACTCGCCAGTAACGCCGCCTCGGTATCACCGGGCAAGGAGGCCGCTACCATGCGTGACGCCGTGATCGTGGAAGCCGTACGGACCCCGGTGGGCAAGGGCAAGCCCAACGGTGCCCTCGCTCATGTCCACCCCGTGGAACTCCTCGCGCACACCCTGCGCACCCTCGTCGAGCGCTCCGGCATCGACCCAGCGCTCATCGACGACGTGATCGGCGGCACCGTCGACCAGGTCGGCGAGCAGGCCATGAACACCACCCGGTACGCCGTGCTGTCCGCGGGCTTCCCGGACACCGTGCCCGCGACCACCGTGGACCGGCAGTGCGGCTCCTCCCAGCAGGCCGTGCACTTCGCCGCCCAGGGCGTGCTGTCGGGCGCGTACGACATCGTCGTGGCCTGCGGCGTGGAGTCCATGAGCCGTGTGCCCATGTGGTCGAACGTGCCCGCCGGCAAGGACCCCTTCGGGCCCGGCGTCGCCGAGCGCTACCCGGAGGGCCTCGTGCCGCAGGGCGTCAGCGCCGAGCTGATCGCCGCGAAGTGGTCGCTCACCCGCGAGCAGATGGACGCCTTCGCCGTGTCCTCCCACCACAAGGCCGGGGCCGCGTGGGACGCCGGCCTGTTCGACGCCGAGACGGCCCCGCTGGAGGGCCTCACGCGCGACGAGTCCATGCGGCCGTCCAGCACCCCCGAGATCCTCGCCGGGCTCAAGCCCGCCTACTACGACCCCGGCTTCGCGGAGCGGTTCCCGCAGATCGGCTGGAACGTCACCGCCGGAAACGCGAGCCCGATCAACGACGGCGCCTCGGCGGTGCTCATCACCAGCAGCGAGACCGCCGAGCGTCTCGGCCTGCGTCCGCTCGCCCGGCTGCACAGCTTCGCGGTCACGGGCTCGGACCCCGTCCTGATGCTCACCGGAGTCATCCCCGCCACCGAGAAGGTGCTGCGCAAGGCGGGTCTGACGATCGACGACATCGACCTCTTCGAGGTGAACGAGGCCTTCTCCAGCGTCGTCCTGGCCTGGCAGCAGGAGACGGGCGCCGACCTCGCGAAGGTCAATGTGCACGGCGGCGCCATCGCCATCGGCCACCCGCTGGGCGCGAGCGGCACCCGGCTGACGACCACCCTGGTGCACGCACTCCGCGCGCGTGGAGCACGGTACGGCCTGCAGACGATGTGCGAGGCTGGCGGGCTCGCCAACGCGATGATCCTCGAAGCGGTCTAATCGGCGACTGTGGTCTCCGGGGCGGTACGCAGATGGTGGCGCTTGCGCCAGGCCATCACCGCCCCGGCCACCGTCGGCACCGCGATGAGGGCCATCGCGATCAGGAAGGCCGGTGAGGTGGGCCGCGAGGCGCGGGCACCGGCCACCACATAGGCGGCGGTGTTCGGGAGCGAGCCGAGCGCCGTCGCGATCAGGAACGGGGCCCAGCGCATCCGGGAGACGGCGGCACAGTAGTTGGCCGCCCAGAACGGCACCCCGGGGAACAGCCGGGCCGCCATCATCGAACGGAAGCCGTGCCGGCTGAGCTGCCCGTCCGCGGCCTTCAGCCAGCGGCCCCGCAGGAGCGGACGCAGCGCGTCCTGTCCCAGCGCCCGGCCGAGCCCGAAGGCCATCGCGCCGCCCAGCACCGTACCGGCGAGGGCCACACCCGTGCCCAGCACCGAGCCGAACAGGGCACCCGCCGCGAGATTGAGCAACGGGCGCGGCACGAACGGGACCGTGCACAGCCCGTACGCCACCGCGAAGACGACGGCCGCCGTGGCGCCCCCGAGCTGCGGCGGCCAGCCGTGCGTCAGCAACTTCTGCGGCTGATACGCCAGCACGCAGGCCGCGGCCGCCGAGAGCAGCACCACGAGCAGGGACAGACGGGACCAGGGCGACAGCAGCACTCTGGTGCAGCGGGCGGTGAACCCGAGCGGTACGGCGGCGGTGGTGTCCGACGCGGCGGTCAACTCCGCGGTGGCGCAGGGCGGGACGGTGGCGACGAGCTCCGTGGCGGCGGCCCGGGGAGAGGCCGTGGCCGTGCCCCCAGAGCGGGTGGTGGCATCGAGCATTCCGTGACACTAACCGACCCATGTGTGTGATCGCCGTATGGTTCCTCTCATGGAGGTCACAGGTTCCGGAACAACGGACGCATCGCTCACACCGCCGCACAGCGGTCTCGCGGACGTCGTGATGGAGCGGCTCACCGCCACGTACGCCGCCGCGGCGGACCCGGAGCGGGCCGCCTCTATGGGCGCCTACATGAAGGACGTTGCCCCCTTCCTGGGCCTGACCACGCCCGCCCGCCGGACGCTGTCCCGCACCGTCCTGGCGGGCACGACCCGCCCGGACGAGACCGACTGCACGGCGCTCGCGCTGCGCTGCTGGGCGCTGCCGGAGCGCGAGTACCACTACTTCGCCGTCGACTTTCTGCGCCGCCATGTGAGACAACTCTCGTCCGGATTCCTCCCCGTGACGCGTCATCTGGTCTCCACCGTCTCCTGGTGGGACACCGTCGACGCGCTGGCCGCCCATGTGGTGGGCGGCCTCGTCGCCGCCGATCCGGGGCTGTGTGGCGCCATGGACGCGTGGATCGAGGACGACGATCTGTGGATCGCCCGGACCGCCCTGCTCCACCAACTGCGGTACAAGGAGGCGACCGACACCGGGCGTCTCTTCGCGTACTGCCTGCGCCGCTCCTCGGACCCCGACTTCTTCCTCAGGAAGGCGATCGGGTGGGCCCTGCGGGAGTACGCCAAGACGGATCAGGAAGCCGTACGGGAGTTCGTCGCCCGGGAAGGGGCCCGGCTCTCCCCGCTGTCCGTCCGGGAAGCGCTCAAGAACCTCTGATCGGTTTTGGCCCACTCCCGTCGCGGAGCAGCTTGTACACCCCCGCGGAAAACCATTCGACGTGGGCGCCCGCGTCGGCGATGCTCTACGACATGTTCCGGTACGCCTTCCTCCTCGCAGCATCCGCCACCGCGGATGCGCCGAAGGCTGCCGTACCGCACTTCCTGGCCGCCCTCGACGGCGCCCGAAGCTGACCCTTCCCGGATCGTCCGGCGGACCCCGCAGGGGGAGGGTCGGCAAGTCCTCGGGGTCCCCGTCCCGGCCGGATCGTTCCGCTGCCGGGGCCGTCATGCAGCACCACGGAAGAGGCTTCGAGGTACAGCCATGCCCAAGACGGCATACGTGCGCACCAAACCGCATCTGAACATCGGCACGATGGGTCACGTCGACCACGGCAAGACCACCCTGACCGCCGCGATCACCAAGGTCCTGGCCGACCGTGGCACCGGCACCTTCGTCCCGTTCGACCGGATCGACCGGGCTCCGGAGGAGGCGGCGCGCGGCATCACCATCAACATCGCGCATGTCGAGTACGAGACCGACACCCGGCATTACGCGCATGTGGACATGCCGGGCCATGCCGACTACGTCAAGAACATGGTCACCGGGGCCGCCCAGCTCGACGGGGCGATCCTCGTCGTCTCGGCGCTCGACGGGATCATGCCGCAGACCGCCGAACATGTACTGCTGGCCCGGCAGGTGGGTGTCGACCACATCGTCGTGGCCATCAACAAGGCCGACGCGGGCGACGAGGAACTCACCGACCTCGTCGAGCTGGAGGTCCGCGAGCTGCTGAGCGCGCAGGGCTATCCCGGCGACTCCGTGCCGGTGGTCCGTGTCTCCGGGCTCAAGGCCCTGGAGGGCGACCCGCGTTGGACCGCGGCGATCGAGGCGCTGCTCGACGCGGTGGACACCTATGTGCCCATGCCCGAGCGGTACCTGGACGCGCCGTTCCTGCTGCCGGTGGAGAACGTGCTCACCATCACCGGCCGCGGCACGGTCGTCACGGGCGCCGTCGAGCGCGGCACGGTGCGGGTCGGCGACCGGGTCGAGGTGCTCGGCGCCGGCGTGGAGACCGTGGTCACCGGCCTGGAGACCTTCGGCAAGCCCATGGAGGAGGCGCAAGCCGGGGACAACGTGGCGCTGCTGCTGCGCGGGGTGCCGCGCGACGCGGTCCGCCGCGGGCACATCGTCGCGGCGCCCGGCAGCGTCGTGCCGAGCCGCCGCTTCTCGGCGCGGGTGTACGTGCTGTCCGCGCGCGAGGGGGGTCGTACGACTCCGGTGGCGACCGGATACCGGCCGCAGTTCTACATCCGCACCGCGGACGTGGTCGGCGACGTCGACCTCGGCGAGACGGCGGTCGCCCGGCCCGGCGACACGGTCACCATGACCGTGGAACTGGGCCGCGACGTCCCGCTGGAGCCGGGTCTCGGATTCGCGATCCGCGAGGGCGGCCGGACCGTCGGCGCGGGCACGGTGTCGACCGTGGACTGAGCCGAACGCACGGCCGCCGGCCGCCGGCCCGGAAGTGTCCGGTCCGGCGGTCCGGTCCGGGCGGCCCCCGTCCGTCACCTCCACGGAGGCGACGGACGGGGGCCGGCCGAGGCCCGGCACAATGGTGTCGTGACCGAGCCGATACCCGTGACCCGTGCCGTGGATCACGGGACCGCCAAGCTGATGCCCGACGTCGACCATGACCGGGCCTGGCTGCTCACGGTCGACGGCGCACCGCAGTCGTACGTGGATCTCGACGCGCCGACGCATCTGGAGTTCGAGTACACCCGACGGCTCGGCCATGCCCTGGACACGCTGGTGGAGCCGGGCCGTCCCCTGGACGTGCTGCACCTCGGCGGAGGCGCGCTCACCCTGCCGCGCTACGTCGCCACGACCCGGCCGGGCTCACGGCAGGACGTGGTCGAGGCCGACCGGGGCCTGCTGGACCTCGTCGTGGAGTGGCTGCCCCTGCCCGAGGGCGCCGGGGTCACACTGCACCCGGCCGACGCGCGCGCCTGGCTGGAAGCCGCTCCGCCGCACTCCGCGGACATCGTGATCGCGGACGTCTTCGGCGGCTCCCGGGTGCCCGCCCATCTGACGACCGTGGCCTACGCCCGGGCCGCCAAGCGGGTGCTGCGCCCGGACGGCGTCTATCTCGCGAACCTCGCGGACGCCGCACCCTTCGCCTTCCTCCGCTCCCAACTCGCCACCTTCTCCGAGATGTTCGAGGAACTGGCGCTGATCGCCGAGCCGGGCGTGCTGCGCGGCCGCCGCTTCGGGAACGCCGTACTCGTCGCCGCCCACCGGCCCCTGGACACCGCCGAACTCGCCCGCCGCACGGCCGCGGACGCGTTCCCGGCCCGGGTCGAGCAGGGCCCCGCCCTCCGGGACCTCATCGGCACCGCCGAGCCGGTCCACGACGAGAACGCCGTCCCCTCACCCGTACCGCCCGGCGGGACCTTCACCATCGGCTGAGCGAGCCGGGTACCCCCTGGCCGTGACGGCTACCCGTGAGTAACATGACGCGCATGAGCGCAGACCAGATGTCGATCGGCGAGATGCTCGCCGCCACGGTGCCGATGGCCAGGACCCTCAAGCTGGAGTTCCTGGAGACCACACCGGAGAAGGCCGTGGTGGCCCTGCCCGACCAGAGCGACTTCCACAACCATGTCGGGGGGCCGCACGCCGGCGCCATGTTCACGCTGGGCGAGTCGGCGAGCGGCGCCATCGTGCTGGCCGCGTTCGGCGAGCAGCTGTCGCGGGCCGTACCGCTCGCGGTCAGCGCCGAGATCGCGTACAAGAAGCTGGCGATGGGCCCGGTCACCGCGACCGCCACGCTCGGCCGCCCCGCCGCGGAGGTCGTCGCCGAGCTGGACGCGGGGCAGCGCCCCGAGTTCCCCGTCGAGATCGCCATCCAGCGTGAGGACGGCGCCGTGACCGGCGAGATGACCGTGGTCTGGACCCTGCGCCCGAACAGCTGACCAGCACATGTCCCTACCGCTCCCCGGCGTCGTGCCGGGGAGCGGTAGGAGTCGTGAGCAGGAGTGCGGCGCGGTCACGGTTCTCCGTTCCGGCCCGCGCCGATCAGTGTGCGCACCTCGAAGTCCTCGTAGGAACCGTCCTCCTGGCGGCCGCTGAGAACGCTGCCGAGCCAGCCGAGGAGGAAGCCCGCCGGGATGGAGACGATGCCCGGGTTCTGCAGCGGGAACCAGGCGAAGTCGGCGTGGGGGTACACCGAGGTGGGGCTGGACGAGACCACCGGGGAGAACACCACGAGGAGCACCGAGCAGATCAGGCCGCCGTACAGACTGAGCAACGCACCCCACGCGGTGAACCGGCGCCAGAACAGGCCGTAGACGAGCGCGGGCAGCAAGGCCGACGCGGCGATGGCGAAGGCCAGGAACGCCAGGCTCGCCGTGCTGATCTCCCACGGCAGCAGGGCGAGCAGCATGGCGAGGACCCCGATCACGGCGGCGGACATGCGCGCCACACCCAGCTCTGCCGCCTGTGTCGCCCTGCCCCGGCGGATGACCTCGCCGTAGAGGTCGTGGGCGAGTGAGGTGGCCGCCGCGAGGGTGAGTCCGGCCGCGACCGCGAGCAGGGTCACAAAGGCCAGGCAGGAGATCGCCGCGGTCAGCACGCCACCGCCGAGGGACTGGGCGAGCAGCAGGACGGCCGCGTCGCCCTTGGGGTCGATCCGCACGATGGCGTCGCGCCCCAGAACGGCGGTCGCGCCCAGGCCGACGACGCCCGCGGCGAGGCACACGAACCCCACCAGTCCCATGGCCCACACGGCGGAGGTGCGCAGGACGCGGTTGGTGCGCGGGGCCAGGAGCCGCATCACCACGTGGGGCAGTGCGGCGAGACCGAGCACGATGGCGAGTTCCAGGCTGAAGAAGTCGAGCTTGCTGGTGGTGCCACCGCCGTAGCGCAGCCCCGGTTCGAGAAAGCGGTGCCCGAGGCCGCTGTTCCGCTCGGCGGCCGACAGTAGCGCCGCCACGTTCCAGTGGAAGCGGGCCAGCACGATCACCGCCGTGACCGCGACCCCGGCCACCAGCATCACGGCCTTGACGACCTGGATGAAGGTCGCACCGGGCATCCCGCCGAGCGCCGCGTACACCACCACGATGGTGCCGATGACGACCACGCACAGGGTGCGCGTGGCCTGGTTCGGCTCGCCGGTGAACTGGGTCAGCAGAGCCACCCCGCCGATGAGCTGGGCGACGAGATACAGCGTGGTGACGACCAGGGTGCACAGGACGACGGCCAGGCGCACGGGCCGCCGGAGACGCGTCAGCCGCAGCGCCAGGGTGTCGCCGAGAGTGAACCGGCCCGCGTTGTGCAGCGGTTCGGCGATGACGAGCAGCACCGCCATCCACGCGACCGTGGTTCCGGCCAGATAGAGCAGGCCGTCGTAGCCTGTGAGGGCGACGAGGCCGGTACTGCCCAGCAGGGTCGCCGCCGACAGATAGTCGCCGGACATCGCCAGACCGTTGCGCAGCGGCGACAGGGTGCGGTTGCCGAGGTAGAACTCGCCGATCTCGTCCCGCTGGGGAGCGGTCAGCAGCGCGGCGAAGAGGGTGACCACGACGACGCACAGAAAGAGGACGAAGGTCAGTTGCAGGCTGAACCGGCTCGTGACCCTCGTGGCGGCCGTCACCACGCGCGCGGCCACCTCTGCTGTGCGGGGCGCGGCCGGCCGCCGGGTCGGGCGCGGTCCCGTTCGGAGCGCAGCCGGCGCACCACCGGGTCGACGTGATTGCGCATGTGCACGGTGTATCGCCACACAGCGAACGCCATCAGGCCGAACTGGGCGAGGCCGAGTGCCAGGCCGAGCGTGAGACGGCCCGCGAGGGGCTGGTTCAGCAGCCCGGGAGCGAAACCCGACAGCAGGACGTACAGCAGAAATACGCCGATGACGAGGACCGCCGTCGTGACGCCGAAGGCGTGGAAGGCACGGCGCAGGGGCGGGAATTCCGGATGGTCGCGCAGCGACGGGGGGCTCGCGGAATCCGCTGCCGTGGGAGAAGGGGAGCGGTCGGCGTGCTGCCGCGGATATCCGTTCATGACGCACCTTCTTTGCTGCCGTGTGCCGCACATCCGGCGGGCGGTGCCCGGGCCGGTCGGTTTCGGAAGGCTGGCTTCGCAGGGTCGGATTCCGAGCGGGAAAGGACGGCGGGAGAGGGCAGGAGCGAGCCTTCGGCGGTTTTTCCCGGAGGAAAGGCCCGTCGGGAACCTCTGTGTCGAAACCTGTTTTTCGTGCAGCCTTTGTGGGGGGTTCGCGATGTTCCCGCTCCCGGCTTTTCCGGGGGACGGGGGCGGCCCTGTGCGGGGTGTCGACGGGGTCGGAAGCGGAGTATCGCAGTGGGGCCATCGGCCTATCAACCGACTGTACGGAAGGCAGATTGAACAGAATCGTTTCCGCTTTCCGGCCGGCTCCGGCTTCCGCCGACTCCGGTTTACGACCCGCTCCGGATTCCGGACCGCACCGTTCCCGGGCCGATCCGGGCAGGGCGCCGGCGGGAGCGCGGCGCGTGGGAACCCGCTTCGCGCCCGGCAGGGCGGCCGAACGCCGTACCCGCCGGGCGCGGTCGGATGTGTAGGCTTCCTGGAGGTACGTCCGAGCGGGCGAGCCCGCAGGAAGACCGACGCGAATCGGGGAGGATGGGGCGTTGCACGTCCAGGAATGGCTCGACACGGTACCCGCGGTCGCCGTCTACGCAGTGGTGGCCCTCGTCATCGGTGTGGAGAGCCTCGGTATCCCGCTGCCGGGCGAGATCGTCCTGGTCTCGGCGGCACTGCTCTCCTCCCAGCACAGCGGCATCAATCCGGTCGTCCTCGGGGCCTGCGCCACCGCCGGCGCGGTCGTCGGCGACTCCATCGGCTACGCGATCGGCCGCAGGGGCGGACGGCCGCTGCTGGCCTGGCTCGGGAAGAGATTCCCCCGGCACTTCAGCGAGGGCCATGTCGCGACGGCCGAGCGGTCCTTCGAGAAGTGGGGCATGTGGGCCGTCTTCTTCGGCCGCTTCGTCGCCCTGCTGCGGATCTTCGCCGGACCACTGGCCGGTGTGCTGCGCATGCCCTACTGGAAGTTCCTGACGGCCAACTTCCTGGGCGGTGTCGTCTGGGCGGGCGGCACCACCGCGGGCATCTACTACGTCGGCGTCGTCGCCGAGTCGTGGCTGAAGAAGTTCTCGTGGCTGGGGCTGGTGGCCGCGGTCCTCATCGGAGTCGCGTCGATGCTGGTGGTCAGGCGTAAGGCCAAGAAGGCGGCGGAACAGCGGGAGGCGGCCGAGCCGGAGACCGTCCCCGCCGCCGACCGGGCCTAGGCCCGGCCGGGAGGAAAGGCTCAGCTCTGCCGGTGCGCGTCGCGGTGGGCCTTCGCCAGCTCCGCGTACATCGTGCCGTTCAGCGTGATGCCCTCGCGTTCCTCCGCGGTCAGCTCCCGCTTCACCTTGGCGGGCACGCCGGCCACCAGGGAGCCCGGGGGCACCCGCATGCCCTGCGGCACCAGCGCCTGGGCCGCGACCAGGGAGCCCGCACCGATCACCGCGCCGTTGAGGACCGTGGCGCCCATGCCGATCAGGCAGTCGTCCTCGACGGTCGCGCCGTGCACCACGGCGTTGTGCCCGACGGAGACCCGCTCGCCGACGCTGACCGGGAACCCCGGGTCGGCGTGCAGCGTGCAGTTGTCCTGGACGTTGCTGTGCGCGCCGACGGTGATCCGCTCGACGTCGCCGCGCAGCACCGCGCCGTACCAGACGCTCGCGCCCGCGTGCAGCGTGACGCCGCCGATCACCACGGACGTGGGTGACACGAACGCGTCCCCGTCCACCTCGGGGTCCCTGCCGCCTATGCCCGCGATCAGCGCCTTGTGCGTCATTGCCGTCTCCTCGTGGTCGGTCTTCCGGCACCGTACGCCATGGGTGGGGCGAAGATCACAGCGGTGCGGGCCCATGGGCGCACCCGCCGCTGAGTAACGTGAGCGCGTGCCCAGGAGCAAGAACACGTTCTCATCATGGCGTCGTGGCCTCGCGCAGCGCGCCGTCCACGCGGGCTGGGCCTGGGCGCAGCGCGCGGGTTCCGTGAGCGCGGAGCATCCCGGGCGCTTCCGCTTCGGCGCGATGGGAACGGGAACCAGGCTGGCCTTCCCGCTGGGCACGGTGTTCGGTGAGCCGTGGATCCATGTCGGCGCGCACTGCATCGTCGGCGAACAGGTCACCCTGACGGCCGGACTGATGCCCGGCCTCGACCTCGGGCCCGATCCGATCCTGCGCATCGGTGACGGTGTCGTTCTCGGCCGCGGCAGCCATGTCATCGCCGACACCTCGGTCACGATCGGCAGCGACTGCTACTTCGGGCCGTACGTCTATGTGACCTCCACCAACCATTCCTACGACGACCCGCACGAGCCCATCGGCAAGCAGTGGCCGCGGATGGAACCGGTGGAGATCGGGCCGGGCTGCTGGATCGGGACCGGCGCGGTGATCCTGCCGGGCGCGCGGATCGGGCGGAACGTGGTGGTGGCGGCGGGCGCGGTGGTGCGGGGAACCGTACCCGACCACGCCGTGGTGGCCGGGGCGCCGGCCCGCGTCGTACGGCGCTGGACACCCGAGGACGGCTGGCAGCCGCCGCTCAGAACACCGGCCCCGGTGCCGATACCGGACGGGGTCACACCGGATCAGCTGCTGGCCCTGTCCAAGCTGGACGACGAGGACATCGCCCGGCTCGCGGAGCTGGAAACGGAGTCCTGAGTCGCGCCCGACATCAACCGGTGGCCAGCAGCAGCGTGCCGATCAGGGCGAGGCCCGCGCCCGCGGCCTGTGTCGCGCGCAGCCGCTCGCTGAGGAAGCCGCGCGCGGCGAGCGCCGTGACCACCGGGTAGAGCGAGGCGAGGACGGCGGCGACGGTGACCGGGCCGTGCCGGGCCGCGAGCGCGTAGGTGCCGTTGGCGGCGACGTCGGCGAGACCGACGAAGGCGAGCGCGGGCAGGGAACGCCATGGGAAGCCGCCCGCCGGGAGGGCCGGCGCACCGCGTCGCACCGCCGCACCCAGGGCGGTACCGCCCACCACGACATTGGTCACGCGCTGCACGAAGAGCGCCAGGAACAGCCCGGTGACCGTCGTCGACGCCTCCGCGACCAGCGCGAACACGGTGCCGAACCCGAGTGCCGCGACAAGGGTCAGCAGGATCGCCCGCCGTTGCACCGGGGCGCCCCGCAACTGGGGCCCGCCCGCGAGCACCACCCCGGTCACGGCGACGGCGGCCCCGGCGACCTGCAGCAGCCCGGGGCGCTCGCCGAGCACGAGTGCCACCCCGACGGGGACCGCCACGCTCAGGGTGGCGAGCGGGGAGACGACCCCCATGGGGCCCAGGGCGAGCGCCTTGTAGAAGGAGAGCAGGGCGATGGGGCTCGCCAGGCCCGCGGCGAACGCCAACCACAGCCGGGGTCCGGCCTCGCTCCAGGCGCCGGTGGCCAGTACGACCATGCCGAGCACGGACGCCGCTACGCTCTGCGATACGGCCACCACGGTCAGTGCGGGCATCCGCCGGGTCAGCAGCCCTCCGCCGAAGTCGGCCAGCCCCCACAGCAGGCTGGTGGCCAGGGCGAAGAGTGCTGTCACGAGCCGCCTCGCAGTACAGTTCGGTGAACGATCAGGTGCACCACACCATAGTTCAGTGAACTGAACTCTGTCATACGGAATATTGGACTCAAAGTGTCGGACCTCGACCTGCTGACCCAGTCCCTGGCACGCAACGTGAAGCGCTGGCGCGCCGAGCGCGGCTTCACCCTGGACGCCCTCGCCGCCCGCGCCGGAGTCAGCCGCGGCATGCTCATCCAGATCGAGCAGGCCCGCACCAACCCGAGCATCGGCACGATCGTCAAGATCGGCGACGCGCTCGGCATCAGCGTCACCACGCTGCTCGACTACGAGCAGGGCCCCCGGGTCCGGATCGTCCCGGCCGAGCAGGCCGTACGCCTCTGGCACACCGAGGCGGGCAGCTACAACCGCCTTCTCGCGGGCACCGAGGCCCCCGGTCCGCTGGAGATGTGGGACTGGCGGCTGATGCCGGGGGACCGCAGCCCCTCCGACCCGCACCCGGCCGGCACGGTCGAACTCGTCCATGTCACCGCCGGCCGGCTGACGATCACCGTGGACGGCGTGGACCATGACGTCCCCACCGGTGCCAGCGCCTCCTTCGAGGCCGACACCCCGCACACCTACGCCAACGACGGCGATGTGCCGATGGAGATGGTGATGGCGGTCTCGGTGCCGCCCGTCCGCTGAGACGCCCGTCCGGCGGCCGGGGTACGGCTGTTAGCGTGCCGTCATGCGCGCACCC
Organism: Streptomyces sp. NPDC002573; assembly: GCF_042889625.1. Classification (NCBI taxonomy): domain Bacteria; kingdom Bacillati; phylum Actinomycetota; class Actinomycetes; order Kitasatosporales; family Streptomycetaceae; genus Streptomyces; species Streptomyces sp. NPDC002573. Next base: position 66,986 of record NZ_JBIARC010000022.1, on the reverse strand, counting down.
ATCGGAGACTTCGACCGGGCGATGCCCGCCCCCGACTGCCTCGACGAGCTGCCCCGACCGGTGGCCGACGCCGTACGCCACTGGAGCGGCGGTGTGCCCGCCGACCGGATCGTCTACGTCGACACCGAGCCGGAGTGGGCCGATACGGCGGTCTTCCTGGAGCACTACGGCAAGGACCTGCTCGACCGGTCCGCCAACTGCGTCGTGGTCGCGGGCAAGCGGGGCGGCGAGACGACGCTGGCCGCGTGTCTGGTCCTGTCCGCCACCCGGGTCGACGTCAACGGCGCGGTCCGCCGCCAACTGGGCGCCCGCAAGGCGTCGTTCGCGCCGATGGAGGTGGCGACGGGGGAGACCGGCATGGAGTACGGCGGCATCACACCGATCGGACTGCCCGCCGACTGGCCGGTACTGATCGACTCGGCGGTGGTCGATCTGCCGTACGTCCTGGTCGGCAGCGGCAGGCGCCGGGGGAAGCTGCTGGTGCCGGGGAAGGCGTTCGCGCAACTGCCCAACGCGGTGGTCCTGGAGGGGCTGGGCGTCTGAGGGTCCCCTGACCACCGCGGAGGATTCTCGCCGGTCGCGACCGCAGCCGTAGGGGCGCCTGGCGGGCCGGGTCCGGCCGGCTCAGGGCCCGGTGCGGGCGTGGTGGGCCAGGGCCCGATGCGGATCCGCCCCGCCGGGTGCCGGGGCCGGGTCGGCGTGGACGAGCGCCGCGGTCAGCCGCGGAACCGCGTGCAACAGGGCGTGTTCGGCCTCGACCGCGATGTCGTGCGCCCGGCGCACGCTCACCTCGCCGTCCACCACGACCGCGACCTCCGCACGCAACCGATGGCCGATCCAGCGCAGCCGGAGCTCGCCGACCCCGAGCACGCCCGGCACCTGGCGCAGTGCCTGCTCGGCCCGGTCCACCAGCCCCGGATCGACGGCGTCCAGCAACCGCCGGAACACCTCCAGGGCCGCGTCCCGCAGGACCAGCACGATCGCGGCCGTGATCGCCAGTCCCACGACCGGGTCGGCCGTCCGCCAGCCCAGCGCCGCACCGCCCGCACCGGCCAGCACCGCGAGTGAGGCGAACCCGTCGGTGCGCGCGTGCAGCCCGTCCGCGACCAGCGCGGCCGAGCCGATCGCGCGGCCCACCCGGATGCGATGGCGGGCGACCCATTCATTGCCCGCGAAACCGATGACCGCCGCACCGGCGACCACGGGGATGTGCTCCATGGGACGGGGGTCCATCAGCCGTACCACGGCGCTCCAGGCGGCGAAGGAGGCCGACGCGGCGATCGTCAGCACGATGACGATCCCGGCGAGATCCTCGGCGCGGCCGTACCCGTAGGTGAACCGGCGCGTGGCCACGCGCCGGCCCAGCACGAAGGCGATGCCGAGCGGTACGGCGGTCAGGGCGTCGGCCGCGTTGTGCACGGTGTCGCCGAGCAGCGCCACCGACCCGGAGATCGCGACCACGACGGCCTGGGCCAGCGCGGTCCCGCCGAGCACGACCAGCGAGAGCCAGAGTGCCCGCATGCCCCGCGCGGAGGACTCCAGCGCGGGGTCGAGCTTGTCGGCGGTCTCGTGGGAGTGGGGGGTGAGGAGGTGGCGGACGCGGGAGAGGGGGCCGTGGGGGTGGTCGTGGTGCCGGGCGTGACCGTCGTCGTGGGTGTGCTCGTGGTGGTGGTCGCGCGCGCTCTCGGGGCGGTGCGGGCCGGTGTGGTCGTGCGCGTCCTCGTGGCGGTGCGGGTGGGTGTGGTCGTGCGGGTGGCCCGGTGCCTCGCTGCGCCCGTGTGCCTCGTACTGCTGTCCCATAGGACGGCCCCTTTCCCGCGCGACAGTGGACGCGATCGCCCCACGGAGCCATTATGTGCGTATGAGCGCACGCATGCACCTATCACCTGCGCACGGTGCGCAGCCGCGCACGGGCGGCGCGGCCGAGGGACACCCCGGCTCGCCCGATGAGGAGCAGTTCGCGCTCGCCGCCGAGTTGCTCGCCCTGCTCGGGGACCGCACCCGTCTCGCCCTGCTGCACGCACTGACCAGGGGCGAGGCCGATGTCTCCACGCTCACCCAGGAGTGCGGCGCGGCCCGGCCCGCGGTCAGCCAGCATCTGGCGCGGCTCCGGCTCGCGGGCCTGGTGGACACCCGCAAGGAGGGCCGCCGGGTGGTCTACGCGCTGCGCGACGGCCATCTGCGCCGGGTCGTGGACGAGGCCCTGAGTCTCGCCGACCACCGGCTGGCCAACCGCCCGGCACACGACTGACACCGCTTCGGCGCGGCGCCCGCGGGATGCGTGTGATGCCGTAGCCGAACCGCTCGGCGAAGGAGGCGTGGTCCAGGCGCGCGGAGGCCGTGGCCGCCACGCGCCTGATCGCCCGGCGCCGGGGTCGTTCAGGCGGTGCTGTCGTCCTCGCCCGCCTCCAGGAGGTTGGCCGCCGCGCCCACGATGCTGGGATCGGGGGTGCCGACGACCTCCAGGTCCTTGTCGGTGTAGTCGAAGCGGGCCAGGACGCTGCGCATCGCCTCGACGCGCGCCCGCTTCTTGTCGTTGCTCTTCACCACGGTCCACGGCGCGTAGTCGGTGTCCGTGGCGCGGAACATGGCGACCTTGGCCGCGGTGTAGTCGTCCCAGAGGTCCAGGGAGGCCAGGTCCATCGGGCTGAGCTTCCACTGCCGTACGGGGTCCACCTGACGGATGGTGAAGCGGGTGCGCTGCTCGCTCTGCGAGACCGAGAACCAGAACTTCACCAGGTCGACGCCGTCGTCCACGAGCATCCGTTCGAACAGCGGCGCCTGGCGCACGAAGCGGCGGTACTCGTCGTCCGAGCAGAAGCCCATGACCCGCTCCACGCCCGCCCTGTTGTACCAGGACCGGTCGAACATCACGATCTCGCCCGCGGTGGGCAGATGCTCGACGTAGCGCTGGAAGTACCACTGACCGCGCTCGCGCTCGGTCGGCTTCTCCAGGGCCACCACCCGGGCGCCGCGCGGATTGAGGTGCTCGGTGAAGCGCTTGATCGTGCCGCCCTTGCCGGCCGCGTCGCGCCCCTCGAAGACTATGACGAGACGGCGGCCCGACGCCTTTATCCAGCTCTGCAGCTTCAGCAGCTCGATCTGCTGGAGCCGCTTGTGCCACTCGTACTCCTTGCGCTCCATCCGCAGGTCGTAGGGGTAGTTCTCCCGCCAGGTGTCCACCGGGCTGCCGTCGGACCTGAGCAGCACCGGGTCGTCGTGGTCGGTGTAGTCGACCCGCAGGCCATCGGTCACCAGAGGTGTCATCGTCATCCTTCTCCGCACGCCTCAGTGGAACTGCGGCACGATCAGATAAATCCCGTACGCGACCACGGCCGCGCAGGCCAGGAAGCAGAGCCCGGCCTGGGCGAGGCCCAGGGTGTGGGTGCCGCCGTCCCGCTCGCGGGCGGCCTCGGCCTGGGCCAGGCCGAGCACGCCGAGTGCGAAGACGACGACCACGGCGACAGTGACCCCGATGCTGACAGCGGTGACCTGGCCGAGGGCGGTCCAGTCAAGATGCATGGCTCGAACTCTCCCTGGTTCAGGCGGCGCTGCCGACGCGTGTGGGTTCGGTGGCGCGGATGGTGACCTCATGCGTCTCGTTCACGTTGTCGGCGTGGACCGGGTTGCGGCGCGAGGCGAGCACGATGAACGCGGCCACCGCGGCTGCGACCAGGGCGATCACCACGGTACCGGCGTTCCCGCCGTGCTTCACGACGCCGGCCGAGACGCCGCCGACCAGCGCCGCCGCGGGGAGGGTGATCAGCCAGGCGACGACCATGCGGCCCGCGGTGCCCCAGCGCACCTCGGCGAGCCGCCGGCCGAGGCCCGCACCGAGGATGCCGCCCGAGCAGACCTGCGTGGTGGAGAGCGCGAAGCCGAGGTGGGCGGAGGTCAGGATGACGGTGGTGGACGCGGCCTCGGCGGCGAAGCCCTGCGGCGACTGAATGTCCGTCAGGCCCTTGCCCATCGTGCGGATGATGCGCCAGCCGCCCAGATAGGTGCCGAGACCGATGGCGAGACCGGCCGAGCCGATCACCCAGACAGGTGGGCCCGCGTCATGGCCGAGCGCGCCCGCCGAGATCAGTGTGAGTGTGATCACGCCCATCGTCTTCTGGGCGTCGTTGGTGCCGTGGGCGAGGGAGACGAGCGAGGCCGAGGCGATCTGGCCGAGCCGGAACCCCCTGGTCACCGACTCCTTGCGGGCCCGCGCGGTGATGCGGTAGGCGAGGTAGGTGGCCATCAGCGCCGCGACGCCGGCCACGACGGGCGAGGCGAGCGCCGGGATCAGAATCTTCTCGACAACCTTGTCAAAGCGCACGCCATGGCTGCCGGCACCGACCCAGACGGCGCCGACCAGACCGCCGAACAGTGCGTGGGAGGAGCTCGACGGCAGTCCGACGAGCCAGGTCAGCAGATTCCACAGGATCGCGCCCACCAGCCCGGCGAAGATCATTCCTGGGGTCACCAGAGTGTCGTCCACGATGCCGCCCGAGATGGTCTTGGCGACCTCGGTGGACAGGAAGGCGCCCACGATGTTGAGCACGCCGCTGATCAGGACTGCGGTACGCGGCTTGAGGGCGCCGGTGGCGATGGAGGTGGCCATCGCGTTGGCGGTGTCATGGAATCCGTTCGTGAAGTCGAAGGCCAGCGCCGTGACGATGACGACGGCCACGAGGAACGTGATGTGGTCCATCCCCAGATGAAAGCAACCGAAGGCGTACTTCCGGAGAAGGGCAGGCAACGGCGGGGCGTGCGTCACATGGGCGAACGAGCCTCGAACTCCCGTGTGCCGACGGCCTGATGGAGAGACCGGCGGGCGTCGCCCGGCATGCACCGCACCCGGTCGGTCCACACCCGGGCGAAAAAATGACCGTGGGTCAGGACTACTGGATCCTGACCCACGGTCTGGTCGCGCTCGGGGCCGGCGTCGACGCCGGGGCCCGGAGGTCAGGCGGCGGGCGCGGCCTGGGAGAGCTGGTCGATGACCTTGGTCAGGCCCTCGACGACCTCGGCGTCGTCCGCCGGGTGGGTCTCGGCGAAGCGCGTCACGGAACCCGGGATGGAGAGCTTCGCCTCCTCGACGACCGTCGCACCGGCGATGCCCACGGCCTTGCGGGTCTCGTCCTGCGCCCACACGCCGCCGTACTGGCCGAACGCGGTGCCGACCACGGCGACCGGCTTGCCGGTCAGGGCGCCGGCGCCGTACGGGCGGGACAGCCAGTCGATGGCGTTCTTGAGGACGGCCGGGATGGTGCCGTTGTACTCGGGGGAGAAGAGCAGCAGCGCGTCGGCCTGGCCGGCGGCGGCGCGCAGCGCGGCGGCGGCCTCCGGGACGCTGCCCTCGACGTCGATGTCCTCGTTGTAGAAGGGCACCTGGCCCAGACCCTCGTGCAGCACGACCTCCACGCCCTCGGGGGCGTGCTTGACGGCCGCCTCGGCGAGCTGACGGTTGTGGGAACCGGCGCGAAGGCTGCCGACCAGAGCAAGGATGCGTACGGACATGGCGAAACTCCCATAATCAAGCGATCGGTAACAATCGGGACCGTCCGGGTCCGTTGAAATTTGTACCACTTAAACCGGACCGCGGTCCATTTCGTGTATCACGGTAAACGGACCGGGGTCCGATTGTCTTCCCGGGACGCTAATCTGAAGTCATGACCGAGCCGTTCGCGCCTTTTTCCGTGCCTCAGAGCCGGGACGTCCTGGAGGGCTTCGCGGACCTCGCCCTGCTGCCGACGGGCGAGACGCCCCAACTGCGCGCGGATGCCGCGCGCAACCGCACCCGGCTGCTGGAGGTCGCCGTCCGGCTGGCCGCCGAGCGCGGCATCGCCAACGTGACCATGGACGACATCGCCCTCGGGGCCGGAGTCGGCAAGGGCACCGTCTTCCGGCGCTTCGGGGACCGCACGGGCCTGCTCGTGGAGCTGCTCAGCCACCACGAGAAGCAGCTCCAGGCAGCCTTCCTCTCCGGGCCGCCGCCGCTCGGCCCGGGCGCGTCCCCGGTGGAGCGGCTGTACGCCTTCGGCTCGGCCGTCATCCTCCATGAGCACGCCCACCGGGACTTCTACCTGGAGGCCCACATAGAGCCGGGCCGCCGTCGCACCAGCCCGGCGTACCACCTCCGGCTCGCCCATGTCCGCCTGCTGCTGCGCGAGGCACGCGCGGACGGCGACAACGAACTCACCGCCCATCTGCTGCTCGGCTGTCTGGAGACGGTGCTCGTCGATCATCTGCTCTCCGTCCTCGGGATGTCCCTGGAGCGGGTGGAGGCAGGATGGCGTGATCTCGTCGATCGCTACACGGGTGAAAGGGGCCGATGTACGGGCTGAAGCCGCCCGATGATGGGTCCATGACTCCTTCGGGCAGAAGAGCCGAGATGTTCGTCCCCGCCGAGCGCGACCCGCGTGGCCTCGGTCCCGCCACCGGCGACGAACGCACTTTGCTGGTCGCCTTCCTCACCGCCCAGCGCACCACGCTGGAACTCAAGTGCGCGGGCCTCGGTGCACGACTGGCGCAGCGGTCCGCCGCGCCGTCCACCCTCTCGCTCCTCGGACTGCTGCGGCACCTCGCCGATGTGGAGCGCCGCTGGTTCCGCCGGGTGCTGGCCGTGCAGGACGTCCCGCCGCTGTTCTCCTCGCCGTCCGACCCCGACGGCGACTTCACCGGTGCCGTACCCGACCCGGCGGTCGTGACCCGGGCCTGGAGCGCCTGGCGCGCGGAGACCGCCTTCGCCGACGCGTTCGTCGCGGACGCCCCGCACCTCGACATCGAAGGCCATGACTCCTGGCGCGGCACCGTGTCGCTGCGCTGGGTGCTCCTTCACATGATCGAGGAGTACGCCCGCCACAACGGACACGCCGACCTGCTGCGGGAGCGGGTCGACGGGGCCATCGGTCTGTGAGGTCACGGGCCGGCCGCCGGGGGTGACTCTCCGGGCGTGTCCCGGCCACCGGCCGAGCGTGCCCGGGGAAGGCCCCGGCCGCCGCGACGTCCTCCGGCGCTTCGCCGTTTGTGCAGGTCAGCGGCGTACTATCGGACATGACAACGGTCACCGGTGCAGCCTTTGCCCCGAGGCGCCGCCATGCGTTTCACTGCGGTGAGGCACCCGATGTGTGGGGGAAGGCGGAGCAGATGAGCGACCACGGTCATGCGCACGGCCCGGGGGGTCACGCGGGGCACTCCCACGGCGTGTCGGCGGACGCCGACCGCCGCTGGCTCGCCGCCGCGCTCTCCCTGATCACCGTGTTCATGGCGGCCGAGGTGGTCGTCGGTATCCTCGCGGGCTCCCTGGCCCTGCTCTCGGACGCGGCCCACATGCTCACGGACGCCGCGTCCATCGTGCTCGCCCTCGTCGCGATGCGGCTCGCCGCCCGCCCGGCCCGCGGTGGATTCACCTACGGCCTCAAACGCGCGGAGATCCTCTCCGCCCAGGTCAACGGCCTCACGCTGCTGCTTCTCGGGGCCTGGCTGGCGTACGAGGCCGTACGCCGGCTCATCGCCCCGCCGGACGTGGCGGGCGGACCGATGCTGGCCACCGCGCTCACCGGCATCGTCGTGAACGTGGCCGCCGCCTGGTGCATCTCGAAGGCCAACCGCACCTCCCTCAATGTGGAGGGCGCCTACCAGCACGTCCTGAACGACCTGTTCGCCTTCATCGGCACCGCGGTCGCCGCGCTCGTGGTCCTGCTGACCGGCTTCGAGCGCGCGGACCCCATCGCCACCCTCGTGGTGGTCGCGCTGATGGCGAAGGCGGGGTACGGGCTGCTGCGCGACTCGGGCCGTATCTTCCTGGAGGCCGCGCCCGCCGATGTCGATCCGGACGCACTCGGCGACCGGCTGGTCGCCCGGCCGGACGTCGTCGAGGTGCACGATCTGCACGTCTGGCAGATCACCTCCGGCCAGGCCGCGCTGTCCGCGCACATCCTGGTGGAGCACGGCGGCGACTGCCACGCGGTCCGCCGCGCCCTGGAGGACGTGCTGCACCACGACTACGGCATCACCCACACCACCCTCCAGGTCGACCACGCCTCCGAGCGGGTCCTCCAGGTGGCGCCGCCCGGCGACCCGGACACGGCGGGCGACCCCGCGCACTGCGAGGCCCCGCACGGCCCGGTGCACCGGGGGGAGCCGCATCCCCACTGACGGAACCGCCGGAAGACGCGCACGCGGTCGTCGGGCGGCACCGCACCCCGGATGGCGTAACCCTTCATCCCTCTTGACCGTCCCTTTCCCCAATACCTCTGACACAGAGCTAATCTCGGAGGAGTGGAATCCGAGAACTTCGCCGACGACCTGAGCACTGCCCTCGTGGCGGTGCAGCGGCTGATCCAGCGGCGGCTGCGCATCGGGGTCGGCGCACCGCGCCTGCGCGGCGCGGAGGTCGAGCTGCTGCGCCTGGTGGCGGCGCGTCCAGGCATCGGTGTGTCGGACGCGGCGAGAGAGCTGTACCTCGCGGGGAACTCGGTCTCCACACTGGTCAATCAGCTCGCACGGGACGGCTATCTGGTCCGGGAGACGGATCCGGCCGACCGTCGGGCCGCGCGACTCATGCCCACCGAGGCGGCCGAGGCACGGCTGCGTGACTGGCGCGAGCGGCGCACCGCGCTCGTACGCCGCCAGGTCGCCCGCCTCGACGACGAGGACCGCAAGGCGCTGGAGGCTGCTCTTCCGGCCCTGCGCAAGCTGGCGGAGAACCTGCACGAGGAGGCCGAGGAGACATGACGAGCAACGCGACGGCCGGTGAGGCGCCCGCGGTGGACGCCGTCACCTGTGGTGGACTTCGCTACTCCTTCGGGGAGACGACGGCGGTCGACGGTCTGGACCTCCAGGTCCGGGACGGCGAGGTGTTCGGACTGCTCGGCCCGAACGGCGCGGGCAAGACCACCGCGATCCGCTGCATCACCACGCTGCTGCCGGTCCCGGCGGGCATGGTCCGTGTCTTCGGCCATGACACGGCCCGCGAGCGGATGGCCGTGCGGCGGCTGCTGGGCTATGTGCCGCAGCAGCTCTCCGCCGACTCCGGACTCACCGGGCGGGAGAACGTCGCCCTGTTCGCCCGTGTCTTCGACGTCTCCCGGCGCGAGCGGGCCCAGCGGGTCGAGCAGGCCCTCGCGGCCGTCGACCTGACCGCCGCGGCCGACCGGCTGGCGAAGACGTACTCCGGCGGGATGGTCCGCCGGCTGGAACTCGCCCAGGCGCTGGTCAGCGCGCCCCGGCTGCTGATCCTCGACGAGCCGACCATCGGCCTCGACCCGATCGCCCGGACCAATGTGTGGGAGCACATCAACGCCGTCCGCGCCGCCACCGGCATGACCGTCCTCGTCACCACCCACTACATGGACGAGGCCGACCAGTACTGCGACCGAGTCGCCCTGATGCACCGCGGCCGGGTCCGTGCCCTCGGCACCCCCGCCGAGCTGCGGAGCGGACTTGGGGAACGGCGCGGCACCGAAGGCCCGCTGCCGACGCTGGAGGACGTCTTCCGAGACGTGGCCGGCAGTGGACTCGACGACCAGTCAGGAGGCTTCCGCGATGTCCGAAGCACCCGCCGCACCGCGTCCCGCGTCGGCTGACCGCGCACCGCAGCCGGACCTCGGCCTGCTGGTGACCCCACCCCGGGCCCGCACCGGCTGGCGGGTGCTGCCGGCCCGGGTGGCCGCGATGTGCACGGTCGAGCTGCAGAAGCTGCGCCATGACCGCACCGAGCTGTACACCCGCGCGATCCAGCCGGCGCTGTGGCTGCTGATCTTCGGCGAGACGTTCACCCGGATCAAGGCCATACCGACCGGCGACATCCCGTACCTCGACTATCTGGCGCCCGGCATCATCGCCCAGTCCGCGATGTTCATCGCCATCTTCTACGGCATCATGATCATTTGGGAGCGGGACGCCGGAATCCTCACGAAGCTGCTGGTCACGCCGACCCCACGGGCGGCCCTGATCACCGGCAAGGCGTTCGCGGCCGGGGTGAAGGCGCTGATCCAGGCTCTGGTGGTCGTCGTGATCGCGGCGCTGCTCGGCGTTGCGATGACCTGGAACCCGCTGCGGCTGCTGGGCGTGGCGGTGGCCGTCGTCCTGGGCTCGGCCTTCTTCTCCTGTCTGTCCATGACGATCGCGGGCATCGTCCTGACCCGCGACCGGCTGATGGGCATCGGCCAGGCGATCACGATGCCGCTCTTCTTCGGCTCCAACGCCCTCTACCCGGTGGCCGTCATGCCCGGCTGGCTCCAGGCGATCAGCAAGATCAACCCGTTGAGTTACCAGGTCGACGCGCTGCGCGGCCTGCTGCTCGGCACGCCGTCGCAGCTGCCGCTCGACTTCGGCGTGCTGACGGTGGCCGCGGCCCTCGGCGTCACCTCGGCCTCGTCGCTGCTGCCACGGCTGGCCCGCTGACAGCACCGCGGCCGGACCCGGCCGTCGCCGAGAAGTACGGCATCGGCGGCGGCCGCTTCACCGCTTCTTCCAGAACGCCATCAGATCGGCCAGGGCCCTGATGATCTCGGGACGTTCCGACGCCTCCGCCTGGCGCAGACTGATGACGAGCGCCAGGAGGATCATGACGACGAAGAGGGCGACGGCGTAGAGGAAAAGCTGCGGAGCAACTCCGGCGACTTGCTCGAGTACGGCCCACATACTGCCTCCCGGACGGTCCCGGCCGCTGCCTGAGGGGAGACTTCGCCGGGGTGCGAGGACCTCCACGAAGGCAGGCGGACACCTGTCATCACACAGCGCCCGCCGGCTGCGCACCTCGGCCGCGTGGTACCAGGAGGGGAAGGCGGATCCGCTCGGGGGGAAGCCTTCCGCTGTCTGGTCGGCACGATGTGGCGCCCGTGTGTCGAGGGGCTCGACGCCACTGCCGTGTTGTGCTGCTCCGCGAGTTCGGCGGGGACGGCGTCATCGAGTCCGGCGAGTTCGGTGCCTGGTGCGGCTCCGTCTCGTCGACGTCGGCGGTGGCGGGGGAGTCTCCTCGTCGCCGCCTGACCAGTTACTTGTCGGTATCAACCGTATCCGCGAGGCACGCTCGAACACGGCTGACTCGCGCATGCGTTCACCCGTTGGGTCTCCTGCGGGCCGTCCATGGAACGGATCTCCCGATCCGCGGGGCGGATGCCGCCCTGTCGCGGGGGAGCGCCCCTGTGACCGTCGTCGCCCGGATGCCGTAGGAGTCGAGGAGTCGTCGTTCGGTTACGAACGGTTCGCCCACAGGGAGCTCCCGTGAACCACGGGTGACGCCGCCGTGCTGATCCGGCGGACAAGGCCTCAGCGGCAACGGTGAGTGAGCTGACGCACCATAGGGTCAATCGGAATGCAAGAGGGTTCCCGGCAGAGCTGAAATCGCCGAAATCATTCGGATTAGGATGGATTCGACGGATGTAGATCGTTGCAGGTCCACATCCGATCGTATGTGGCTCAGCGGGTACCCGAGCGGTGAGCGGAGGCGACAGTCGGCCGTGGTGAATGCCAGAAGCGATGCGAACAACACCGGCCCGTCCGTCCTGCCTGCCCATCCGCTGCACCAGCGTCAGGGCCTGCGTACGATACCGACCGTGCGGCCTTCGGAGCGACACCTGCGGATGCGGCTGCTCGACGCCGTGGACGAGGACCGGCGAGATGTCGACGTACTGCTGACCGCGCTTCAGCAGGCGGTGACCGAGGTGCACGGCCTGGGTGGCATGGTGCATCTCCCCGGCGCCGGCATGAGCGGCATCCTCTACCTGGTCGCCGACAGCGGCCTGCCGGAGTCGATGACCCGGCCCTGGCTGATCATCCCGGTACGGGGCACGGCGCCCCCCGGCAAGGCCGCCCGCGACAACACCGTCATCTGGCAACCCGACCTGGCCCCGCCCGACCCGTTGCCGGGCCGTGGCCCCGCCGCCCCCTGGCCTTCCCAGCTCTCCGCCGGCGTCGGGCATCTGGCCGTACCCATTCCGAGCGGTGGCCGGCGACGCGGCGCGCTCTCCGTCCTCTTCGCCCCGGGCGCCGAGCCCGGCGCCGCGGAGCGCGAGTTCCTGAACGAGGTGGCGGCGTGGATGTCCGATAGGCTCAGGTCGTCCGGAATCCTCGATCCGTCCCCCACCCTGCTGCGCGCCCTCGAGAACGGACCGGGACCGCGGGGGAGCGCCGCCCCGCGGGACGCGGAACGGGTGCCCTCCTTCACGTACACGTGGGACCTGTACACGGGCGAGCTGACCTCCGACCTGCCCGTCGAGGAGGTGCTGGCCGGCATCGATCCGGAGGTGATGCGCGGCGGCATCGAGGCGTGGGCGGAGCTGATCCACCCGGATGACCTGCCAGGGGCGGTAGCCGGCTTCGACACGGGCATCCAGATGCGCGGCGGCTTCCAGGGCGAGTACCGGATCCGGCGCCAGGACGGCACCTACCTCTGGATCGAGGCCCGTGCCCGGACGATAACCGACGAACAAGGGACGCCGGTGAAGGTCATCGGCACCATCCGGGACAGCAGTGAGACACACGCCGCCGCCGAGTCGGTGGGGCGGGCGCTGCGGCACATGAGCGACGGCTTCGTCTCCCTGGACACGGACTGGCGCATCGGATTCCTGAATCACGCCGCCGAGCGGCTTCTCGGCGGCGCGGGAGACGTGGTCGGAGCCCTGCTCTGGGACATTCCCGCGGTACGTGCCGTGCCGGAGCTGGAGCAGCGGTGCCGGGCCACGGCGGCCGAGGGCCGGCCGGCCGGATTCGACGTACCGGGGCCGGACGGGAGGTCCTGGTACCACCTGCGGCTGGTGCCGGTGCCGGAAGGCCTCACGCTCTACATCACCGACACCACCGAGCGGCATCTGCGGGAGGTCGAGCGGGTCGCCGCGGAGCGGGCCGCCGCGGAGCGGGCGGCCCTGGTGCAGCGGATCACACGGGAGCTGGCCGAGGCCGTCACGGTCCAGGACGTGATGGCGGCGGTGGCCGACGGCGTGATGGCACCCCTGGGGGCCACCGGGTTCATCATGCTCGGCGTGGCCGGCGACCGGCTGACCGTGGTCGGCTCCCGCGGATATCCGGAGCGCTTCACCCGGCTGCTGGACGGGCGGTGGACGGTGCGGGGCACCACCAACCCGGCGGGTGACGCCCTGAGCACCCGCACCCTCCTCTACATATCCTCCCCGGAGGAGTTCCTGAAGCATTACCCGGAGACCGAGATCCTGATCCGGAACAGCGGCAAGCAGGCGTGGGCCTTTCTGCCGCTGGCGGTGTCGGGGCGCGGGATCGGCGCGGCGGTGATCAGCTTCGGCCGACCGCGGGTGCTGGACGATGACGAACGAACGCTGCTGACCGCGCTCAGCGGACTGATCGCGCAGGCCCTGGAGCGGGCCGGGCTCTACGACGAGGCGACGACCCGCGCCCGCACCCTCCAGCGCAGCCTGCTGCCGCAGGCCCTCCCCGAGCTGCCCCAGGTGACCGCTGCGGCGCGCTACCAGCCGGCCAAGCAGGGAGCCGACGTCGGCGGCGACTGGTACGACGTGATCCCGCTCTCCGCGGCCCGGGTGGCGCTCGTGATCGGGGACGTCATGGGCCACGGCATGGCCGAGGCCGCCACCATGGGCGCGCTCCGCACGGCCGTCCGCACCCTCTCGGAGCTGGAACTGCCGCCCGACGAGATCCTCAGCCGCCTCAACGACATCGTCGGCGAGCTGGGCACCGATGCCTTCGCGACCTGCCTGTACGGCATCTACGACCCGGTGACCCGGCGCCTGTCGTACGCCAGCGCCGGTCAGCCGCCCCCGGCGGTGGCCCACCCCGACGGCACCGTCACCTTCCTGGCCATGGCGCCGGACCCGCCCCTGGGGGTGGCCGCTCCGCCCTTCGAGACCCTCGAGACCCTGCTGCCAGCCGACAGTCTGCTCGCCCTCTACAGCGACGGCCTGGTCGAGAGCAAGGACAGGGATGTCACCAGCGGCATGAGCCGCCTCGCCGAGCTTCTCACTCAGTCGGTGAACGCCCTGCCGGCCGCACCGGCGGACGCGTCCGACCTGGACGCCCTCTGCGCCACCCTCACCTCCGCCCTACTCCCCGCCCATGGCGCGCTGGTGGACGACGCCGCCCTGCTGCTGGCCCGCACCCACCCGCTGGACGCGGATGACGTGGCCGAGTGGCCGTTGCCGGAGGACCCGGTGGCGGCGGGCCAGGCCCGCGACCTGGTCCGCGCCCAGCTCGCTCACTGGGGCATAGCCGACGAGGACCTGATCATGACCACCGAGCTCCTGGTCAGCGAGCTGGTCGGGAACGTCATCCGGCACGCCTGCGGACCCATCCGGCTGCGCATGCTCCGCAGCCGCGCACTGATCTGCGAGGTCTCCGACGCCAGCCTGACCACGCCGCACATCCGCCACACCTCCGCCACCGACGAGGGCGGCCGCGGCCTGCAGCTCATCTCCGCACTCTGCCAGCGCTGGGGCACCCGCCACACCCGCACCGGCAAGTCCATCTGGACCGAACAGCCCCTGCCCACCACGCCCTAGTACTGCAACCGCACTCATGGAATCAGCGCAGGTCAGTTTAGGCGTCTGGACACTTCGAAGCTGACGGGCCATCAGATATAGAGAGCCGTTGACCTGCCAGTTCGCGATCGGCCCGGCGCGGCGACTATCACCGTGCGCCGTCGGATCGCCACCGCCCAAAAACCGCCGCACTGCGCCTGACCTGCGGTGACGCGACAGGTGCGGTTGCAGTACTAGGGCCTGTCGTCAAACTGCCGTCGGCCGCCCGGAGGGCGGGCTCTGCGGCGTCAGGTCTGTGCTCTGGGGGTACCCCCTGCTCGAAGAGCTTGGGGGAGTGCCGGGCGGAAGCCCTCGTACTGGATGTACGTGGGATTTCGCCCGGTGCGGCGGTGGGGGCACCGCCCGCGCGAGCGAAGTCGAACGTGGGGGAGCGTGCATGGCGTAGCGGGGCAGGCGGGAGTTTGACGACAGGGCCTAGTCCAGCAGCGGGATCTCGATGGCCGGGCAGTGGTCCATCACCATGTCCAGACCGGCCGCGCGCGTGCGTTCGTACGCGCCCTCGTCGATCACGTCCAGCTGGAACCAGACGGCCTTGGCACCGATCGCGGCGGCCTCGTCGGCGACCGGGCCCGCCAGGCCGCTGTTGACGAACACGTCGACGACGTCGACCGGGAACGGGATCGCGTCCAGCGACGGGTATCCCTGCTCGCCGTGGACCGTCTCCGCCTTGGGGTGGACCGGCACGATCCGCTTGCCGAAGCTCTGGAGTACCGCGGCGACCCGGTAGGCGGCACGGCGCTGGTTCCCGGACAGGCCCACGATCGCCCAGGTGTCGCCCGTCGCGGTGAGGATCTTGCGGATCGTTGCTGAGTCGCCGTACACGGCCGGTCTCCTTCGACGTCCCGCGACGCGGCGGACCCGCGCCGTCTGCTGTGGGGCAACCGCGGGCGGCACAGAGGGATTCCCCGCGCGGCGACGCCCACCGACGACCGTACGGTGGACCGCCCCTTGCCCGGAACGGGCCCCTCCTCCCTGCGCCGGAGCCCTTGTGCGCCTACGCTCGCTCCGTGCTCCGTATCATCGACGCTCGCAACGGCGAGCCCACCGGCGTCCTCCCCGGCCTGGTCCGTGTTCACGCCCATGTCACCGGGGCCGACACCGCTGCGTTGAGGGTGCTGCTGATGGCCGATGTACTGGCCCGGGCCCTGGAACTCGGCGGAACGCCCGTGGTCACGGTCGCAGCCCCGTCCGATGCCCTCCGGGAACGCGCCGACGCCCTCGGCATCCGCCCGGGGGAGCCGGACGCCCCGGGTCTCGGCCGCGCCCTGCACGTGGTCGGGGCGGAGCACACCGCACCCGACGGGGTGTGCGTCGAGGTCGCTCCGGCCACCGGACCCGCCGACACCGCCGCCTCGCCGTCGGCCGTACGCTTCGCCCTGCTCGCCCGCCCCCGCCGGGACCCCGTCGACCTGGACGCGGCCGCCCTGACCGCGGCGCACGACACGCTCGGGCGCTGGCGCGGGGCGGTCGCCGACTGGGCGGTCCACCCCTCGCGGCCCATCCCGGAGCAGGTGCGGCAGGATCTGCGCGCCGCCTGGGAGAACGATCTCGACGTCCCGGCGGTCCTGGAGGTGCTGGAGCGTGTGGAGGGCGACGAAGACCTGCCGGCGGGCGCACGCTTCGAGACCTACGCCTACGCCGACCGCCTGCTCGGCCTGGACCTGGCCCGCGAGATCGGGGCCCGGGCATGACCACCCGCGCCGGGGACGGCCCGCTGCGTCGGCTCGTGGTCCTGCGGCACGCCAAGTCCGCCTGGCCCGACGGCGTCGCCGACCACGAACGGCCTCTCGCGCCCCGCGGCCGCCGGGACGCCCCGGCCGCCGGACGTGCCCTCGCCGAGGCCGACTGCCTGCCCGACCTCGCGCTGTGCTCCACCGCCGTGCGCGCCCGCCAGACCTGGCAGCTGGCCTCGGCCCAGTGGGGCACCCCGCCGCCCGTACGGTTCGACCCGCGGCTGTACGCCGCCGACGTGTCCGATCTGCTGACGGCAGTACACGAGACGCCCCCCGAGGTGGAGACCCTGCTGCTGATCGGGCACAACCCGGAGCTCACGGACCTGGTGCTCGCCCTCGCCGGGCAGGGCCTCGACGACACGCTGGAGCGCGTCCGCACCAAGTTCCCCACCGCGGCGATCGCCGTCCTCGCCGCCCACGGCCCCAGCTGGGCGGCCCTCGCCCCCGGCAGGGCCCTCCTGACGGAGATGACCGTGCCGAGGGGCGAGAAGGAGTAGCCACGGGACGAGCCGCCCACGGGACGGAGCGGCTATCCGACGTGGATGCGGGGGCGGCGCGCCGGGTCCGGCTCGGCGCGGCGCAGCACTTCGCGGGTGACCGGTGCGACCTCGCCGTCGCCGAACACCAGGAAGCGCAGCAGATGGCTGAACGGGGCGCCCTCGGTCCAGTTGAAGTAGGCGTGCGGCACCTGGCCGGTGCGGTCGCGCAGCTCCATCAGGACGGCCGCGATGGTGTTGGGGACGGTCGCCCCGGACACCCGCAGCCTGCGCACCCCGTACTTCTCGTCGCCGTGCACCGTCAGATCGGCGCTGAAGTCCGAGGAGTCGGTGACGAAGACCTCCAGGAACAGCACCGGCCGCCCGTCCGGGATATGGGTCTGCTCGCGCTGGCTGTACTCCTTGGCGCGGTACTCCCGCCTGCTGTGCTCCTGGGGCTCGTTGGCGATCAGCCGCAGCGGCCCGTGCGCGGCCGCCTCCTCGACGAACCTCGTCGCCGGCTCGTCGAAGGTGACGGTCGCGGCGCGCAGTTCGAAGGCGCGGTGCACCCGGGAGGCGAACGACGTGATGAGGATCGCGAGGATGAAGATCAGCGCGATCTTGAGGCCGTCGGGTCGCTCGATCACATTCGTGACCAGGGTGTAGATCAAGACGGCGGTGATCGCTCCGAAGCCGAGCGCGGCGACCCGGTGACCGCGCCGGTGCGCGGCGACCGTCGAGGCGAACGCCGCGGAGAGCATCAGCACGAGCACGCCCGTGGCGTACGCGCCGCTCTGGGCGTCGACATCGGCATGGAACCACAGCGTGATGATGACCGCGGCCACCATGAAGACCAGGACCAGGGGCCGCACGGCACGGGTCCACTCTGGCGCCATACCGTAGCGCGGCAGATAGCGCGGCACCAGGTTGAGCAGGCCGGCCATCGCGGAGGCGCCCGCGAACCAGAGGATCGCGATGGTGGCGACGTCGTAGACTGTGCCGAACGCCCCGCCCAGCTGCTCGTGCGCGAGATAGGCCAGCGCGCGTCCGTTGGCGGGGCCGCCGCTCTTGAAGGCGTCCTGCGGAATCAGGATCGTCGTCGCGAGGCTGGACAGCAGCAGGAGAAAGCTCATGATCACGGCAGCCGTGGTGAGCAGCTTGCGCGTGTCCCGCACTCGTCCGGCCGGACGGTCGTAGGTGTCCGACGGATCACCCTTGATCTGAGGCATCACCGTCACGCCCGTCTCGAAGCCGGACATGCCGAGCGCCAGCTTCGGGAAGACGAGCAGCGCCACACCGATCATCGCGAGCGGCGAGGAGTGCTCGGTGGCCATCGCGTCCGTCCAGTCGCCGATCTTCACCGGGTGGCTCAGCACCTCGAAGACGGCGACCGCGAGCACGATCACGTTGAGGCTCAGATAGGTCGCGACCAGGGCCACCGCGATGCCGATGGCCTCCTTGAACCCCTTCAGGAAGACGGCGCCGAGCGCGGCGAGCAGAAACAGGGTGATCCAGGCATTGGCGCCGTGCGCCCAGTGCGGGGCGTACGGGTTCTCCACGACGTGCGCGGCGGCGTCCGCGGCCGACAGAGTCATCGTGATCATGAAGTCGGTGGCCGCGAAGCCCAGCAGCACCAGGACGAGGATCTTCCCCGCCCACCACGGCAACAGCCGCTCCAGCATGGCGATCGAGCCCTCGCCGTGCGGACTCTCCCGGGCCACGCGGCGGTACACCGGCAGGGCGCCGAAGAGGGTCAGCGCGATCAGCACGAGTGTCGCGAGCGGCGACAGCAGACCGGCCGCGAGGGCGGCGATACCGGGCTGGTAGCCGAGGGTGGAGAAATAGTCCACACCCGTCAGGCACATGACGCGCCACCAGGGATGCCCCTCGTGCGCGGCGTCCGGAGTGGCGTGCGGGCCCGGATGCCGGGCCGCCCGCTCGCTCAGGCCTTCCAACAGCCAGGCCCGCCAGCGGGCCTTGGCGGGGGCGGGCGGCAAGTGGCCGGGTTCGTCGGTGTCCGGACTCTCCACCTGGGTGCCGGTCATGCTGTCGCTCTCTCCTGTGCTCGCTCGGGCGGCCTCGCGGGGCCGCGGCTGCGGCCCGGGCCTTGGACGCCCCGGAACCCGGCAACGACGAGCGAGTATCCATCACGGGGCAGTGTGCCCGGGCGTTCGGGGGCGGACGCGCCGGGGGAAGACCAACCGGTGAGATGTGGGGCACACCTGGTGGGAGGCACCGGGCGGGCGCGGAGTCGCCCTCGTGCCGTGGTTCCGGGAGCGCCGCATAGGCTGGCGTGATGCAGGACGAGTACCGCACAGTCGCCCGCGCGGGCGTGCACGAGACCGAGATCAACCGCTCCCGCTTCCTGTGCGCCCTCGCCCCGGCCGCCACCGAACAGGAGGCGCAGGACTTCATCGCCGAGGTCCGCAAGGAGCACGCCGACGCCACCCACAACTGCTACGCGTACGTCATCGGCGCCGACGCCGCGATCCAGAAGGCGAGCGACGACGGCGAACCGGGCGGCACCGCGGGCGTCCCCATGCTCCAGATGCTGCTGCGCCGCGACATGCGGTACGTCGTCGCCGTCGTCACCCGCTACTACGGCGGGGTGAAGCTCGGCGCGGGCGGGCTCATCAGGGCCTACGGCGGTGCCGTCGGCGAGGCTCTGGACACGCTCGGCACCCTGACCCGCCGCCGGTTCCGGCTCGCCACGGTGACGGTGGACCACCAGCGCGCGGGCAAGGTGCAGAACGATCTGCGGGCGACCGGCCGCGAGGTGCGCGACGTGCGCTACGGCGAGGCCGTCACCATCGAGATCGGGCTGCCCGACGCCGACGTCGAGGCCTTCCGGGCCTGGCTCGCGGACGCCACCGCGGGCACCGCCGCGTTCGAACTGGGCGGGGAGGCCTACGGGGACGCGGACTCGGGACGGTGAGGGATCCGGGGCACGCGCCCCCCTCATCCCCCGTCGGCCATGAGGACGCGGTCAGCGGCGATCCCGGCCGAGCGGATCGCGGCCTCGCTGTTGGGCCGGAGCATCACCCAGTCACCGGCGTAGTCGACCCGGCGCACAGGCCGCTCCAGGAACGCCTGCCGCAAACGCAGCGCGGCCGGTGTCGCCTCCGGCAGGCCCAGCGGCCAGCGGACCACGAAGGCCGTACGCGTCGCCTCGGTCAGCCCCGGAAGGTACCTCTCGGCCTGCGCGCCGACCGTGGACACGATCTCGTCGTCGGACCGCTCCAGCAGGTTCGGGGACGCGTACGGCGAGGCGAAGGCGATCGGGCAGAAGCAGCCGGCCGGAACGGGTGGCGACGCCGAGGTCCCCGGTGGCGAACCAGCCGCCGGTCGACTTGGCCCGCAGCCGCTCCGGTTCGCCGACGTAGTCGGCGCACATCGCCCTGGTACGGGCCATGACCAGGCCGGGCCGACCGCGCCGGACCGGCTGGAGGGTCCCTGGCAGGCGAGCGAGGCCATGGACCTGGCGATCGAGCGGGCGGCCCGGTTCGGGGTCGGCCTGGTCTCGGTGCGCAGGGGCACGCACTTCGGCTGTGCCGGCTACCACGCCAGGCGCGCCGCCGAGCGCGGCATGGTCGGCCTGGTGTCGTCCAACTGCGGCCGGCAGCGCATTGCGCGCCCTCCGGGCGGCCGGGTGGCGCTGCTCGGCACCAACCCGCTGAGCGTGGCCGCCCCGGCCGGCGCGCACCCGCCGTTCGTACTCGACATGAGCACCACCGCGGTGCCGACCGGGCGGGTGCGGGCGGCGGCCCGTATCGGGCAGCAGATCCCGCCCGGGTGGCTCGCCGACGAGAGCGGCCGGGACGTGACCGATCCGGCGGCCTTCGACCGGGGCGAGGCACACCTGCTCTGGCTGGGCGCGGCGAACAGCGCGTTCAAAGGATTCGGACTCGGGCTGATGGTGGAGGTCCTCTCCGCCCTGGTCGCCGGGTCCGGATTCGGCCCTGCGGACGAGGCGCTGCCCGCCGACGGCCGCCCGTCCGGCCGTGACGACGACATCGGCATGCTGATGGTGGCGATCGCGCCCGCACTGCTGCGCGGGCCGGAGGCCGTCGCCCGTGACGCCGAGCAGCTGTTCGGCACCGTGCTGGCCTGTCCGCCCGCCGACGGCGACCACCCGGTGCGCTATCCCGGCTGGCCGGAGGCGGAGCGGGCCCTTCGCCGCCGTGAGCACGGCGTACTGCTGGAGGCGCCGGTCCACAGCGAGCTGGCCGGACTCGCCGACGCGCTCGGCCTGCCCTCCCCGGCGGGCACGGGAGAGCGGTGATGCGGGCGCGGCGGATCGCGGTCGTCGGACTCGGCGCCATCTCCCGGTTCTACCTGCGCGACGGCGAGGTCCACGAGCTGGTGACCACCGACCGGCGCGAGACCGCGCCCGGAACCCGGGTGGACCGGGTCGGCTTCCTCGGCTTCGCGGAGATCGGCTGCGCCGGCGTCCTCGACCGGGGCGACCAGGTCTGGATCGGCGACCGGCTGGTCGGCACCCTCCTCGGTTTCGACTCCTGTCACTTCCCCAATCACTACAACATCCTGATTTCCGCTCCCGAACCGGTGACCGGCATCGACCTCGCCCTGCGCCCGGAGGCAGAGGTGCGGTTCGTCCCCGCCGGCGTGATCGCGCAGTCCGGGCCACGCGAGCCGGGTGGCGCCGCTCCCCTCCACGCCCACGACCTCAAGGAGACCCGATGACCCCTGCTCTCACCGACACCCCGGCAGTCGACCGGGTCGACGCGGTGGCCACCGCACCGGACGTCTTCCACGCCATGGCATCCTTCCAGCAGGCGGCCGCGGCGCACCTCGACGCTCGCCGACCTGGTCCGGGTCCGGGTGTCACAGATCAACGGCTGCGCGTACTGCGTGGACCTGCACGCCCGCGCGGCGCGTGAGGCCGGTGAGACCGAACGGCGACTGTACGCGCTGCCCACCTGGCGAGAGTCGGCGCTGTTCACCCGGGCCGAGCGGGCCGCGCTCGTGCTCTGCGAGGCCCTGACCCTGCTGCCCGAGGCAGGCGTATCCGATGCCGTCTACGCGGAGGCGGCAGCATGGTTCGACGACACCGCCCTCACCCACCTTCTGTGGACCGCCGCGGCGACCAACGTCTGGAACCGGATGGCCGTCGCCACGGGCATGGGCAGGCGAACGGCATCCTCCTGACGCGGTATCGGCCCGGCGGGAGACCCGGGCTGTCGGTGCCCTCCGCCACGGCATCACACGCTGAGCGGCCGTCTGCTGAGCAGACGGCCCTCGGTGCGGCCGGAAAATCATGGACATTTCCGACGATTTAGGGATGAATAAGGGTGAGTAGTCGGGGTCGTGGTGGCTCAGGGGGCGGCAGGCGTTAGCGTGGTGGGTGCTGACCGTGAGCCCATGCTGGTCGGTGCTGGTTCTTGAGGCTTTCCAGGGGGAGACGTGCGGGTCGGAGCGGTTTCTTGAGATTGCTGCACACGTCCGACTGGCATCTGGGCCGGGCCTTCCACCGCGTGAACATGCTCGACGCCCAAGCCGCGTTCATCGACCACCTCGTCGCGACCGTGCGCGAGCGCGGCGTGGACGCCGTGGTCGTGTCGGGGGACGTGTACGACCGGGCGGTGCCGCCCCTGGCCGCGGTCGAGCTGTTCGACGGGGCCCTGCACCGGCTCGCCGACCTGGGCGTGCCCACGGTGATGATCTCCGGGAACCACGACTCGGCGCGCCGCCTCGGCGTCGGCGCCGGTCTCCTCGGCCGCGCGGGCGTCCATCTGCGCACCGAGCCCGCCGCCTGCGGCACCCCCGTCATGCTCGCCGACACCTACGGGGCCGTCGCCTTCTACGGCCTGCCGTATTTGGAACCTGCCCTGGTCAAGGACGAGTTCAGCACCAAGGCGGGCCACGAGGCGGTGCTCGCGGCCGCCATGAACCGGGTCCGCGCCGACCTCGCCATGCGTCCGCCCGGCACCCGCTCCGTCGTCCTCGCGCACGCCTTCGTCACCGGCGGCGAGCCCAGCGACAGCGAGCGGGACATCACGGTCGGCGGGGTCGCCGCGGTGCCCGCGGGCGTCTTCGCCGGGGTGGACTACGCGGCCCTGGGCCATCTGCACGGCAGCCAGACCATCACCGAGCGCGTGCGCTACTCCGGCTCCCCGCTGCCGTACTCCTTCTCGGAGGCAGGCCACCGCAAGAGCATGTGGCTCGTCGACCTCGGAGCCGACGGCTCCCTCACGGCGGACCGTGTCGACTGCCCGGTGCCGCGCCCCCTCGCCCGGATCCGGGGGAGACTCGAGGACCTCCTCGTGGATCCGGAGCTGGAGCGCCACGAGGAGGCCTGGCTGGAGGCCACGCTCACCGACCCGGTACGGCCCGCCGAGCCGATGGCCCGGCTGGCCGGGCGCTTCCCGCACACGCTCAGCCTCGTCTTCGACCCCGAGCGCCCCCCCGAGGACCCCGCCGCGTCATACGCGCGGCGGCTGGCGGGCCGCTCCGACCAGCAGATCGCGGAGGACTTCGTGGCCCATGTGCGCGGAGCGCGACCCGACGCACACGAACGGGCCGTGCTCCAGGACGCGTTCGACGCGGTCCGCGCCGACGACACCGTCCGGGAGATCGCGTGACGCACGCCCGGGACACGGAGGGCGCCCTGTGAGGCTGCACCGGCTCGACATCACCGCGTTCGGCCCCTTCGGCGGCACCCAGCGTGTCGACTTCGACGCGCTGTCCGCCGCCGGGCTGTTCCTCCTTCACGGACCCACGGGCGCGGGCAAGACCTCGGTCCTGGACGCCGTGTGCTACGCGCTGTACGGGGCCGTGCCCGGCGCCCGGCAGAGCGGCCAGGGCCTCACGCTGCGCAGCGACCACGCGGCGCCGGGCACCCGCACGGAGGTCCGGCTCGAACTCACCGTCGCCGGACGCCGGTTGGAGATCACCCGGCAGCCCCCGTGGGAGCGCCCCAAGAAGCGCGGCACCGGCACGACGACCGACAAGGCACAGACCTGGCTGCGCGAGTACGACGCCACCCATGGCGCCTGGAAGGACCTCAGCCGCTCCCACCAGGAGATCGGCGAGGAGATCACCCAGCTGCTCGGCATGAGCCGTGAACAGTTCTGCCAGGTCGTGCTGTTGCCGCAGGGCGACTTCGCCCGTTTTCTGCGCGCCGACGCCGAGGCCCGCGGCAAACTGCTGGGCCGCCTCTTCGACACCCGCCGCTTCGCCGAGGTCGAAAAACGCCTCGCCGAGCGGCGCCGGGCCACCGAGGCCGAGGTGCGCGAGGGGGACGCGGCACTGCTCGCCGACGCGCACCGGATGCAGCAGGCCGCGGGCGACCCCCTGCCCCTGCCGGACCTGCAACCGGGCGACCCGGGACTCGCCACCGCCGTCCTCGGCTGGGCCGCCGTCGCGCGGAGCACCGCCCGGGAGCGGCTCACGATCGCGCAGAGCACGCGGACGGCCGCGGAGTCGGCGCGTTCCGCCACCGAGCGCGTTCTCGACGACGTACGCGAACGGGCGCGGCTCCAGCGCCGGTTCGCCGAGGCCCGGGAGCGCGCGGCCCTGCTCGAACAGCGGGCCGACGCCCACCGGGAGGCGCAGGGACGCATGGAGCGCTCCCGGAAGGCCGAGGCCGTCGGGCCCGCCCTCGATCTGCGGGAGTCCGCCGAGACCGAGCACCGCGGGGCCGCCGCCGAGGAGGCACGCACGCGTGCCGTGCTCCCGGAGACGTTCGCGGACGCCGGAGCGGCCGGTCTCGCCGCCGCCGCCCGCCGTGCCGCCGAGGAGCTGGGCGGCCTGGAGTCGGCCCGCCGTGCCGAGCGGCGGCTGGCCGCCATCACCGCGGAGCGGGCGGATCTGGACCGCGAGGAGCGAGCCGACGAGGCCGTCCTCCAGGACGCCGGGGACTGGCTCGCCGAATGGGAGGAGACCCGCACGGGCTTGCAGGCCCGGATCGACTCCGCCCAGGAGGACGCGGCCCGGGCCGAGCAGCTCGCCGTGCAGCGCGAGCCCGCGCGCAAGCGGCTGGCGGCGGCTCGCGAGCGGGACCGGCTGACCCGGGACGCCGACGCCGCCCAGGCCCGTGCCCTGGCTGCCCGGGAACGCGCGCTCACGGCCCATGAGCACTGGCTCGACCTCAAGGAGCAGCGCCTCAAGGGCATCGCCGCCGAACTCGCCGCCGGACTCCTGGACGGCGAACCCTGCGCCGTGTGCGGAGCGACCGACCACCCCGCGCCCGCGCGGAAGGTCGCCGGACACGTCGACCGGGAGGCGGAGGAGCAAGCCCTCGCCGCGCATCGCCACGCCGAGGAGCAGCGCGCCGAGGACGAGCGGCGGCTCGGCGCCGTACGCGAGGCGCTGGCCGCCGCCACCGCCGAGGCCGGTGAGGAGCCGACCGCCGAACTGGCCGCCCGGGCGCAGGACGTGGAGCGGCTCTACGGCATGGCCCGCGACGGCGCCACCCGGCTGCATGCGGCGCAGGAGGACCTGCGCCGGGCCGAGCACGAGCGGGAGCGACGGACCGCGGCCCGCCAGGAAGCCGATGTGCGCGGGGCGGCCCGGACATCCCGCAGGGAGGCTCTGGAGAGGGAACGCCTCGCGCTGGAGGAGGAGTTGGCCCAGGCTCGGGGCGACGCCGTGAGTGTGGCCGCGCGTTCGGCGCAGCTGGAACGCCGGGCCGCCCTGCTCACCGACGCGGCCGACGCCGCCCGCGCCGCTCAGGACGCCGCACAACGGCTCAAGGAGGCCGACGCGCGCCTGGCCGACGCGGCCTTCCGCGCCGGGTTCGACACCCCGCAGGCCGCGGCCGCCGCACTCCTGGACGACACGGCCCACCGCGATCTGCAGCGACGGCTGGACGCCTGGCAGCAGGAACAGGCCGCCGTGCGCGCGGTGCTGGCCGAGGCCGACACCACGGCCGCCGCGCAGCAGCCGCCCGCCGATCTCGCCGCCGCCGAACGGGCCGGCGATGCCGCGGCCCGGCGCCTCCAGGAGGCGGTCTCCGCACTGGACGCGGCGATGAGCCGCTGCGCCGAACTCGACCGGCTGTCGACGCGCGCCACCGCGTCCGTACGGCGGCTCGCGCCGCTGCGCGAGGAGTACGACCGGGTGGCCCGGCTGGCGTCCCTGACGGCCGGCACCTCCGCCGACAACGAACGCAGGATGCGGCTGGAGTCGTATGTGCTCGCCGCCCGTCTCGAACAGGTGGCGGCCGCCGCGACCGCGCGGTTGCAGCGCATGTCCTCCGGCCGCTACACCCTCGTCCACTCCGACGACCGCTCCGGACGCGGCCGCAGCGGTCTCGGACTGCATGTCGTCGACGCGTGGACGGGGCGGGAGCGGGACACCGCGACGCTCTCCGGCGGGGAGACGTTCTTCGCCTCCCTCGCCCTCGCCCTGGGCCTCGCGGACGTCGTCACCGACGAGGCCGGCGGGGTCCGGCTCGACACCCTCTTCATCGACGAGGGCTTCGGCAGTCTCGACGACCAGACCCTCGACGAGGTCCTCGACGTGCTGGACTCCCTGCGGGAGCGGGACCGCAGCGTGGGCATCGTGAGCCATGTCGGGGATCTGCGGCGGCGCATCCACGCGCAGCTGGAGATAGTCAAGGGCAGAACGGGCTCGGCCGTACGGCAGCGGGGAGCCGGCTGAGGCGGGTTCGGAGGGAGCCGGTCAGTTGCCGAGGGGACGCTGGGGGAGAGGTGAGGAGTAGACGACACTCGTCGTCACCGAACCCAGCGCGCCGATCCGGCCCGACACCTCCTCGAGGTGGCGCATCGAGCGTGCCGCGACCTTGATGACGAAACAGTCGTCCCCGGTGACGTGGTGCGCCTCCAGGATCTCCGGGGTCGTGGCCACGAGATCGTGGAACGGACGGTAGTTGCCGTTCGGGTAGCGCAGGCGGACGAACGCGAGGATCGACAGGCCCAGGCGCTCGGGGTCGACCACCGCCGCATACCCCTTGATGACGCCCGCCTCCTCAAGCCGGCGCACCCGTTCGGTGACCGCGCTCGCGGACATGGAGACGGCACGGGCCAGTTCGGCATAGCTGGCCCGGCCCTCGCGCTGCAGGACGTCGAGGATGCGCCAGTCGGTGGCGTCCGGGGAATACGCGGTCATCACGGAGAGATAGCAGGGGAATCCCCGGCAGATCAAGGGGTGTGCCGGGGATCGCTCCTTCAGACCGCCGGTCGACGGCCATAGATTCATGACGCGCCGAGATCCGCGAGAGAAGGGCACACCCATGACCACCAGCCCCGCAGCCGTCAACCCCGTCCTGGGCGTCGCCCCGGCCGACCCGGCCACCGCCGCCGCCCACTTCCGGGCGAGTCTCGCCTTCCACACCGATGTGGCCGACGTCGCCGCTGCGCTGTCTGCGGGCGGCGACCCCGGTTTCGTCGTCCTCGACTCGCGCTCGACGCAGGCGTGGGACCAGGGCCATGTCCCCGGCGCGGTCCATCTGCCGACCGCGCTCGTCCCCGAGCGGGCCGGGCAGCTGCTGGACAGGTCCGTGCCGGTCGTCACGTACTGCTGGGGCCCGAGCTGCAACGGCGCGGCACGGGCGGCCCTCGCCCTCGCCGAACTGGGCTTCCAGGTCAAGGAGATGCTCGGCGGGTTCGAGTACTGGGTGCGCGAGGGTCTCGCCTACGACACCGGTCAGGGAGCAGCCGGACCCGCGGCCGCCGCGGACGACTGCGGCTGCTGACCCGACCGCCGGGCCCCCGCCGGTGGCGTGGGCCCGGCCGCGCGCGAGTGGGTCAGAGCCGGGACAGCTCGTCCACCAGATCGTCCAGGCCCAGGGAGCCCTGCGAGAGCGCCGCCATGTGCCAGGCCTTGGCGTCGAACGCCTCGCCGTGGCGCTTCCTGGCGTTCTCGCGGCCCAGCAGCCAGGCGCGCTCGCCGAGCTTGTAGCCGGTCGCCTGGCCGGGCATGCAGAGGTAGCGGATCAGCTCGCTCTCCACGAAGTCGGCCGGCCGGCTGCTGTGCGCGCCGAAGAACTCCTGCGCCAGCTCCGGCGTCCAGCGCTCGCCCGGATGGAACGGCGAATCCGCCGGGATCTCCAGCTCCAGATGCATGCCGATGTCGATGATCACGCGGACCGCCCGCATCATCTGCGCGTCCAGATACCCGAGCCGCTGCTCCGGATCCGTGAGGAAGCCCAGCTCGTCCATGAGGCGCTCGGCGTACAGGGCCCAGCCCTCCATGTTGGCGCTCACCCCGCCCACCGTCGCCTGGTAGCGGGAGAGGTCCTCCGCCACGTGCGCCCACTGGGCGAGCTGGAGGTGGTGGCCGGGCACGCCCTCGTGGTACCAGGTCGAGACCAGGTCGTACACCGGGAACCGGGTCTGCCCCATCGTCG
Source organism: Streptomyces sp. NPDC002573 (assembly GCF_042889625.1). Taxonomy (NCBI): domain Bacteria; kingdom Bacillati; phylum Actinomycetota; class Actinomycetes; order Kitasatosporales; family Streptomycetaceae; genus Streptomyces; species Streptomyces sp. NPDC002573. The sequence continues at coordinate 38,929 of NZ_JBIARC010000022.1, read as the reverse complement.
GCAGCCAGGTCCGGCCCGGGCGGGAGAAGTCGGCGGACGGCGCCGTGTAGTACGGCGCCGCGGCGCTGCCGGGCGGCGCGATGCACGACTCCACCTTCCGCACCCGCTCCGCGAGTTCGAAGTGCGTGCCGTCCAGCGCCTCGATCGCCTCGTCCATCAGACCCTGGAGCCAGGTGCGGGTCTCGTCGACACCATCGACATGGGCGCCGTGCTCGTCGAGGTGGGCGAGCGCCACCCACGGCGTCTCGGCGCCGGGCAGGATCTTCTCGGCCTCCTTCTTCATCTCGCCGAGAATGCGGTGGTACTCGGACCAGCCGTACGCGTAGGCCTCGTCGAGGTCCAGGTCGGTGCCGTTGAAGTAGCGGGACCAGCGGGCGTAGCGCTCACGGCCGACCGTCTCCGGGGCGCCCTCGACCGCGGGCGCGTACACATCGCGCATCCAGTCCCGCAGTTCGACGACGGCCGCGCCGGCCGCGCGCGCGGCCTCGTCCAGCTCCGTACGCAGCGAGGCCGGCCCGGACGAGGCGAAGTCCTCGAACCAGCCGTGGCCCTCGCCGTCCACGTCCGACCACTGGGTGAGCTGCTCGACGAACGTGGCGGTCGCGCGCGGGCCGGCGTGCAGCTTGCGCTCCAGACCGAGGGCGAGGGACTCGCGGTAGCCGCGCAGGGCGGCCGGTACGGCCCGCAGCCGCTCGGTCACCGCGGCCCAGTCCTCCTCGGTCGCGGTGGGGGTGATCGTGAAGACATCACGCACGGAGTGCACCGGGGTGTGCAGATTGCCCACCGTCCTGAGGCCCTCGTCCGCCTCGTGAACCGCGAGCTCCGCGGTCAGCCGCTCGCGCAGCAGCCGCGCACACCGGCGCTCGATGTCACTGTCCGCGCCGGGTAGGCGCTCCGCCTCGTCGAGCCGGGCGAGGGTCGCCCGTGCCAGCCCGGCGAGCGCTTCCTGTCCCGCGGGCGAGGTGTCGGGCAGCCTGCTCGCGCTTTCCTTCACACCGAGGTAGGTGCCGGTGACCGGGTCGAGGGCGACGAGGTCGTCGACATAGGCGTCGGCGACCTCCCGGGGCAGAAGTCTCCTGGTGGTGTCTGACATGCGGACCATCCTCTACGGTGACGTGGTCCACGTCACGGGGTTTCCGCGCTCGGCTTACGCCTGCTCAGCGGGTTTCGGCGCGGTCTGGCCGGGTGGCAGCAGCGGACCGCAGTCCCACTGCTGGAAGATCAGCCGGGTCTCCACCCGCGCCACTTCGCGCCGGGCCGTGAACTCGTCCAGAACCAGGCGCTGGAGATCGGCCATGTCCGCCACCGCGACATGCACCAGATAGTCGTCGGGTCCGGTGAGATGGAAGACCGTACGGGACTCGGGCAACGCCCGGATCCGCTCCACGAAGGGTCCCACCAGTTCCCGTCGGTGCGGTCTGACCTGCACCGACAACAGCGCTTCGAGTCCGCGGCCCAGCTTCGCCGGGTCCAGCCGCAGCTGATGGCCGAGAATCACACCCGAACGGCGTAGCCGGGTCACCCGGTCCAGACAGGTCGAGGGAGCCACGCCCACCTGGGCCGCCAGATCGCGGTAGGTCGTCCGGGCGTCGTTCTGCAACAGGCGCAGAAGGTGGAGATCCACCGGGTCCAGTACGACAGATTCGGCCATGTGCCGAACGTAACACGGGTTTCGCCGCCACGACCCCGTGCGGTGTTCAGGCTGCGGGCCCATGGATGCCCGTTCTCAGGACACGCAGAATCGATTCCCCGTCGGCGACCTGCCAGGCCTCCGGGCACTGGCCACCGAGGCCGTGCACGCCGGGCGCGAGGACCTCGTCGGTCAGGGGCTGCACGCCGCGCCCATCGACCTCTCCACCACCTACCCCTCCTACGACAGCCGTGGGGAGGCGGCCCGGATCGACGCCTTCGCGGCCGACGGCGGGGAGCTGACCGGCCCGCCCGTCTACGCGCGGCTCGGCAACCCGACCGTCGCCCGCTTCGAGACCGCGCTCGCCCGGCTGGAGGGCACCGAGAGCGCGGTCGCGTTCGCCAGCGGGATGGCCGCGCTGAGCGCCGTGCTGCTGGCGCGGAACGCCCTCGGGCTGCGCCATGTGGTGGCCGTACGACCGCTGTACGGATGCAGCGACCATCTGCTGAACGCCGGACTGCTGGGCTCGGAGGTGACCTGGACCGACCCGGCGGGCATCGCGGCGGCGTTGCGCCCCGACACCGGTCTCGTCATGGTCGAGTCGCCGGCCAACCCGACGCTCGCCGAGGTCGACCTGCGCGCGATCGCCCACGCCTGCGGCTCGGTCCCGCTGCTGGTGGACAACACCTTCGCGACGCCCGTGCTGCAGCGCCCCGCCGAGCACGGCGCCCGGCTGGTGCTGCACAGCGCCACCAAGTACCTCGGCGGCCACGGCGATGTGATGGGCGGCGTGGTGGCCTGCGACGAGGAACTGGCGCGCCGGCTGCGCCAGGTGCGCTTCGCGACGGGCGCGGTGCTGCATCCGCTCGCCGGCTATCTGCTGCTGCGGGGTCTGTCGACGCTGCCGATACGGGTCCGGGCCGCGTCCGCCACCGCCGCCGAACTCGCCGGCCGGCTCGCCGCCGATCCCCGCGTCGCCCGAGTGCACTACCCGCGCATCGGCGGCGCGATGATCGCCTTCGAGGTGCACGGCGATCCGCACGCGGTGATCGGCGGGGTCCGGCTGATCACCCCCGCGGTGAGCCTCGGCAGCGTCGACACCCTCATCCAGCACCCGGCGTCGATCAGCCACCGCGTCGTCGACGAGCCCGACCGCCAGGGCGCCGGGGTGAGCGACCGGCTGCTGCGGCTGTCGGTGGGCCTGGAGGACGTCGAGGACCTGTGGACCGATCTCGACGGGGCGCTCGGGGCCGTGTCGACCGCCGGCGAGCGGCGGACGGAAGAGGTCGCGGGGCGGTAGCGGGCCCGCCCTTCGCCCGGGGTCCCGGGGAAGCCGAACGGCCCGGCGGACTGCGCCGGGCCGTTCCCTGTGCCGTACGCCGTGCGCGCGACCTCAGTCCTGGGCGCCCTTCGCGCCGTGCTGCTCGTAGGCGTGGTCGTAGGGCAGCCTCGACGCCACCGGAGTCGCCTCCAGGCGGGCCGTGATGACGAGGACGCCCTCCTCGATCCGGTAGTCGAGGGGCAGCCCGAGGCCGCGCATAGCGGCGACCATGCCCGTGTTCGACGCCTGCGTGACCGCGTAGACGCTCTCGCAGCCCGCCTCCACCGCCATCGTCACCAGACGGCCGAGGAGTTCGCTGCCGATGCCGCGCCGCTGCCACTCGTCCTCGACGAGCAGGGCCACCTCCGTCTCGTCGCCGTCCCACAGCAGATGCCCGAGGCCGACGATGCGCCCAGCCGGCGTCTGCACCGCGAGCGTGCGGCCGAAGCGGGGGCTGAGCAGGTGGTTGAGATAGCGGTCCGCGTCGCTGACGGGGCCGTGATACCGCATGCTCAGGGTGCGCGGCGAGCAACGGTCGTGCATGTCCTTCGCCGCTTCGACGTCGGAGGTGTCGGCCCGCCGCACGGTGATCGCGCTGCCCTTCGGCAGGGTCAGTACGTCCTGGCTGCGGGGGATGCGCGGACCGAGCCGGGCATCCAGCTCGACCAGCGCCCGCGCCCGCGCGAACTCCGTCGGCGTGAACGGCAGATAAGGCCGCTCCACCATGATCACCCCGCCCTCCGGCGCCCGCAGCCGCATCACCGTGTCCTCCAGGGCCCCCTCGACGGGAGCGTCCGCCTCCGGACGCCCTGAGCCGGGGGAGCGGGCGGGCAGCGAGCGGATGGTGCAGCGGCCGAGCAACTTCCGGAGCGCTAGCGGGAGTTCGGCCGCGTCCAGCGCGGTGCGCGTGGCCAGGCTCAGTACCCGGGTGGGAGCGTCCACGAGGTCGTGCGCGTCGGCCCGCTCGATCCAGGTCTCGAAGCCTCCGGAGAGCGACACGGCCCGTGTGATCTCGCTCGCCTCCAGCTCGGCCGGGGCCCGCACCAGGAACTCGTCCACCGTGCCCTCGGCCAGGGGATGCGTCTGCAGGCTCAGGATGTCGATCCGTTGCCCGGCCAGCGCCGTGCACAGCGCGGCCAGGGTGCCCGGCTCGTCCTTCACCGTGGTCCGCATCCGCCACAGCGCGGTCGTCCCGGCGGCCGCGTCGCGCTCGGACGGCCCGGCCTGCCGCTCGTCGCCGGGCGGCCGGGCGCCGGTATCACTCGTCGGGGGTGCGTGACCGTGGCGGCGTGACCACCAGATGTGGAAACCGGCCGTCGCGACCAGGGCCACGGCCGAGAGTCCCAGCAGGGCGGGGCCGTCGGGGCCGTGCCCGATCAGATCGGCGGTCACGTCCGCGACCGCCACCGCCGTGAACAGGGCGGCCAGCTCGATCAGGTCCCGTCGCCAGTGGTGGACCGGGCGACCGTGCTTAGCACGCGTCACATCAGACATGTCAGGAGTCATGCAACCACTGTGGAGGAAGGGTGTTGCGTGATCACAAACGCTTTGTGTCTGACGGGTAAAGTGTGCTTCTGTCCTTTTTGTTGTTTTTTGACGAAGCTTTTGCGTGCCACCGGCACCTGCCGCCGCGCACCGGGGGATGACTCCGGTGCGCGGCACAGTGATCGAGGGTACGCGAGCCGGCCGCCTGCGGAGGACCACGCGAGCCCTCCGCGCGGCTCTCAACCGCTCGGCGGAGCAGGTGAGTTCAGCAGAGACAGGGGAGCGCCGCCGGACTACTGCCCGACCCGCCCCGGCTGCAGCACCCGTGTGAACAGCACGGTCCCGTCCTGCTCCCGCAGCCGGACCGTCAACTCCCCGCTGCCACCGTCGATGTCGACCTCGCCGAAGAACTGGTAGCCGCCCGCGGGGGAGACGTTCGAGCCGGTCGGCGCCTTCACGAAAACCCGATCCGGGCCGAACGTGTTGTCGAGTGCGCTGGCCGGGAACGCACCGGCGTTGAGCGGTCCGGAGACGAACTCCCAGAACGGCTCGAAGTCGGTGAACGCGGCGCGCGAGGGGTGGTAGTGCTGCGCCGAGGTGTGGTGCACATCGGCCGTCAGCCACAGCGTGCCCGTGATCCGCCGGTGCTTGATGAACCGCAGCAGCTCGGCGATCTGCAGCTCCCGCCCGAGCGGCACGCCCGGGTCGCCCTGTGCGACCGCCTCGAAGTTGGGCAGGTTCTCCATGGGGTCCGGCACGACCAGGCCGAGCGGCATGTCCGCGGCGATGACCTTCCACACCGCGCGCGAGCGGGCGAGCTCCCGCTTGAGCCACTCCAGCTGCTCGGCGCCGAGGATGCCCTGCGGGTCCACGGTCTGGTCGTCTGCCGAGTTGGCGTTGCGGTAGGTGCGCATGTCGAGGACGAAGACGTCCAGCAGTGGACCGTGCCGCATGACCCGGTACACCCGGCCGTCGCGGTCGCCCGGCTCCAGCGTCGAGACCGGGAAGTACTCGCTGAACGCACGCCGGGCGCGGGCGGCGAGCACGTCGATGCTCTTCTCGGTGTAGCGGGTGTCGGAGGAGGCGATCACCTCGCCGGGGTACCAGTTGTTGCGGACCTCGTGGTCGTCCCACTGGATGATCGACGGGACCTGGGCGTTGAACCGCCTGAGGTTCTCGTCCAGCAGGTTGTAGCGGAAGTTGCCGCGGTACTCGGCCAGCGTCTCGGCCACCTTGGACTTCTCCTCGGTGGTGATGTTGCGCCAGGTGCTGCCGTCGGGCAGGGCCTGGGTCGCCGAGATCGGCCCGTCGGCGTAGATGTTGTCGCCGCTGCACAGGAAGAAGTCCGGGTCGAGCTTCGCCATCGCGTCGTAGATCCGGTAGCCGCCGCGGTCCGGGTTGATGCCCCAGCCCTGGCCCGCCAGGTCGCCCGACCACAGGAAGCGGACCCCGCGGCGTCGGCCGAGCGGGGTCGTGCGGAAGGTGCCCGTGACGGGTTCGCCGGTGCGCCGCGGGTCGTGCGGGTCGGCCAGCAGCACGCGGTAGTGGATCTGTTCGCCGGCCGGCAGCCCGTGCAGCCGTGTGGTGCCGGTGAAGTCCGTGTCCGCGCCGAGCAGCGGGCCCTGCCATCTGTGCGGATTGCGGAACGACTCGGTCGCCGAGGTCTCGACGATCATCCGGGCGGGGCGGTCGGAACGCACCCAGACGAGACCGGAGTGGGCGGTCACGTCTCCGGCCTGGACTCCCCACCCCGCCTTCGGACGCTCCGACAGGGAGAACGCGGGTGCCGCGCCGAGCGTGGGGGGCAGGGCGAGGGCCGCCGACGCGGCCAGCGAGCCGCGCAGCACGCTGCGGCGGCCGGGGAAGGGACGGTGTGACATGAAGGCGCCTCCGGTGGACGGTTCCTGCCAATGGGCACTGTCACACCTACTGGTGCGCCGCAGCGCACACGGAAACCGGAAGTGAACAACCGGCCGGGGTGACACAGGCGCCACGAGCCCCGTGTCACCACACGCTCAGCGGCTGCCGTCCAGGATGACCCGCGCGACCAGCGCCGGATCGTCGTTCATCGGCACATGTCCGCAGCCGGGCAGTCGCACCAGGCGGGCCTTGGGGATGATCTGCTTGGCCCGGACGCCCTGACGGCGCATCAGGATCCGGTCCCGGGTGCCCCATGCCACGGTGACGGGCAGCCCGGGCAGGTCCTCCGCGAACTGCACGGAGGAGCCCCCTCGGAGGGTGTCGGCGAACCCCTCGGCGCGGGCCAGCGCGAGCGTCTCGGCGACGACGGCCTCGGGTGAACGGCGGCCGGGGCGGGCGTAGATGGTGCTCGTCAGCACCGTGCGCCCGGCCGCCGTGCGCGACAGCCGCTCCACCACCGGCACCGGTATGTTCCGCGCGGCCCGGCGCATCGCGAGGAGGACCGTGAACGCGTACCGCCGCTCGGCCGGGGACCAGAACCCGGCGGGCGAGAGTGCGGTGACGGACCGTACGAGGTTCGTGCGGCCCAGTTCCAGGGCCAGCAGACCGCCCAAGGAGTTGCCCGCCACATGCGGACGGCCGAGCTCCAGCGCCGTGCACAGCGCGCCGAGCGCGGGCACCACGGTCGACAGGTCGTAGGCGAGTCCGTCCGGCAGGGCCGGGGACGCGCCGAAACCGGGGAGGTCCACCGCGATCACGTCGCGCTCGGTGGCCAGAATGTCCACGACCGGGTCCCAGGCCTGGCGGTGATGGCCGATGCCGTGGAGCAGCAGAAGCGGTTCGCCGGTGCCCACGCGCGCGTACGAGAGGGTGACGGTCCGCGGGCCGTGCGGGGAGGGGAGGCTGAAGGAGACCGTGGCGGCCATGCTGCTGCTCCTCGTCTGGGGACACGCTGATGATCGCTGTTCGTAGACAGCTTGTCAGCAAGTGCTACCGGTCGGTAGCCCGTGGTCGCATCCGGCCCGGAACGCAAAGTTTCCGCACATGAACATTCGTGGACGAAAGGGTTCGCCCTCATGTCGTCCGTGTCGCGCACCGCGAACGCCGCGTGAACGCCCCGCGGCATCGCGTTCCTGTGCCGCGTAAGGGATCGAGGATTGGTATTGACCAAGGGTGGGGGCCGCCCTATGGTCGCAGAGAAGTGCAACAACCTTTAATAAACAAGGGCGCTAAAACGCCGTCGCACCACGGCGATTGCGGAGGACAGGGTGGGGACCACGCAGCTGGAATCGGTGCCGGAACCTAAGTACCGGCATCTCAAGACCGTGCTCACCGAGGCACTCGACTCCGAGTTCTCGGTGGGCGAGATCCTGCCCAACGAACGCGATCTCGCGGCCCGCTTCGGCGTCGCTCGTGCCACGCTCCGGCAGGCACTCGAACAGCTCGAACTGGAAGGGCGCCTCCAGCGCCGCCGCGGAGTCGGTACGACCGTCGCCCCGCCGCGCGTGGGGGTCGCGGTCGGCGCCGAGCGGCACCAGTGGCCGGGCGCCGCCGGGGACGCCTGGCAGCCCGTCGACTGCGCGAGCGCGGCCCCGCCCGCCGCCGTGGCCGAACTTCTGGAGACCGACCGGGACGAGCAGGTGCACACCGTGCGGCGCTCCCGGATGACCCACGGCCAGCCTGTCGCCGCCGAGCTGCTCTACATCCCGGACTCCTCGGTGCCGGACCTCTCCGCGATCGACTCGCCCTCCGGTGCGGCACGCGCGCGTGCCGTGCTGCGCGAGCTGCAGCACCTCGGGCTGGAGGACCAGGACCAGTCCGTCGAGCTGGGCTCGGCCAGTGCCGAGGACGCCAAGGAGCTGGACCGGCTGCCCGGCGCGCCCGTCCTCGTCGTCACCACCCGCTACTACGCCGGCGGCCGCACGGCGGCGGTTTCGCTCGCCACATACCGCGCCGACACCTGCCGGCTGACCTTCGGCGCCTCGGGCCATGTCGAGATCCACCACGATCCGGAGCGCCGCGCCTCCTGATCACCCAGAGCCCTGTCCGTCGCGCCCCGGGAATCCGGGGCGCGACGCTTTGTGCGCGCCTGGGGTGCGTACGCCGACGGGCCGGGCCCGCGTCCGGCGCGTACCGTGCGCCTACGCCGTCGGACCCGCCCCGTCCGGTTCAGCGTCGCGCCGTGACGGTGCCCTCCACGGCGAACAGTTGCTCCTCCACATGGTCCAGGGCCAGCCGCAGCGCCCCCGTCGCCACCGCGGCCTCGCCGAGCCGTGACAGGGTCACCTTCGGCGGGCGCAGACAGTAGCGGTCCAGCTCCCGGCGCAGCGGATCCAGTACACCGTCCAGGCCCGCCGCCCAGCCGCCGATGACGACGAGTTCGGGATCGAGGGCCAGGGCGAGGGCGGCCACATCGTGCACCAGCCGCTGGATGAACCGGTCCACGGCGGCGCGGGCCCGCTGGTCGCCCTCCCGGGCGAGCGCGAAGACGTCGGCGACCTGCTGTTCGTCCAGCGGTTGCAGCGGTTCGTCGGTGGTCGACAACAGCTTCTCCGGAGCCGCCTCGCGGCCCAGCAGATGCAGGGCGCCGATCTCCCCCGCAGCCCCGCCGTAGCCACGATGCAGCCGTCCGCCGATCAGCGCGCCGGCGCCGGGACTCAGCCCCGCCAGCACGAAGACGACGTCGTCCGACTCGGTGGCCGCCCCTTTCCAGTGCTCGGCCACGGCCGCCGCGTTGGCGTCGTTCTCGACGAGGACCGGGCACTTGAAGGAGCGGCCGAGCCGTTCGCCCAGCCTCAGCCCCGTCCACTCCGGCAGGGCTGTGCCCAGCCGCACGGTGCCGTCCGCCTCCACGATTCCGGGGCTGGCGACGCCCACCGCGCGCAGGGAGTCGCGTGCCACGCCCGCGCGGCGCAGCAGTTCGGCGACCGTGCCCCGCAGCCGGTCCAGACGTTCGTCCGCCGGCGCCGACTCGGAGATCTCCTTGGACAGCGAGCCCAGCTCCCGCCCGTCGAGATCGGCGAGGAGGGCGGTCACCCGGTGGGCGCCGACGTCCAGGCCCAGCAGATGGCCCGCCTCCGCCCGGAACCTGAACCTCCGCGCGGGCCGCCCCTGTCGGCGGGTCGCACCCTCCTCGGCGGCCTGCTCCACCACGAGTCCGGCCTCGATCAGTCCCTCGACCACACCCTCGACGGTCGGCCGGGACAGCCCGGTCACCGTGGTGATCTCGGTGAGCGTCGCGCAGTCCGTGGCGCGCAGCGCGTGCAGCACCACCGCGGAGTTGATCCTTCTGAGCAGAGAGGGGTCCCCGCCGGTCAGCCGCCCCAACGTCCGTCCTCCCAGCTCGTGCGCGTGTTGGGCGGATCGTACTCGGCACCGCACTCACCCGCGAGGGCCGGGCGGCAACAGAGCGGAACGGGAACCACCGGCCGGCGGTTCAGCCCCTGACGCCGTGCATGAGGTTCGCGACCAGGCTCACCGCGAACTCCTCGGTGAGGGGCAGGTTGGGCATCAGCAGACGGTGGTAGCAGGCACCCCAGAGCTGGTCGACCAGCACCTCGGGGTCGACGTCGGCGCGCAGTTGGCCGCGCGACCGGGCCCGTAGCATCGTCTCCACGGCCAACTCCCGCCGTGGGCCGGAGTAGCGCTTCAGCAGGGCGGCGGCCAGATCGGGGTCGGTCTGCGCCTGGCCGATGAGTTCGGCGATCACCCGCCCGGCAGGGGTCCGGGTGACGACATGGACGAACGCACGGAGTTGCGCGGTGAGATCGGCCTCGATGTCGCCGCTGTCGGGGAAGGTCAGCGCGGACTCGACGGCGTGGAAATAGCCGTCGAGGGCGAGCGCCCCCTTGGACGGCCACCACTTGTAGATCGTCGTCTTGCTGACACCGGCCTTGTCCGCGACCGCCTCGATGGTGAACGGGCCCATGCCCCCCTCCAGCAGCAGGGCACCCGCCGCCTCCAGGGCGTCGGCGCGCACCTCGGCCGCGGGCCGCCGCCCCCGGCCGCGCCGCACCCGTGAGGCCCCCTCCTGCTCCGATGACTCCGGCATCCTCTGTCCTCCCGTGTGTGTGACCGGATTCCTACCCTCACATATGGACGGCACGTTCACAACATGCTTTTATGAACGTGGCGTCCATAAACGGGGCGTCGACCAAGAGAGAGGGGCAGCACCATGTCCGACACCACACGGGTCGCACTCGTCACCGGGGCCTCCGGGGACATCGGCCGCGCGGTCGCCCAGCGGCTCGCCGCCGACGGCATGGCGGTCGCCGTCCACTACGCGGGCAACAAGGCCGCCGCCGACGAGACCGTCGCCGCCATCGAGGAGGCGCACGGCCGGGCGATCGCGGTGACCGGCGACGTCGCCGACGAAGCCGCCATGGCCGAGGCGTTCGACGTGGTCGAGCGGGCCTTCGGCGGGATCGACGTCGTGGTCCACACCGCGGGCGTGATGCTCCTCGGTCCGGTCGTCGAGTTCGACCTGGACGCGCTGGACCGGATGCACCGCACCAACATCCGCGGCACGTTCGTGGTGGCCCAGCAGGCAGCCCGCCGCGTCCGCGGCGGCGGCGCCGTCGTCACCTTCTCCACCTCGGTGACGCGGCTCGCGTTCCCCGGCTATGCCGCCTACGCCGCCGGCAAGGGTGCCGTCGAGGCCATGACGCTGGTGCTGGCCCGCGAGCTGCGCGGTCGCGACATCACCGTGAACGCCGTCGCGCCCGGTCCCACGGCCACCCCGCTCTTCCTCGAGGGCAAGGACCAGGAGGCCGTGGACCGGCTCGCCGCGCAGTCCCCGCTGGAGCGTCTGGGCACGCCGGACGACATCGCCGAGGCCGTCGCGTTCCTCGCCGGACCGGGACGGTGGGTCAACGGCCAGGTCGTCTTCGCCAACGGCGGCATCGCCTGACGGACGGCACGGAGACCGAACGTCTCCCGCCCGGTGCCTGACGCCGTGCCAATTGTCAGTGGCGGCCGCTTTACTGGACCGCATGGACATCGCGAGGTACCTGTCCGTCATAGACCTGCTGTGCGCCCGGGAGTTCCCCGCGTCGCGCGGCAGGACGGAGCACGGTGAGAGCGGGCCCGGATATCACACGGCCGCCTTACAGACGAGCGGCGAGTTCTGGGACGACGGCGGCTGTGAGCGGGAGGAGACAGAGGAGCAGTACGAGGCCGACCGGGACGGCCTCGGCGAGCGGCTGACCGAGCGCTGGGGGCCGCCCCAGATCTTCAGCCTCTCCAGCGTTCTCGACCGGACCCTGGAGGGCGAGAACATAGAGCAGCCCTGGGCCGCCCTCAGCGGGCACATACCGGACGTCCAGCTGTGGAAGTCGGCCGAGACGGGCCGGTGGGTCGCCCTCGGGGTCTCCCAGTGGGACAAGGAGCTGCCGTTCCAGCTCCTCGCGGTCGTCACGGAGACGGATCCCCCGTGACCCTGTCGGCCGGCGTCTCCTCCGCGGCCGTCCGCAACCGGGCGAACTCCTCCGCCATGGTGACCGCCGTCCAATGCGCGTTCAGACCACTGGGGTTGGGCAGCACCCACACCCGGGTCGAGCCGATCGTCCGCTGCTGCGGGCCCACCGCGGCCCCTCGGTCCGCGAAGGCCGCGCGATACGCGGTCACCCCGACCACCGCCAGCCACGCAGGCCGCAGCCGCTCCACCTTGGCGGCGAGAACCCGCCCGCCCTCGCGGTACTCCTCGGCGCTCAGCTCGTCGGCCCGCGCGGTCGCCCGCGCCACCACATTGGTGATGCCGAGCCCGTGGGCGAGCAACTGCCCCTGCTCCGACGGCTTCATCAGCCTCGGTGTGAAGCCGGACAGATGCAGCACCGGCCAGAAGCGGTTGCCGGGGCGGGCGAAGTGATGGCCCGTCGCCGCCGTCATCAGACCGGGATTGATGCCGCAGAAAAGCACCTTGAGGCCGTCCGCGACCACGTCCGGCACCAGACGGTCGCGGGCGGCCTCCAGCTCCGCCGGGGTGAACCGGGTCAGAGGATCGCCCCCGGGGTGTAGCCGGCGGCCTCGGGGTGCTGCTTCACGATCTCCTCGACGCGGCCCACGACCGCGGCGACCTGGTCGGCCGCGGCGCCCGTGAAGGACAGCTTGTCCGCCATCAGCGCGTCGAGCTGCGCGCGGTCCAGCGGGATGCGCTCGTCGGCGGCCAGCCGGTCCAGCAGCTCGTTGCGCTCGGCGCCCTGCTCGCGCATCGCGAGCGCGCAGGACACGGCGTTCTCCTTGATGGCCTCGTGGGCGACCTCGCGGCCGACGCCCGCGCGCACCGACGCCATCAGCACCTTGGTCGTGGCGAGGAACGGCAGATAGCGGTCCAGCTCACGCGCGACGACGGCGGGGAAGGCGCCGAACTCGTCGAGCACCGTCAGGAACGTCTCCAGCAGACCGTCCAGCGCGAAGAACGCGTCCGGCAGCGCGACCCTGCGCACCACCGAGCAGGACACATCGCCCTCGTTCCACTGGTCGCCCGCCAGCTCGCCGGTCATCGAGGCGTAGCCGCGCAGGATCACCATCAGGCCGTTGACGCGCTCGCAGGAGCGGGTGTTCATCTTGTGCGGCATCGCGGACGAGCCGACCTGGCCGGGCTTGAAGCCCTCGGTCACCAGCTCGTGCCCGGCCATCAGCCGGATCGTCTTGGCCAGCGACGACGGCGCCGCCGCCAGCTGCACCAGGGCGGTGACCACCTCGTAGTCGAGTGAGCGCGGGTAGACCTGGCCGACCGAGGTGAAGGCCTGCGAGAAGCCCAGGTGACCGGCGATGCGCTGCTCCAGGTCCGCGAGCTTCGCCGCGTCCCCGCCGAGCAGGTCGAGCATGTCCTGCGCCGTGCCGACGGGGCCCTTGATGCCGCGCAGCGGGTAGCGGCCGAGCAGCTCCTCGACCCGGCCGTAGGCGACGAGCAGCTCGTCGGCGGCGGTCGCGAAGCGCTTGCCCAGGGTGGTGGCCTGCGCGGCCACGTTGTGGGAGCGGCCGGCCATGACCAGCTCGCCGTACTCGGCCGCGAGCTTGCCGAGGCGGGCCAGCACGGCCACCGTGCGGCCGCGCACCAGCTCCAGGGAGAGCCGGATCTGCAGCTGCTCGACGTTCTCCGTCAGATCGCGGGAGGTCATGCCCTTGTGCACGTGCTCATGTCCGGCGAGGGCGTTGAACTCCTCGATCCGGGCCTTCACATCGTGCCGGGTGACCTTCTCGCGCTCGGCGATCGAGGCGAGATCGACCTGATCGAGCACGCGCTCGTAATCGGTGATCGCGGCGTCCGGGACGTCGACCCCCAGGTCCTTCTGGGCCCGCAGCACGGCGAGCCAGAGCTGCCGCTCCAGCCTCACCTTCTGCTCGGGGGACCAGAGCGTGGCAAGCTCGGCGGAGGCATAGCGTCCGGCGAGGACGTTCGGGATTCGGGGCTTTGCGGGCGCAGCTGTCACGTGTACGGATTCTACTGGCGATTCCTGCAGGCCAGCGCCATCGGGTGATTCGGCGGAACCTACGAGACCGCCGTCACGCGGTCCCGGGGCCCGCGCGATCCGGTGCGCGACCGAACGTCGCTGCTGGGGCCGGTGCCCCGAGTACTACGGCTGGTCCGCGACCTCCGCCAGGATGTCCCCGTGGCACAGCTCGGGCGCGCACCAGCAGGCGAGCGTTTTGCCGCGCAGCTCGGGCACCTGGGCCAGCAGATCGGGGTGTGCCATCAGATGCTCCCGGTACCTGGCCATCACCTCGGCCCGGGTCCCGTCGCGCCTCTTCTTCCCGTTGTCGATCTGGAACGGGTTGAACGGCGGGTGCTGCGGCAGGTTCCAGCCGCCCCTGACCAGGCGGCGGCCGATGTAGACGAGGTCGCTGGGGGCGTACTCCAGCCGGGGACCGAAGTCCTGGACACGGCCCTTGAGGTTGATCACCCTGGTGGTCACGCGCGGTTCCCTCCGGAGCGTTCACTACTCCTGGACGGCCGGGTCCTGGTACGCCAGCAGGTCCGGCCGCTTGGCCGGGCGGCCGTCGCCGGACCGCAGCGCGTCTAATAAGTGGCGCTTGAGGTGCACTCGCACATCGCTGTCGTAGCGCTTGAGCGCTTTAGGGTCGTGGTGCCTCTCTGCACATCACTTGATCGGGTGCGTGGACGGACGGCTGGCCTGCTCATGTAATGGGGCGGGCAGGGCTTCCCCGCGTGGCATGATGGCGACGTGACTCTGATCCGAAAGGGCGATGCCGCGTAGGCCGCCCGGCGCGGTGCGCGCCCAGAAGCGGTCGAGCCGGGGTGGTTCCCGACGGTTCAGTCAGGTTTCGGGGCTTGGGCGTAGTGCTCAGGGTGCTGTCCGGCGGCTGGAGGCCGACAGGTTCCATCCGGGATACCTGCGTGATGGCCTCGACCAGTTCGAGCAGTTCCTTCGAAACCCAGGGCGTTTGCTCTACGTACCTTTGGCGGACTGTCCGTGCCACGATCCGGTTTATGGTCGAGACACCGTCGAGGCGATGCTGAGCGCTTTGTCTTTGCGTGCTCGGCGTGAGCTGAGAGAGATCGTCGCGCGGTTGGATGACGAATTCGAGCGGCGGACCCTGCCCGATCCGACCGCGCCGGTGGAGCTCGGGGCCGGCTGGTGGCATCGGCGTCTGACGGGACGGTAGTGCCAGGCGATGGGGAACAACACGCTGGACCGGCGAGGGGCATACGTGAGTCCATACCCGACTCAACGATCACGAACGCCTCAGGTTCCACAAACAGAATCACAAGACACTAGGGCCCCACCTGTCGCCAGTCCGTCACAGGGCCGGGATTCGTGTGGTCCGCAGGGGTGACCCAGAAGGCTCTGCCCAGCGCCGAGTACCGAGGAGCACCACCCACGATGGCCGTCAAGCTTCTCATAGACCTCTACCTGCGCAAGAGCAAGAACTTGCGGGAGGACGACCACCGCCGAGAGCGGTTCCGGTCTTGCCGTGGTCGAGGAGGGTGGAGCGACTCGCCCGCCTGTGCGGCGCGCAGCTACCAGGGCTGGTCTTCGGTCAGTTTCAGCAGGCGCTGCAGGAGCGCACCGGCCTTGCGCAGCTCGGCCTCGGGGACCTGCCACAGCCGTGCCGCGTCGCTGTAGCCGCCCCCGCCGGTGCCGCTCCAGTAGCAGGCGGATCGCTCGGTGGCGGCAGCGAGGACCGCAGCCGGGTAGCGCTCCAGCAGCAACTGAGGGTCGGCCACCCGCCACCAGGAGGCCAGGGTGCGGGCGGCCAGGTGTGTCCCGTGCCGGGCCGGGATGTGCTGCCACAGCAGGCGGGCGACCGGGTCCAGAGTGGCACCGGTGCGCGGGAGGCGGGTGACCGGCTCGGTACCGCCTGTGCGGTAGCGGGCCATCATGGTGCTGGCGTTCATCGCGTACGGAGTCCGGTGCGGCAGGACCTCGACGATCAGTCGGTCGGGCCCGGGGGACCAGCGCAGCAGGTAGTCATGACTTCCCCGGTCGGTGCAGACCTCGCCTCCGGCACTGTCCCAGGCACGTCGCCCCTCGGCGGGGAAGACCGTGGCGCTGCAGGACTCCACCCGCTCCCGGAGGCCGACGCCGATCCCGTACAGCGGCCCGGTCGCGCCGTACAGCCGCAGCAGGGTGGCGGCGGGTGAGTCGGGCGCGCACATCCGCTCCAGCTTTCGGCGGTCGCCGCCTGCGGCGTGCTCCCAGAAGGCGAAGGCGCGCTTGTGCAGGGTCTTGGGATCGGAAGACCGGCGCTGCTGCGCGGACGGGGCACGACCGGGTGCGGCGGGCCGGGAGCCAGGGCGAGGAGAGGGGGCCCGCGCTGCGGGCGCCTCGGCGGTTCGCCCGGCCTTCGCTCCGCCCGTGCTCCGCTTCCCCGTGGCGCCGCTTGCGGCGCCGGCGTTCCGTGCGGGCGGCGGCCCCTCGTCAGCGGTGGCGCCCGCAGGCACCGCCGCCACCGTACCTCCCGTGGATGCGGCAGTGTCTTCGGCGGCGCCACCGCGAGGCGGCGGCACGCTCCCTGCGGCCGGAGGCGTGGCCGGACGCTTGGGGGCCAGGCATCGGGCGCAGCCCAGGTGGCTCTTGGCTGCGACCAGCGGGGCACCGGCCTGGCCGCAGGCCGGGCAGCGCAACGGGGCGAACTCCCCGGCGGGCAGCAGCCAGTCCAGGTCCAGCGGGTAGCGCCGCTCTCCGCGCCGTACGTCCAGCGCCAGGCGTAGCACCGGGACTCTCAGCAGGTGCAGCCGGTAGGGGGTGAGGCTGTGGTGGGCGCGATACTTCTCGGCGATCTCGGCCAGGCGGCGGGCGCGCTCCTCGCGGGTGCTCTCGACGCGGGCGCGCAGCAGTGCCGCGCGGTCCTCGGGCGCGTCGGCGGCACGGCGCTGGAGGGAGTCCACGGCGGCGGCGTAGTACTCCTCGGCGCGGGCACGCTCCTTGGCGTACGCATCGCCGACTTGCGCTGCCAGCCGGTCGCGGCGCAGCACGGCAGCGGCCTCCAGCATCCGGTGGGCCTCGACGAGGGCGGCGGCCAGGTCCGGCCGGCTGGTGGAAGCGTGGTGCACGGCAGCGCCGAGCCCCTCCGGCAGTGCGGTCTCGGCGCGGGGATCGCGGTCGGTGCGGGCAAGGCGTTCGCTGACCCGGGCCGGCACCCGCAGGCGGCTGGGTATGTCGACGTATTCCTCGACCTGTTCCTGGAAGTGGTCCTCCGCGGAGAGCTCGTAGCCCACCAGGGCGCCCACGCGCAGCACCGGCCGCAGGGCCCGCTCGAGCGGGGCGTCGGAACGCGGATCCAGGCGGCCGTGGTCGACGGGGAGGTGATCGCGGGCCTTGGACAGCAACGTGGCGGCGTCGGGCGGCACGGAGCGCGGAGTGGTCAGGGTGAGGGTACCGGTGTCGCCCGCGGCCAGGACGCTCTCGGCGGCCTTGACGACCAGCGGGTGTCCGGTCACCAGGAGCAGGGCGCCGTCCTCGCGGGAGGCATCGGGGTCGGCGGTGACCGCCGTCTCCTCAGGCAGTTCCAGCTCGCTCGCCAGAGCGGCGGGCAGGAGTGCCAGGGCGGTGTCGCCGGCGTCCTCCCACAGCCCGCCGCGGTGGGCGACCCAGTCCAGCCAGAAGGCCAGCCCCGGCTCCTTGCGGATCACCGGCCCGCCTCCTGCTCGTCATCGCCGCCGACCAGTGCGTCGACCGCGCCGCGACTGTCCAGGTAGTCCGTGCGGGCGCTGACCAGCCGCTCGCCCAGCCGCTCCATGCGTTCTTCGAACTCCGCGTCGTCCCCCGAGGTGGCGAAGGCGTCGAAGACGCAGGCCTCGAAGTCGAAGTCCTCGTCCACCCGGCCCAGGATCATGTCGAGCTCACCGACGACCAGCTCGAACAGATTGATTTTGGATTCGAGGGCGTGCAGGATCCGTTGCTCGATGGTGCCCTGGGCGACCAGATTGGTCAGCACCACGTCGTGCTCCTGCCCCACCCGGTGCAACCGGCCCAGGCGCTGCTCGATCTGCATAGGGTTCCACGGCAGGTCCACATTGGCCATCACATGGCAGAACTGCAGATTGCGGCCCTCCCCGGCGGACTCGGTGGAGAGCAGCACCGGCGCCTGATCGCGGAAGGCCGCCACCGCCGCTTCTTTGGCCCGGCGCGAGAGACTGCCGTGGTAGACGGCCGCCGGGACGCCTTCGCGCTCCAACCGGGCGGCGAGCGTGTCCAGCGTCTGCCGGAAGGCGGTGAACACCAGCACCTTCTCTCCGTGTTCGTGGTGCTGGCGCAGCCGCTCCAGAAGTAGCTCCGCCTTCGTGGATCCCTCGATTCCCCTGGCCAGGGCCGCCAGGTCCGGCCAGCCCGCCTTGGCCAGGGCCGGGGCGGCGGCCTGCGGGCTCGACCCGGCCAGCCGGGTCAGCCCGCGCAGGGTCAGCAGCCGCGCCGAGGACGCGTCCTTGGCCTCCGCCCGGATCCGGGCGGCGACCCCCGCATACAGCTCCGCCTCCTCCTCGGAGGGCGCCACCAGCACCGTCTCGGCCAGCCGCTGCGGCAGCAGCACCTCGACCTCGCTGCGCCGGTGACGAACCATCACCTCACGGGTACGGGCCCGCAGCTCGTCCAGGTTGCGCGGCGCCGAAGGATCCGTCCCGGCTCCGGCGTGCCGCTGGCGGAACTGCGCCGGGGTGCCCAGCAACCCGGGCGCGACCAGGCTCACCAGCTCGTACAGGTCCTGCAACCGGTTCTCCACCGGAGTCGCGGTGAGCAGCAGCAGATAGCGGGCACGCAGGGCCCGGGCGAGTTTCCCCGAGGCGCTGCGCGGATTACGCAACCGGTGCGCCTCGTCCGCCACCACCACATCCCACTGCCCCTCGGTCAGCAGGGACTTCAGCGGCTCCCGGCGCGCGGCGGCGATCGAGGCGAGCACCACCGGCCGCTCGGCGTCCGTCTCCTCCCAGCCCTGGCCCCGGGCGATCACCGTCGGCAGGCCGAACTTGCGCTCCAGCTCCTCGCGCCACTGCTCCACCAACCCGGCCGGGGTGACAACGAGCGTCCGATCCGCCAGCCCCCGCATCCGCAGCTCGGACAGGACCAGACCCGCCTCGATCGTCTTGCCCAGTCCCACCTCGTCCGCGAGGATCGCCCGGCCGCGCATCCGCCGCAACACCGTCTGAGCGGTCTGCACCTGGTATCCGAACGGTGTGAAGGACAGCTGCGGCAGCGACAGGAAGGAGTCGAAACCCGGCCTGCGCCACACCTCCACCGCCGCGTCGACCAGCGCCGAGGTGACCGGATCCACCGCAGACGCGCCCAGTCGTCCCAAGAGCACCGTGAACGCGTCGGGAAGTCCTTCGGGCCGCTGAGCCAAGCCGTCAGCGATGGTGAGCGTGTCGGCGGTACTCAAGTTTCCTCACTCAGGGAGCAGCAGAACGAATGCTGGCGGGCACTCTCTGTCACCCGCGCGGGCCAGCCTACCGAACACATAGGACGCGAGCCCGCATGATCTTGGCATCATGACCTTGTGACTCCTCCCCCGGCTGAAGCCGGAGATCGGGGTAGCGCTGCCAGCTCGGGTACAGGGGGCGGCAGGGCGGTTCTCCCGCTGAACGGACTCCGAGTCCACAGGCATGTGCCGCTGGAGCGAGTTCAGGGCGGTCACGAGGATCGGGACGACCGTGGTCATGTGGTCAGATCAGAGGCGGCCTTCGCCGCCCCCGCCGCGCGGCGTGACGTCGGTCCGGCGGCTGCAGGTGTCGTGCGGGTGAGGGTGAGGTCCCGCGTTTAATCGGTGCATGGCAGCCGGGCGGGGCTCCGGGTCAGGGCCCCACCTGGCGCCAGTCCGTCACGGGGCCGGGGTTTGTGTGGTCCGCTGGGGTGACCCAGAAGGCTTTGCCCAGCTCAGCGCTAAAGTGGGCGCCTGTCCGGCCGTCGCCCGACGAGCGGCCCGTCAGCCGCCGCCCTATCCACGGCAGCAGATGCTGCCGGGTGAAGCGGACGTCCGCGGTCCGGCGTGCGAGCCAGCCGGGCGAAGCGCTCGGCGGCATCGGCGTACGCCACTCCGCATCCTCCGCCTCGTACCCGAGGGTCTGCCATACGGCCTCCGCCACCCGGCGATGTCCCTCGGTCGTCAGATGCAGCCGGTCCACGTCCCACATGCGCGGATCGGACAGCGAGGGCGCGCCGTAGAGGTCGACCACGAGTGCGCCGTGCCGCTCGGCGAGCTCGTCGACGCAGGCGAACAGCTCTTCCATACGAGGCCGGAAGCGTTCGAGGACCGGGCCCTGGCGGCCCGGGCTGCGCATCAGGACGAGCTGCTTGCACGAGGGGGCCAGCCGCTCCACGGCCTCGGTCAGCAGCCCCCGTACGCGGTCCATGTCGCACTTCGGCCGCAGCGTGTCGTTCAGACCACCGACCAGGGTGATCACATCGGGCCGCATCGCGGCGGCGAGGTCGACCTGCTCGTCGACGATCTGCTTGATGAGCTTGCCGCGCACGGCCAGTTTGGCATACCGGAATCCGGGTGTCCGGGCGGCCATCCGGCCCGCGAGGACATCGGCCCAGCCGCGGTACGAGCCGTCCGGAAGCAGGTCCGACATGCCCTCGGTGAAGGAGTCGCCGACCGCGACCAGGCTGGTGTGGGTGGGGTTCGTCTGCATGGCGCCGACGATCGTATCCCGAGTCCATACCCGCCGGTCGGTCGGCCTGTCCCGTCCGGTGCGGGGCCACCGGCCGCCGGCTCCCGCACCGGCGGTCAGGACCGCCGGCCGAACAGCTCCCGCAGGACGTCCTCCATCGTGACCAGGCCCGCCAGACGGCCGTCCGCGCCCTGGACCGCCGCCAGATGCGTACGGCTGCCGCGCATCGCCGTCAGCACGTCGTCCAGCGGTGTGCTCTCCCGTACCCGGGCGATGGACCGCATGTCGCGCAGCCTGAACGGCTCGTCCCGCGGGGAGGCGTCCAAGGCGTCCTTGACGTGCAGATAGCCGCTGATCCGCCGCCCCTCGTCCACCACCGGGAACCGCGAGAACCCGGACTCGGCGGACAGCCGCTCCAGCTCCTCCGGAGTGATGCCCACGCGTGTGTACACCACGCGCTCCAGCGGTACCACCACGTCACGCACGGGCCGCCGGCCCAGTTCCAGGGCGTCGTGCAGCCGCTCCTGGGCGCGGTCGTCGATCAGCCCGGCCTCGGTGGAGTCCGTGACGAGCCGGGCCAGTTCGTCGTCCGAGAAGGTGGCCGTGACCTCGCTCTTCGTCTCCACCCGCAACAGCGTGAGCAGCCCGTTCGCGAACGCGTTCACGGTGAAGATCACCGGCCGCAGGGCCCGGGCCAGAGCGACCAGCGGCGGGCCGAGCAGCAGCGCCAGCCGCACCGGCTCCGCGAGCGCGACGTTCTTCGGCACCATCTCGCCCAGCAGCATGTGCAGATAGGTCGCCAGGGCCAGCGCGATCACGAACGACACCACCCGGCCCGCGCCCGGAGGGACGCCGACCGCGTGGAACACCGGCTCCAGCAGATGCTCGATCGCGGGCTCGGCGACGACACCGAGGACCAGGGTGCACAGGGTGATGCCGAGCTGTGCGGCCGCGAGCAGCGCCGACACGTGCTCCAGGCCCCACAGCACCCTGCGGGCCCGTCGGTCGCCCGCCTCGGCGTGCGGCTCGATCTGGCTGCGGCGGACGGAGATGAACGCGAACTCGGCGCCCACGAAGAAGGCGTTCGCGACGAGCGTCAGCAGACCGATCAGCAGTTGGACGAGGGTCACCGCTCCTCCTCCTGCTCGGCGGCCGGCGCGTGCAGAAGCATCCGGGCGGCCCGGCGCCCCGTCGCGTCCATGACCTCGACGCACCACCCGGCCACCTCGACGCTGTCCCCCTTGGCCGGTATCCGCCCGAGCTCCGTGGCGATCAGCCCGGCGAGGGTCTCGTAGGGACCCTCGGGCACCCGCAGCCCGACGCGCGCGAGCTGGTCCATCCGGGCCGAGCCGTCGGCCGAGTACAGCGCGCGGCCCGCGGTGTCCGTGCCGGCCGGGGCCAGATCGGGTGTCTCGTGCGGGTCGTGCTCGTCGCGCACCTCGCCGACGACCTCCTCGACGATGTCCTCCAGGGTGGCGACCCCGGCGGTGCCGCCGTACTCGTCGATGACGACGGCCATGGTGTTCTTGCCGGAGAGCCGGTCCAGCAGCCGGTCGACGGTGAGGGACTCGGGGACGAAGAGCGGTTCGCGCATCATGACCGCGACCGAACGGTGGGGCCGCGCGTCCGCGGGCACGGCCACGACGTCCTTGATGTGCGCGATACCGACGACCGAGTCCAGGCCGCCGCGGTAGACGGGGAAGCGGGACAGCCCCGTCGCGCGCGTCGCGTTCGCCACGTCCTCGCAGGTCGCCTGGGCGTCGAGGGCGATCACCTGGACGCGCGGGGTCATCACGTTCTCCGCGGTCAGGTCGGCGAGGTTGAGGGTGCGTACGAACAGTTCCGCCGTGTCCGCCTCCAGCGCGCCTTCCTTGGCGGAGTGCCGTGCGAGCGCCACCAGTTCCTGGGGGCTGCGCGCGGAGGCCAGCTCCTCGGCGGGTTCGAGGCCGAAGCGGCGGACCATGTGGTTGGCCGTGTTGTTCAGATGCGTGATGAACGGGCGGAACGCGGAGCTGAACCAGCGCAGGGGCGTGCCCACCCGTTTGGCCACCGCGAGCGGCGAGGAGATCGCCCAGTTCTTGGGCACCAGTTCGCCGACCACCATCAGGAAGACGGTCGACAGGCCCGTGCCGATGACGAGGGCCACGGAGGTGGACGTGGCGCGCGACAGGCCCAGCGCGCCGAGCGGGCCCGCGATCAGCTTGGCGATCGACGGTTCGGAGAGCATGCCGACCACCAGGTTGGTGACCGTGATGCCGAGCTGGGCGGCCGAGAGCTGGAACGTCAGATTCCGTACGGCCTTGAGCGCGCCCGCGGCGCCGCGCTCACCTCGTCGTACGGCGAGGTCCAGCTCGCTGCGCTCGACCGTGGTGAGAGAGAACTCAGCCGCGACGAATCCACCGCAGGCGAGCGAGAGCAGGATCGCCACCACCAGAAGGAGCACTTCGGTCATCGGGTCACCTCCGTCCGGGGATCGGCCGGGGACGCGGCGACCGCGCGAGGTCGGGCTCTGGGAGGCTCGCTCTTCGGCTGATGCTCACACATCTCCATGGTGGGACGGGTTGACCCCGTGGGAGGACCGTTCATCCTCTCCATGGTAAAAGATCGGCAAAATCGCACTGTTCGCCAAGGGCTTCACCCAGCGGCGCCACTGCTCCTCGGGCGCGTAGCCGGCGGCCCGCCACGCATGCTGGGCCCTCTCGTTGGGTTGCAGCACCATGGCATCCCCACGGCGCCCCCCGAGCCGTACGAAGCGCTCCTCCGCGGCGGCCAGGAGCGCCGAGCCGATACCGCGCCGCCGCCGCTCCGGGTGCACCGCGAGCCGGTACAGATGGCAGCGCCAGCCGTCGAAACCGGCGATCACCGTGCCGGCCAGTGCGCCGTCCTCCTCGGCGAGAAGCAGCGCCTCCGGGTCGCGGGCGAGCAGCCGTGTCACGCCGTCGCGGTCGTCGCTGATGCTCGTGCCCTCGGCGGCCGCCCTCCAGAAGGACAGCACAATGTCGAGGTCCGCGGGCCCGGCGGCCCGTATCCGCAGTTCGCTCATACGTTGATCAGATCATGCCGGGTCGGGCGGTACGGCAGGATCGGCGCGACCGGGCCGGAGCGCTCGCTCGGACGACCGCCGGACCGGACCGCCCGCGCTCCGAACTCCTCCCGTCGCCGCACGACTTCGCCAGGACATCGCCAGGACTTCCCCAGGGCGCGATCACTCGTGCGCGATGGCCGCCAGCACATTCATCCGCGAGGCGCGCAGCGCGGGCAGCAGCGCGGCCACCACGCCCACGACCGCCGAGCCCACCACGACGGCCACGATGGTGCTCCAGGGGATCGCCAGCGCCTTCATGCCCTGCAACGCCAGCACCCGGTGGATGCACAGCCCCCACACCAGCCCGAGCGCCAGCCCGAGGACGGCCCCGAACACGGCGATCACCACGGACTCCAGCCGGATCATCCGGCGCAGCTGCCGCCGGGCGAGCCCGATCGCGCGCAGCAGCCCGATCTCCCGGGTGCGCTCCACGACCGACAGGGCCAGGGTGTTGACCACGCCGAGCACCGCGATGATGATCGCCAGGCCGAGCAGCGCGTAGACGAGATAGAGCAGCACCGCGATCTGGTCGTGCACCAGCTTCTTGTAGTCGGCCTGGTCCCGGACCTGCACCTGGGGGTACGGATCGAGTGTCTGCTCCAGACGGGACCGCAGCCGGTCCTTGGGCGTGCCGGGGGCGGCGTTCACATACAGCGCGGAGTCCTGTGCGTCCGGCACGTACCTCTGCAACGTGGCCATCCCGAGGAAGAGCCCGCCCTCGGTGCCGAAGCCGTCCGAGGTGCCCTGGTCGGTGAGCGCGCCGACCCTGAGGCCGGCGCTGCGCCCGTCCGGGAACCGGACGGGAAGGGTGCTGCCGACATGGACGCCGTGGTCCTTCGCGAAGGTCACGTCCATGGCGAGGGCGCCGTCCGCGAGCGCGGTGGTGGTGTCGCCCTGGACGTAGTTGATGTGCGCCACGGCGTCCAGCGGCGGGTCGTAGCCCCCGGCGGTCGTCTCGACGTGTCTGCCGTCCGGCAGCCGGAGTGCCACGGGGGTGAACCGCTGGCGGACGACGAGCCCCGCGCCGCCCGTGGCCCTGACCCGGTCGGTGATCTCCTTCGAGAACGGCTGGAAGTTGGCGTTCTGCACCACGAAGTCGGCGCCCAGCGTCTTGTCGATCTGCTGGTCGAACGACTTGGACATCGAGGTGCTCGCCACCGACATCCCGGCGACCAGGGCGATCCCGACCATCAGCGCGGAGGCGGTGGCGCCGGTGCGGCGCGGATTGCGCAGCGCGTTGCGCTGGCTCATCCGCCCGACGGTGCCGAACAGCGCGGGAAAGGCACCACCGAGCACCCGGATCACGGGCCGCACCAGCAGCGGGCCCGCGATCACCGTGGCGACGAGCGTGAGGACCACGCCGACCCCGAGCAGGGAGGCGGCCGGCGCGGTCTGGTCCGCCCGTACGCAGCCGGCCAGGGCGGCCACGCCCAGCGCGCCGATGATCGCCCCTGCCACCGCGCGGATCGTCAGGGGCCGTCCCACGCCGGCGACCTCGGCGTCCGCCAGGGCGGCCATGGGGGAGACGGCGGCCGCGCGCCGGGCCGGGAGATACGCGGCGACGAAGGTGACGCCGACCCCCACGACGTACGCGGCGACGGGGGTGCCCCAGCCGATCACCATCTCGGTGGACCTGAGGTTCATGCCGAACGCGCTCATCAGGCGGATCAGTCCGGCCGCGAGCCCGATCCCCGCGGCGAGTCCGAGCGTCGCGGAGACCAGGCCGAGCAGCAGGGCCTCCGTCAGCACGGACCGGCGCACCTGCCGCCGGTCGGCGCCCAGGGCGCGCAGCAGGCCCAGTTCACGGGTGCGCTGGGCGATGAGCATCGAGAACGTGTTGACGATGAGGAACACACCGACGAGTACGGCGATGCCGGCGAAGCCCAGCATCACGTACTTGATCACGTCGAGGAACGCGCCGAGCTGGTCGGTGCTGGACTTGGCCTGCTCGCCCGCGGTCTTCAGGTCGTAGCCGCCGGACGAGGGGAGCGCCGCCGCGATCCGCTCCTTGAGCCGTGCGTCGGTCAGGCCCGGGGCCGCGTCGACCGAGATGGCTGTGGCCGTGCCGGGCCGGCCGAGCAGCCGGGTCTGGGCGGTCGGGGTGTCCAGGAAGACCAGGGCGGCGCCCGGGTTGGTGGTCGTGAAGGTGGCGATCCCGACCACCCGCACCGTGAACGAGCCGGGCTGGGCGAGCACCCTCAGCGTGTCGCCGATCCGCACCTGCTTGTGCCGGGCCGTGTCCGCGTCGAGCAGCGCCTCCCCGGGGCCGTGCGGAGCGTGCCCCGAGGTCAGCTTCACCGGGCTGCGGTCGGTGACGTACCAGTTCTTCGCGATGGTGGGCGCGCCCGTGGTCGGGCCCACGGGTTCGTTCCTGTGGTCGACGACCGTGATGTTCCGGACGGCGACGTCCACATGGGCCGCCGCCACCCCGTCCACCCGGGCGATCCGCCCGGCGAGCGAGGCGGGCAGGGTCGCGGTCACCCCGCTCGGGAGCGGCGAGGTCAGGTCCTCCTTGGGGCTGACCGTCACATCGGCCGCGGTGGAGGCGAACAACCGGTCGAAGGTACGGGTGACCGTGTCCGAGAAGATCAGGCTGCCCGCGACGAACGCCACCGACAGCACGATCGCCAGGGCCGAGAGGGCGAGCCGTCCCTTGTGTGCCAGGAAGCTGCGCAGTGTCGCCTTCAGCACGGTCGCCTCAGTCCTCGCGGCGGACCGCGTCGTCCCTGCCCGCCGGGACCGTGCCGGAGGCGGGAGCCTGCTGATGACCCCCGGCGAACAGACGCATGCGTTCCAGCACCGCGGGTGCCGTGGGGCGCGTCATCTCGTCCACGATCCGCCCGTCGGCCAGGAACAGCACCAGGTCGGAGTGGGCCGCCGCGCCCGGGTCGTGCGTGACCATGACGACGGTCTGCCCCAGCGCGTCGACCGCCTCGCGCAGAAAACCCAGCACCTCCAGCCCGGACCGGGAGTCGAGGTTGCCCGTCGGCTCGTCCGCGAAGATCAGCTCGGGGCGGGAGACGAGCGCGCGGGCGCATGCGACGCGCTGCTGCTGCCCGCCGGACAGCTGCGCGGGCCGGTGTGTCAGCCGGTCGCGCAGCCCGAGGGTGTCGATCACCTGGTCGAGCCACTTCCGGTCGGGCCGGCGGCCCGCGATGTCCATGGGCAGGGTGATGTTCTCGGCCGCGTTCAGCGTGGGGACGAGATTGAACGACTGGAACATGAAGCCGATCCGGTCCCGGCGCAGCCTCGTCAGCTCGCGGTCCTTCAGGCCGGTGATCTCGGTGTTGCCCAGCCACACCTGCCCGGCCGATACGGTGTCGAGCCCCGCCAGGCAGTGCATGAGGGTCGACTTCCCGGAGCCCGAGGGGCCCATGACCGCGGTGAAACGGCCGCGTGCGATGTCCACGTCGACCGCGTCGAGGGCGAGCACCGTCGTCTCCCCCGAGCCGTATGCCTTCGTCAGCCCCCGGGCGCGGGCGGCGACACCGTCCGCCTCCCCGCGGCCGGGGGAGTGCTCCGCAGCAGCAGTGGACAAGGCCGCCTCCTCGGTCGTGGACGTTCCGGCCTCTTCGCTCGTCCTGTCCCGCACGAGCGTAATGTGATGCGCGGCACACCCGGTATCCCCCTGAGCCCAGGGCATACCTCCCTCAGGGGTCGTATCCAGGTCACCGGCCGGTCCGCCGGGCCGGCGGCGCGCGGGGGCGCTCGCCCCGCGGGGCGCCGGCCCCTATGCCCCCTTGCCGGTGCTAGCACCCCAGCGCTAGCGTCGAAGCATGGCGAAGACCCAGCTGAACGTGAGGGTGGACGAGGACACCGCCCGAGCCGCCCGCGAACGTGCCCTGGAGCGCGGTATGAGCGTCAATCGCTACATCGAGGAACTGGTCCGGCAGGACACGGGCGAGGTCGGCCACACGTTCGTCGAGGCCGCCGCCGACTTCATGAAGCAGTACGAGTCCGTGTTCGCTGAGGAGTTCGGGTCCGCCCCCGAGGGCCGGGCCGAAAGCTCGGGGGCGCGCCG
This sequence comes from Streptomyces sp. NPDC002573, assembly GCF_042889625.1. Taxonomy (NCBI): domain Bacteria; kingdom Bacillati; phylum Actinomycetota; class Actinomycetes; order Kitasatosporales; family Streptomycetaceae; genus Streptomyces; species Streptomyces sp. NPDC002573. The sequence goes on along the minus strand of NZ_JBIARC010000022.1, from coordinate 11,399 downwards.
GGGCGAGGGCACGTCACTGAGCCGTTGAGCCCTCTCAGAATCGACCTCGCCTGGCTGCTGATGGTCGCCGAACAGAAGACGCCCGGGGATCCCCAGGTCACCGACTGGGGAGCGCTGGTCGCGGCGGTGAGCCGGCACGAGGCGGAGATATTCGGCGTCCCGGTCTACGACACCCCGCACACTCGCGCCGCCGCCCTGCTGCAACTCCTGCTGCACATACCGGCGCTGGAGCGCTCCAACGCGCTGTTCGCCTCCGCGGTCGCCTACGCCTATCTCGTCGCCAGCGGCGTCAAGGTCGTCACCTCACCGGAGCAGGTGCGTGATCTGGCCCGGCTGGTCAAGAGCGGCGCGGCCTCGGTGGACGACATCGCCCGGGAGCTGCGGCAGTGGAGCCTGTGACGTGACTACTCCCCGCGCTCGGGCCGCCAGGCGGTGCCCAGCACGCAGTACGACATCGGCAGCCGCGGCCCCTGCTCCGGCATGAACGCCGCTCGGTAGGGGCCCAGTTCGAAGCCCGCGGCGCGCAGGGCCCCGACCGGGTCCCGGGAGAGATGGCAGCCCCCCATGAGGGGCGGCCACACCGTGCGGTCCAGGGCCCGCTGGACGTACCGCATCGCGGGTCCTCCGCCCGCTCCGTGCTCGAAGAACCTCAGGGTCCCGCCGGGCCGCAGCACCCGCCGCACCTCGGCCAGCGCCCGGGCCACGTCCCGCACGCTGCACAGCACCAGCGAGAGGACCGCCGCGTCGAAGGCCTCGCTTTTGACCGGCAGCGCCTCCGCCGCACCCGGGGCCACGTCCACGGGCACGTCGGCGCGCAGGGCCTCCTCGACCGCCCGCCGGCGCAGTCGCCGCTCCGGTTCGATGGCGACGACCTCCGAGACCGTCCGCGGATAGTGGGCGAAGTTCAGCCCGTTGCCCGCCCCGATCTCGATCACCCGGCCGGACAGCCCGGCCAGCAGCCGGTCCCGTATCGGCCCCACACCGCCGCGGGTCTCGGCGGCCACACTGATCCGTTCGTAGGCGCGGGCGAAGAGCGGATGGTGCACGGTGTCGCGCGACTGCGCACGGGGACGGGCGGACGGTGGCGCCATGAGCACCTCCGGGGGAGGAGACGGACCTTATGGGGAGTTTCCCCCGCGCCCGCCGTCGCATCCCCATTGCCCGCAAGGTCCTGCTCTCCCGAGTGACGTGAACCACATCTCCATGATTTTCGGCTCGGGATGTAGGAAGCGTGCCGCTGCGCTCATTGCTCGGTGAGAGAGCCGAGATGGGGGGACGGCGCGTGACCCATGCCCAACGCTTCCGGGACGTCTACGAGGAGTGCCATCCGCGTGTCCTCGCCTACGCCACCAGCCTGGTGGGACGGCAGGCAGGGGAGGACATCACCAGCGAGACGTTCACCGTCGCCCGGCGGCGGGTGCGGGACATTCCTCATCCGGCGCTGCCGTGGCTCCTGGGCGTGGCCCGCAACCTTGGTGCGCGAGCTGCGCCGCCGGGACGCCCATCAGTACGCCCTCGCCGCCGAGGAGGCGCGGCGCATCAGCGGTGGCGCCCGGACCGAGGCCGGTGACGTCGCGGTGGAGGTCACCGATCGGCACAGCGCGTTGCAGGCCCTCGCGAGCCTGCCGGAGGCCGACCGGGAACTGCTGACGCTGATCGCCTGGCACGGCCTGAGCGCCAAGGTGGCCGCACGGGTCCTGGACTGCACCACCGCGACGCTGACCGTCCGGCTGTACGGGGCCCGCCGCCGTCTGGAGAAGGCCCTGAAAGCGGCACCCGTGGCACAGGCGGCGTCCGCACCTGCCGTAGAGGCCCCGTACCCCACCCGTCACGAAGGAGCACCCGCGTGAAGAACACCCAGAAGCGGTCCGGGCGGCCCGACGTCATGCAGGTCCTCGCGGGCGCACGGCCCGACGGACTGGACCCGTCCCGGCCGGCCGATCCCGCGCGGCAGCGGGAGGACCTCGCACGCATCGTCGCCGGGGCGACGGACGACCGCGCGGCACACGAACTCGCACCGCGGCGACGCGGAAGCGGCTACCACCGGTCCGGCGCCTTCACCGTCGGCGGGCCCGGTCTCGAGGGCGAATCACTGGCCGGTTCCTTCGACTACGTCATCGCCATCAACTACAACCGGCAGCCCGGCACGTCACCGACGGACGGCACCCAGCCGATGGGCCGGAACCGCGGCGGGGGGCATATGGATCCACGTCGACCACGGCGGCCCCACACACGCCTGCGTCAGCCTCTCCAGGACGCACATGAAGCAGTTGCTGCGGGCCCTCGACCCCGCTGACCACCCGGTCGTCGTCATGGGCGACGCGGACTCCCTCGCCCGATGACCGCGACCGCGGCCGGCCCGCGGGGGCGAACCCGAGCGGGCCGGAGCACGGCTGTCCAAGCCGCCGCGGCAGGGGAACGGATCGCCTACGACGCGTGCGACGAGGCGAACGCCTCCGGGTCCCATGTCCCGCCGAGCCGCGGTGCCAGCCAACCCGGCGCTCCGGCGCGGAAGTCGGCGGGCGCGTAGGACCCGGCGCCCGCGGGCAGCGCTCCGAGCAGCGGCGCCCGTGTCACCGCCGGAAGGTCCGCGAGGTTGCACCGCGACGCGAGATCCGGGGCCGCGGGCCAGCTGCCGATCACCATGCCCGCCAGGTCGAGCCCCCGGCGCCGCACCTCCAGGGCCGTCAGCTCGGAGACGTTGAGGGTGCCGAGGCCGGCCGTCGCCACCACGAGCACCGGTGCCGCCAGCAGCCGGGCCACGTCCGCCAGGGTGCCGTCCTCGTCGTCGAACCGGACGAGCAGCCCGCCCGCGCCCTCGACGAGCACGAGGTCGTGCTCGACCGCCAGTTTCGCGGCCGCCTCGGCCACCTCCTGCGGCCGCACCGGCGGCAGTCCGGCCCGCCGGGCAGCCGTCGCGGGCGCCAACGGATCGGGGTAGCGGCCGAGTTCACACACCGTCAGGGCGCCCGCGAGCCGGGCCACCTCGTCGGCGTCCCCGCGTTCGTCCGGTCCCACGCCCGTCTGCGCGGGCTTGAGCACGGCCACCGACCGGCCCGCGGCCACCGCCACCGCCGCGACGGCGGCGGTCGTGACCGTCTTCCCGACCTCGGTGCCGGTTCCCGTGACCACCAGTACCGACATCTCAGCCCTCCTGTGCCGCCGCGCACACCGCGCGCCCGATCAGTGCCACGTCCGCGTCCCCGGTCACATACGGCGGCATCGTGTAGACGAGGTCGCGGAACGGACGCAGCCACACTCCCTCGCGCACGGCGGCCCGGGTCGCCGCCGCCATGTCCACCTCGTGGTCGAGCTGCACGACGCCGATGGCGCCGAGCACCCGCACCTCGCGCACCCCGGGCAGCTCCCGCGCGGGGGCGAGGCCCTCCTTCAGGCCCGCCTCGATCCGCTTGACCTCCGCCTGCCAGTCCTGGCCGAGCAGCAGGTCGAGCGACGCGCAGGCGACAGCCGCCGCCAGCGGGTTGCCCATGAAGGTGGGACCGTGCGCGAGCACGGGCACCTCGCCCCGGGAGATCCCCTCGGCCACCCGCGGGGTGCACAGCGTTGCCGCCATGGTCAGATAACCCCCGGTCAGCGACTTGCCGACACACATCACATCGGGGGTCACCGCCGCGTGGTCGGCCGCGAACAGCGCGCCCGTGCGACCGAACCCGGTGGCGATCTCGTCGAACACGAGCAGCACGTCATGCGCGTCGCAGGCCTCGCGCAGCACCCGCAGATACGAGGGGGAGTGGAACCGCATCCCGCCCGCGCCCTGCACCACCGGCTCGATGATCACCGCGGCCAGTTCGTCCGCCTGCCGTGCGATCGTCTCGCGCAACAGGTCGGCGTACGACTCCTCGTAGGCGGCCGGCGGCGCCTCGGTGAACAGCTGCCGGGGCAGGACGCCGCGCCACAGCTCATGCATGCCGCCCTCGGGGTCGCACACGGACATCGGGTGCCAGGTGTCGCCGTGATAGCCGCCGCGCCAGGTCAGCAGCCGCTGCTTGGCGGGGCGGCCGAGCGAGCGCCAGTACTGCAGGCACATCTTGACCGCGACCTCGACCGAGACCGAGCCCGAGTCGGCGAGGAACACATGCTCCAGACCGTCCGGTGACATGTCGACAAGGCGCTTCGCCAGCCGCACGGCGGGCTCATGGGTGAGCCCGCCGAACATCACATGGCTCATCCGCCCGAGCTGCTCGCGCACCGCCTCGTTGAGCACCGGGTGGTTGTAGCCGTGGATCGCCGCCCACCAGGACGACATGCCGTCGACGAGTTCGCCGGAGCCGTCGGCGAGCCGCAGCCGCACTCCGCTCGCCGACTCCACGACGAGCGGCTCCTGCCGGCCCGGCATGGGGCCGTACGGATGCCAGACGTGCTGCCGGTCGAGCGCCAGCAGCTCGTCCACGGACCACTCAGGCATTGGGCGCGACATCCGTTCCGGCGCCCCGGCGGCGCACCGCGACCAGATCCGTGCGGGGCTCGCCGACCGGCGGCACCGAAGCGGAGCCGCAGACATCGCCCCCCTCGTGCGACCCGCATCCGGCACCTTCGTGCGACCCGCACCCGGCGCCCTCATGGGAGCCGCACCCGGCGTCCCCCTGCGACCCGCAGCCGCCCGCCCCCCGGTGCTCGGGGAGCGTCACCTGGTCGGTGCCCTCCACCTCGAACCCGGCGTCGGCGATCATCTCCAGGTCGGCCTTGCCCGCCTGGCCCTCGCTGGTCAGGTAGTCCCCGAGGAAGATGGAGTTGGCCAGATGCAGGGCCAGCGGCTGCATCGAACGGAGGTGGACCTCGCGTCCGCCCGCGATCCGCACCTCGACGTCCGGGCAGACGAACCGGACCATGGCGAGGATCCGCAGACACCGCTGCGGCGTCAGGTTCCACTCCTTCGCGAGCGGAGTGCCCTCGAACGGGATCAGGAAGTTCACCGGAACGGAGTCAGGGTCCAGCTCCCGCAGGGAGAAGACGACGTCCACCAGGTCCTCGTCGCTCTCGCCCATGCCCGCGATCAGCCCGGAGCAGGCCGACAGACCGGCGGCGTGCGCCTTGTGGACCGTGTCCACCCGGTCGGCGTAGGTGTGGGTGGTGGTGATGTCCCCGTAGGTCGCCTCGGAGGTGTTGAGGTTGTGGTTGTAGGCGTCGGCGCCCGCCGTGCGCAGGCGCTCCGCCTGGCCGTCGGCGAGCAGACCGAGGCAGGCGCACACCTCGACGCCCTCGTTCTGCTCCTTGATGGTCCTGATGGTGTCGGAGACCCGGTCCACGTCCCGGTCGGTGGGCCCGCGGCCGCTCGCCACCAGGCAGACCCGCTTGGCGCCGCCCGCGACCCCGGCCGCGGCGGCCTTCGAGGCCTCGTCGGCCTTGAGCCAGGTGTACTTGAGGATGTCGGCCTTCGAGCCGAGCCGCTGGGAGCAGTAGGAACAGTCCTCCGGGCACAGGCCCGACTTCAGGTTGACGAGATAGTTGAGTTTCACCCGTCGGCCGAACCAGTGGCGGCGCACCTTGCCGGCCGCGGCCACCACATCGAGCACGTCGTCGTCGGAAGTGGCGAGGACGGCCAGCGCCTCCTCGCGGGTCGGCACCTCGCGCCGCAACCCCTTGTCCACCAGCGTGTTCAGCAGGTCCATGAGAGCCGATCCTGTCCTACGGGACCGTCCCGGGCCAAGGAGAGTTTGCACAACAGACACCGTTCGACGTGTGGGTATTGCCACACCCTGGGCTGCTGGTCGTGCCGCTAGGGTCTGTGCACTGCCTACAAATGCCCCGGAGGAACCATGGCGTTCGGCTGGATCGACGAACAGGCGCGGGCGCGCCGCCGGGCCGGACTCGTCCGGACGCTGCGTCCCCGGTCCGCCGACGCCCCGCTGCTCGATCTGGCCGGCAACGACTACCTGGGTCTGTCCCGCCATCCGGAGGTCACCGAGGGCGCCGCGGAGGCGGCCCGGCGGTGGGGCGGCGGCTCGACCGGCTCCCGGCTCGTCACCGGAACGACGGAACTCCACGGCGAACTGGAGCGCGAGCTCGCCGACTTCTGCGGCTTCGAGGCGGCGCTCGTCTTCTCCTCCGGCTACGCGGCCAATCTCGCGGCCGTCACCGCGCTCGCGCCGCACGGCTCCCTCATCGTCTCCGACGCGGGCAACCACGCCTCGCTCATCGACGGCTGCCGGCTCGCCCGCGGCAACACCGAGGTCGTCGCGCACGCCGACCCCCGGGCGGTCCGCAAGGCGCTCGGCACCCACCGCGGGCCCGCCGTCGTGGTCTCCGACACGGTGTTCTCGGTGGACGGCGACGCGGCACCGCTGGCCGGACTGGCGGAGGCGGCACGGGAGTTCGACGCCGGGCTGATCGTCGACGACGCCCACGGGCTCGGCCTGCTCGGGGCCGGCGGCCGGGGCGCCCCGTACGCGGCCGGTCTCGCGGGCGCGCCGGACGTGGTGGCGACTGTGACGCTGTCGAAGTCGCTCGGCAGCCAGGGCGGGGCGGTCCTCGGTCCGGCGCCGGTGATCGACCATCTGGTCAACGCGGCGCGGACGTTCATCTTCGACACCGGGCTCGCCCCGGCGGCGGTCGGCGCGGCGCTGGCGGCGCTGCGTCTGCTGCGCCGCGAGCCGGAGCGTGCCGAGCGGGCCCGCACGGTGGCGGCGACCCTGCGCGCCCGCCTCACGGCCGAGGGCCATGAGGCGGTGCGCCCGGACGCCGCCGTGGTCTCCGTGCGGGCTCCTTCTCCCGAACTGGCGGTGCGCTGGGCGGCGGACTGCCGGGCGGCGGGGGTCGCCGTCGGCTGCTTCCGTCCGCCGTCGGTGCCCGACGGCATCTCACGGCTTCGGCTGACGGCCCGTGCGGATCTCACCGACGGGCAGATCGAGCACGCCGTGCGCGTGATCGGCGAGACGCGACCGTGAGTCGGCGGGACGGCCGTGCGTCGCTCCTCGTACGCGGATGAGCGGTACGGAGCCGGAGCCGTGAGCGGAGTACTCCGTCGGACGGGGGGGAAATCGATCGGACGTGAGGGGGTAATCGACTCGAAAATGGCTCAAAAGAGCCCGAGTCGAACGGCGACGATCAGCTCAGGCCCGTCAGGAACTCCTTCCAGGCGTCTGGGGTGAAGAGCAGGGCCGGGCCGGTCACGTTCTTGGAGTCGCGCACGGCGACCAGTCCCTGCCAGGGGCCGGTGTCCGTACGGGCGGTCTCGACGCAGTTGTTCATTCCCGTGCTGCGGCTGCTGCGTCGCCACCGTGTGCCGTGGAGTGAGGTACTGACAGGGATGTGCCGAGGCGGTGCTGACATGGTGCCTCCTTACGCATCGCCCGCCAACGCGGCGATGTAATCCAACGAGTCCTCGGGCGAAAGGGCGTGGATCCGAAGGGTGTCGAAGGCCTCGCAGTAGGCCTGGAGGTCTTCTTTCCGTTCGAGGTAGAGGCTACTCGTCAAGTGGTCGAGAACGACTACATCCAGATCAGATCTGCTCGGAAAGGAGAAGATAACGAAAGGCCCGGTGATTCCGATATGCGCCCCGGCGGCGAACGGCAGCACCTGGAGCCGCACATGGGGCAACCGGGCCGCGTCCAGCAGCCGCTTCAGCTGCCGTGTCATGGTCCTGGGCCCACCGACCTCCCGGCGCAGCACCGCCTCGTCCAGCACGGCGTTCAGCCGCAGCGGCGGATCCGCGCGCAGCACCTCCTGACGGGCGAGCCGCACCTCCACCAGGGCGTCCAGCTGGGTGTCCTCCAGAGCGCCCACGGCGGCCCGGGTGACGGCCCGGGCGTAGTCCGGCGTCTGCAGCAGGCCCGGCACCACCGAGGTCTCCAGCGTGCGCATCCCGCTCGCCTGTGACTCCAGGCTGATGAAGTCGCGGTAGGCCGGGGGCAGCATCCCGCGGTAGGCGTGCCACCAGTTCTGCCGGCCGTCGCCGTCCTCCGAGCCCGCCAGCACCAGCAGCAGTTCCCGCAGTTCGGGGTCCTCGACGCCGTACGCGTCCAGCAGCAGCCCTACGTCCCGCGGCTTGACCCCGCTGGAGCCCGTCTCGATCCGGCTCACCTTCGACTGGTGCCAGCCGACACAGGCGGCCGCCTGACCGCTCGTGAGACCCGCCCGGGCGCGCAGCTCGCGCAATTCGGCACCGAGTTTGCGGCGGCGTACCGCTGGTCCGTACTGCATGGCCGACTCCCTCCGCCCGGCGCGCGGTTCCCACTGCGACGGTAAGCGACGGTAAAGCATGACCCCGGGGGCCGCACGAATACGGTCGGTCGTCGGAGAGTTCACCGCTTCGGGCGACAGATATATGCATATCTCGGGGGATGACACCCGGGAGAGCCCTGGTGATGGCAGTCTGGCGCGCAGTACCAAGTCCGGGAGCGTTCTCGACCAGACCGCCCCGTGTCGGACTTTGGTCCCGTGGGAAAGGGACGACGTCGCCATGGCAGATCATCAGGAAGCATCCGTCACTCTGCCGAGCGATCCCGCCTCGGTCTCCGCCGCCCGAACATATGTCTCGGACATTCTCACGGAATGGGGTCTGCCGAGCGATGCCGAAGTCGCCGACTCCGTCCGCCTGATCGTGTCCGAACTGGCGACCAATGCGGTGCAGCACACCTTCGGGCAGTCACCGACGTTCACGGTCGACATCGCGCTCGCGCGGGAGGAATTACTGCGCATCGGCGTCACGGACAGCCATCCCCGCTTCCCCAAGCGGCTGCCGGCCTCCGTGCAGCAGGACAACGGCCGCGGCATGGTGATCGTCCGCTGGCTGACCGCCGAGCACGGCGGGACGCTCACGGTGCGGCCCACCCGGGAGGGCGGCAAGACGGTCGCGATCGAACTGCCGTGGACCATTCCCGTGCGGTCGGTCTCGGCGGCGGGACAACCGGATCCCTGACGGCGGCGGCAGCGGTGGCAGCGCGGAGGTCCGGCCCGCGGACGGGCGGCTCGGCCACCCGGTGCCGGGCGGGTCCCGTCCCGGTGCCGTGCCGGTGGCCGCTCAGCCGTGCCGCGTTGCTCAGCCGTGCCGGTGGCCGCTCAGCCGTGCCGCGTTGCTCAGCCGTGCCGCGTCGCTCAGATGGGCCGCGCCGCTCGGCCGAAGGCGCCGCGCAGCAGGGCGCGGAAGGCGTCGGCCGCGGGTGCCGGCTCGTCGGTGCGGTGCGCGACCGAGATCGTACGGCGCAGGGTGCCCGGCTCCAGGGGCCGTACCCCGAGCGGGGTCGCCGTGGTCCTGGCCACCATCTCCGGCACCACCGCCACCCCGAGACCGGCACTGACCAGTGCGCACACCACGGCGTATCCCGGCGTCTCGACCAGGACCGCCGGGGTGGCCCCGGCGGCGGCGAGGGCGGCCTCCACACCGCGCCGCGCCGGGTGGTGCGGCGCCATGCTGATCAGCGGCTGCCCGGCCAGCTCGGCGGGCGGCAGCCGCGACGCCTCCGCGCTAAGTGCATGGCCGGGGCTCGTGACCAGGACCAGCTCCTCCGTCAGTACGGCTTCCAGGGACACGGACGACGGCAGCGGTACGGGCTCGGCGGGCTCGTAGGTGTGGGTCAGCGCCAGATCGATGTCGCCCGCTGCCACCGCGTGCACCCCGGTCGGCGGATCGTAGTCCGCGACCGCCAGTTCCACGTCCGGATACGCCCGGTGGAACGTGCTGAGCGCCGGCGGCAGCAGATGGATGCCCGCGGTGGGAAAGGTGCCGAGCCGCAGCGTGCCGCCCCTGAGTCCGGTGAGCCGCGCCAGTTCGTGCCGGGCCCGCTCCAGCTCGTCCAGCACCCGCCGCGCACGGACCACCAGCAGTTCCCCGGCCCCCGTCAGCCGGGTTCCCCGCGGATGGCGCACGAGCAGCGCGGTGCCCGCCTCCCGTTCCAGCTTGGCCAGCTGTTGCGAGAGCGCGGGCGGCGTGTAGCCGACGCGCTCGGCGGCCCGGGTGATCGAACCGGCCTCGGCGACCGCCACCAGCGCCGCGAGCCGTGTCGGGTCGTACGCGCGTTCCCCCTGTCGGTCCGAGGTGAAGCCTAAAGAGATGCTTAAGACTCCTCCAGAATATTCGACATATCTTTTAAAGGGTCGCGGACGGCAGGGTGGTCCGCATGGACACACAGCTCATCGCCTTCACCGGTGTGGCCGCGGGCATGGTCGCCATGCCGGGCGCGGACTTCGCGGTCGTCGTACGCAACGCTCTGATCTCCCGGCGCGCCAGTGTCGTCTGCGCCCTGGGGATCGCGGGCGGGCTGCTCATCCATACGACGCTGGCGGTCGCCGGAGTCGCCACGGTGCTGGTGGCCGTGCCCGGGCTGTTCCGCACGCTGCAACTGCTCGGCGGTGGCTATGTGCTCTACCTCGGCGCACGCACCCTCTGGGGACTGCGCTGCTCGGAGACCCACGCCCCCGTCGTGGCCGGGCCGACCCCCGGCCACGACGAGCTTTCGGTGGCGCGCGACGTGCCCCGGGGGCGGCCGCTGCGGCAGGGCTTTGTGACCAACGCGCTCAACCCGAAGGCGTCCCTGACCTTCCTCAGCCTGCTGCCGCAGTTCGTGCCCGCGGGCAGCCCCGCGATGCCGAGGACCCTGGTGCTCGCCCTGATCGTGCTCGCGGTCTCGCTGGTGTGGTTCCCCGCGGTCGCGTTGCTCGTGGACCGGCTCGGCCGCCTCCTGCGCCGGCCGCGGGCCGCGCGCACCATGGAGACGATCACCGGGGGCGCTCTGACGGCTCTCGGTCTGGTGCTTCTCCTGGAGCCGCTCGTGGCCTGACGACCGCGTGCCGCACCAGCATCGGCAGGACGCGCCACAGGACCGCGCACACCAGGAGTGTTCCCGCGCCGGCCGCGATGCCCGCCGTGCGGCCCAGCGACACGTCCACCACCAGCAGCACCGAGCCGGTGAAGGCGAAGGCCAGCACCACCATCCCGGCGGCGGCGAGCCGGGAGGAGATCCGCACGATGACCGGCTTGACGTTCTGCTGGAAGAGCAGCCGGTGCAGTGCGGCCGGTGCCGTGAACAGGGCCGCGGCCACCATCGCCAGCAGCAGGGTCGTGACGTACGTGATGCGCTGGGCCGTGTCGAGGGACGGGAAGCGCTGGGTGAAGGCGAGGGTCAGCAGGAACGCGAAGAGGATCTGCACTCCGGTCTGGGTGACCCGGAGTTCCTGCAGCAGTTCGGCGAAGTTACGGTCGGCGCGCTGCAGCGGTGTCTCGTGCCGTGCCTCGAGGGGTGGTCGCTCGCCCATGGTGAACGAGTAACCGCTGAGACCCTCTTCACGCCACCGGGGCGGCCACACGGGCGTCCGGCCGCGGGGGGGGGGGGCGGGCGGCCGCCCCCCCCCCCCCCCCCCGGGCGGGCCCGCCCCCCCCCCCCCCCCCCGCGGGGGCCGGGGTAAAAAAACAACCAAACCACGCAGGGGGGGGGGGGAGGGAG
>NZ_JBIARC010000021.1:0-134609 GCF_042889625.1 Streptomyces sp. NPDC002573 | reverse complement strand
CTCCGCTTCATCGTGCTGGACGGTCTGGCCAGGCCGACCGTGCTGGAGGGCCCGGACCCGGCGGTGCTGCTGGCCGCGTACGGCGAAGTGGGCCAGTAGCCCGCGCTCCGGGGCCCGACCGGCGGGCGACTCGTTCCGCCGGGCGCCGGTTGCCCCGATTCGCCTGCGGCAACGGGCACTTCAGGCCGTCCCCGGCCGTTCACACAACAACGGCCGGGGACGGTACGGTTCCGTGGGGAGCGAGCCCGAGACAACGAGACGGAGTGGCACCGGATGCAGCACGCAGTGGGAGCGCCGCTGCCGCCGCCCCACCAGCCGGGGCAGGAACCGGCGACGGTCTGGTCACCGGCCGCACACCATCCGGGGCAGCCGGGTGCCCATCCGGGTCCCGCACCGCACGTCCCGCCCGCGCCGGGCTTCGCGGGCTCCGCGGTGCCGCCCGGGCCTCCACACACCCAGGTGCCCCCGCACCACGCGCCCGTTCCGCCCGCGCCGGACACCACGGGCCAGGTCGGTCGTCCGCCCGGCGCCCCGGACAGCATGCCGGGCACGCCCCCGGCCGCGCCCGCGCCGGACCCCTCGTGCGCCACGCTCGCGGTGCTGCTCATCGGCCCGGCGGGCGCGGGCAAGACGAGCGTCGCGAAGTACTGGGCCGACCACCGCCGGGTTCCCACGGCCCACATCAGCCTCGACGACGTACGCGAATGGGTGCGCTCCGGCTTCGCCGACCCCCAGTCGGGGTGGAACGACCACTCGGAGGCGCAGTATCGTCTCGCCCGCCGCACCTGCGGCTTCGCGGCCCGCAACTTCCTGGCCAACGGCATCTCGTGCATCCTCGACGACGCCGTCTTCCCGGACCGCCCGGTCGTCGGCCTCGGTGGCTGGAAGCGGCATGTGGGACCCGGTCTGCTCCCGGTCGTCCTGCTGCCGGGCCTGGAGATAGTCCTGGAGCGCAACGCGGAGCGCACGGGCAACCGCCGCCTCACCGATGAGGAGGTCGCCCGGATCCACGGCCGCATGGCCGGCTGGTACGGCTCCGGACTGCCGATCATCGACAACTCACAGCTCGACGTGGCCGGCACGGCCCGCGCGCTGGACGAGGTCCTGGCCCGCTCGATCGCCAGCCCGCCGCAGTGGTGACCGGTCCCTGCGGCCATCCGGGAGACCGGCCGGTTCCGCTGCGGCCGTGACGCCGTAAGAGGCGTTGGTGGCGGGCCGAGGCGCCCGCTCCCGGTCCCCTTCCACGGGCTGTTCGGGGTTCCGAGGCAAGTGCGTCCCGCCCGCCGCCGTAGGCCTTCGGGCCGCCTCCGGAGCCTGCCCGGCCGCCCGTCCGGCCCCGTTGGAACGGCGGCATCCGGCCACCGCTCGTAGGCTCGGGTCATGCCAGAGGTGTACGCGGCCCGCCGGGACCGGCTGAGGGATCGCTGCAGCGCGGGTGGCAGTGCGGCGGCGCTGGTCACCCGCCCCGCCAATGTCCGCTATCTCGCGGGCGCCGCGCCCCAGGGCGCCGTCCTGCTGGTCGGCACGGGGGAGGACGTGCTGCTGTGCGCCGGACCGCCGGACGACGAGCTGATCGACGGACGCCCGGACGAGTCGCTACGGGTCCAGGTGCTGCCGCTGCCCGGTGGCGACCCCGCCGTGGCCGGCGCCGATCTGGCCGCCGCGCAGAGCGCCGAGTCCCTGGCGGTCGAGGAGCACCACCTCACGGTGGCCCGGCACCGGGCCCTGACCTCGGTCGCCCCCCGGCTGCGGCTGCTCGACCTCGGTGGCGCGGTCGAGCAACTGCGTCTGGTGAAGGACGAGGGCGAGATCTCTTTGCTGCGGATCGGGGCGGAGATCGTCGACCAGGCGCTGAGCGAGTTGCTGGAGTCGATCCTCGTTGGCCGCACCGAGCGTCATCTCGCCCTCGAACTGGAGCGCCGTCTGATCGACCACGGCGCCGACGGGCCCGCCTTCAGCACCTCCGTCGGCACCGGCCCGAACTCCGGCCGTCCAGGTCACCGCCCCACCGACCGGCGGGTGGAGGAGGGCGACTTCCTCTCCGTCTGCCTCGGGGCCACCTACCGCGGCTACCGCTGCGAGATCGGCCGTACCTTCGTGATCGGCACCTCGCCCGCGGACTGGCAGATCGAGTTGTATGATCTTGTCTTCGCCGCCCAGCGCGCCGGTCGGCAGGCCCTGGCACCAGGGGTCGCGTACCGGGACGTGGACCGCGCAGCACGGCAGATACTGGACTCCGCGGGGTACGGCAGCGGCCTCGCGCCGGGGACCGGGCACGGTGTGGGACTCGAAATCGACGAGGACCCGCAGTTGACCCCGGCCGCCATGGGTAAACTGGACGCTTGCGTGCCGGTCACCGTCGAACCCGGGGTTCACCTCCCGGGCCGGGGCGGGGTCCGGATCGATGACACGCTCGTCGTACGCCCCGAGGCGGACGGCGGACCCGAGCTACTCACCATCACGACCAAGGAGCTGCTCGCGTTGTGACGCGTGCCCCGTGGTCGTACGTCAGTCCAGGAGATTCCGCAACCGTGGCTTCCACGAACGACCTCAAGAACGGCCTGGTGCTCAAGCTCGAAGGCGGCCAGCTCTGGTCCGTCGTCGAGTTCCAGCACGTCAAGCCCGGCAAGGGCCCGGCCTTCGTGCGCACCAAGCTCAAGAACGTGCTCTCCGGCAAGGTCGTCGACAAGACGTTCAACGCCGGTGTCAAGGTCGAGACGGCCACCGTCGACAAGCGCGACATGCAGTTCTCGTACAAGGACGGCGAGTACTTCGTCTTCATGGACATGGAGACGTACGACCAGCTGCACATCGACCCGAAGGCCGTCGGCGACGCCGCGAACTTCCTCATTGAGGGCTTCACGGCCGTCGTCGCGCAGCACGAGGGCGAGGTGCTCTTCGTCGAGCTGCCCGCCGCTGTCGAGCTGACCATCGCCGAGACGGAGCCGGGCGTCCAGGGCGACCGCTCCACCGGTGGCACCAAGCCTGCCACCCTGGAGACCGGCCACCAGATCCAGGTCCCGCTCTTCATCACCACCGGTGAGAAGATCAAGGTTGACACCCGTACGAGCGACTACCTCGGCCGGGTGAACAGCTAACCGTGGCTGCTCGTAACACGGCCCGTAAGCGCGCCTTCCAGATCCTCTTCGAGGGCGACCAGCGCGGGGCCGACGTCCTGACGGTCCTCGCGGACTGGATCCGCCTCTCGCGGACCGACACCCGGCAGCCGCCGGTGAGCGAGTACACGATGCAGCTCGTCGAGGGGTACGCGGGGCACGCGAAGCGCATCGACGAGCTGATCGCGCAGTACGCGGTCGGCTGGACCCTCGACCGGATGCCGGTCGTCGACCGCAACATCCTGCGCCTCGGTGCCTACGAGCTGATCTGGGTCGACGAGACGCCGGACGCCGTCGTGCTCGACGAGATGGTGCAGCTCGCCAAGGAGTTCTCCACCGACGAGTCGCCCGCGTTCGTCAACGGGCTGCTCGGCCGGCTGAAGGACCTGAAGCCCTCGCTGCGCCGCGAATAGCTCCGAGGACGCACCGCGCCGCTCGCCCGCGGCGCGGGGGTGTCCGCGGGCGGCCCGGTGCGCCTTTTCAGGGCGCGGCCGCACCCCGGGAGCGAGGACGCCGTACATACGCCGGAGGGCCCGCAGCACGCATGCTGCGGGCCCTCCGGCGTATCGGTCTCCGGGCGGCCGTCAGGGGCCCCCGAGAACGCCGCCGGGGTGGCCGGACCGTACTGGTCCGGCCACCCCGGCGGCACGTTTCTGCTGAGACGGGAGGAGGGTCAGCTCTCCTCGTGGGACGCCACCGCACGGCGCGCGTCCGCGTCCAGGACGCCCCAGCTGATCAGCTGCTCGGTCAGGACCGAGGGCGACTGGTCGTAGATCACCGCGAGGGTGCGCAGGTCGTCCTGGCGGATCGACAGGACCTTGCCGTTGTAGTCACCGCGCTGGGACTGGATCGTCGCCGCATACCGCTGCAGCGGGCCCGCCTTCTCGGCCGGCACGCCGGCCAGGCGCTCCAGGTCCAGAACGAGCTTCGGCGGCGGCTCGGCGGCGCCGCCCGGAGTGGTGCCGGGCAGCAGTTCCTGAACCGGAACCCCGTAGAAATCCGCCAGCTCGGCGAGGCGCTGCACGGTGACGGCGCGGTCTCCGCGCTCGTACGACCCGACCACGACGGCCTTCCAGCGTCCCTGGGACTTCTCCTCCACACCGTGGAGGGAAAGGCCCTGCTGGGTGCGGATGGCCCGGAGCTTGGCCCCGAGCTGTTTGGCGTATTCGCTGGACATATAGCTCCCCGGACGAAGGCTGGTGACTCACTGTGAGGTTACGCAGCGTGACTCTTCCCCGTCAAGCCGAATGGTCCGCAGCGACCCGTCCGTGGGCGGCGACGTGCGGTGACGCCGAACGGGTGACAAGGGGGCGCCAGGGGGGTGATCGACCGCCCCCGGTGGGCTGGTAGTCTGTATGGCGCAATTCCGACGTCCTTTAAGATCCGTCCCGTGAGGCGGAGAAGGGGGTCCGTTTCGTATGGACACGCAGCATTCCGATGCCCGACCGGTTCTCGAAGGTCCTGACATCGCGCGGGTGCTCACCCGCATCGCCCACGAGATCGTCGAGCGCGCCAAGGGTGCCGACGACGTGGTGCTCCTCGGCATCCCGACCCGGGGCGTCTTCCTCGCCCGTCGGCTCGCCGTGAAGCTCGAGCAGATCACCGGCCGCACGATTCCGGTCGGCTCCCTCGACATCACCATGTACCGCGACGATCTGCGGTTGCAGCCCCCACGTGCCCTGGCCCGCACGGAGATCCCCGGAGACGGGCTCGACGGCCGGCTGGTCGTGCTCGTCGACGACGTGCTCTTCTCCGGCCGCACGATCCGTGCCGCCCTCGACGCCCTGAACGACATCGGGCGCCCGCGCGCGGTCCAGCTCGCGGTCCTCGTCGACCGCGGCCACCGCGAACTTCCGATCCGTGCCGACTACGTCGGCAAGAACCTCCCCACGTCGCTGCGGGAGACGGTCAAGGTCCAGCTCACCGAGGAGGACGGTCGTGACACCGTGCTGCTCGGAGTGAAGCAGACCGTGGCGGGCGCGCAGCAGTAGCACTCCGACGTACGCCCCTGGCGTACGTCCTGCGAGTGCGCCTCCGCGCGCCCGCGCCTGCCCGAATCCTCCCGATTGATGAACTGCCTTACGGAGCCTGACAGATGCAGCGCCATCTCATCTCGGCCGCCGACCTCACCCGTGACGACGCCGTCCTGATCCTCGACACCGCCGAGGAGATGGCCCGGGTCGCGGACCGGCCGATCAAGAAACTGCCGACCCTGCGCGGCCGCACCGTCGTCAACCTCTTCTTCGAGGACTCCACCCGCACCCGGATCTCCTTCGAGGCCGCCGAGAAGCGGCTGTCCGCGGACGTGATCAACTTCTCCGCCAAGGGATCCAGCGTGTCCAAGGGCGAGTCCCTCAAGGACACCGCCCAGACTCTGGAGGCGATGGGCGTCGATGCCGTCGTCATCCGGCACGGCGCCTCCGGAGCCCCCTACCGCCTGGCCAACTCCGGCTGGATCGACGCCGCCGTGATCAACGCCGGGGACGGCACCCACCAGCACCCCACCCAGGCCCTGCTCGACGCCTTCACCATGCGCCGCCGTCTGGTGGGCCGGGACGCGGGACTGGGCCACGACCTGGCCGGTAAGCGCATCACCATCGTCGGAGACGTGCTGCACAGCCGGGTCGCCCGCTCCAACGTCGATCTGCTGCACACCCTGGGCGCCGAGGTCACCCTGGTCGCCCCGCCCACCCTGCTGCCCGTCGGCGTCGGCTCCTGGCCCTGCGAGATCTCCTACGACCTCGACACCGCGCTGCCCAAGTCGGACGCGGTGATGATGCTGCGCGTCCAGCGCGAGCGCATGAACGCCGCCTTCTTCCCGACCGAGCGCGAGTACGCCCGGCGCTACGGCCTGGACGGCGACCGGATGGCGAGGATGCCGGAACACGCCATCGTCATGCACCCCGGCCCGATGGTCCGCGGCATGGAGATCACCGCCGAGGTCGCCGACTCCGGGCGCTGCACCGCCGTCGAACAGGTGGCCAACGGTGTCTCGATCCGGATGGCCGTTCTGTACCTGCTGCTCGGCGGGGCTGTATTCGATTCCCGGAATGCCTCCGCCCAGCCCGACACCCGTACCGAGGAGAAGTAAGACAGATGAGCAAGATCCTGATCCGTGGTGCGCGGGTGCTCGGCGGTGAGCCGCAGGACGTCCTGATCGACGGCGAGATCATCGAGGCGGTCGGCACGGGGCTGCCCGCCGAGGGCGCCCAGGTCGTCGAGGCCGAGGGCAAGGTGCTGCTGCCGGGCCTCGTCGATCTGCACACCCACCTCCGCGAGCCCGGCCGCGAGGACTCCGAGACGGTCCTGACCGGGACCCGGGCGGCCGCGAGCGGCGGTTACACGGCCGTGTTCGCCATGGCCAACACCTTCCCGGTCGCCGACACCGCCGGGGTCGTCGAGCAGGTGTGGCGCCTCGGCCGCGAGCACGGCTACTGCGACGTCCACCCCATCGGCGCCGTCACCGTCGGCCTGGAGGGCAAGAAACTCGCCGAGCTCGGCGCCATGCACGAGTCGGCGGCCGGCGTCACCGTCTTCTCCGACGACGGCAAGTGCGTCGACGACGCGGTGATCATGCGCCGGGCGCTGGAGTACGTGAAGGCCTTCGGCGGGGTGGTCGCCCAGCACGCGCAGGAGCCGCGGCTCACCGAGGGTGCGCAGATGAACGAGGGCGTCGTCTCCGCGGAACTGGGGCTCGGCGGCTGGCCCGCGGTCGCCGAGGAGTCGATCATCGCCCGGGACGTGCTGCTCGCCGACCACGTCGGCTCGCGCGTGCACATCTGCCATCTGTCGACCGCCGGGTCCGTCGAGATCGTGCGCTGGGCGAAGTCCCGCGGCATCGACGTCACCGCCGAGGTCACCCCGCACCACCTGCTGCTCACCGACGAGCTGGTGCGCACCTACAACCCGGTCTACAAGGTCAACCCGCCGCTGCGCACCGAGCGCGACGTCATGGCGCTGCGTGAGGCGCTCGCCGACGGCACGATCGACATCGTCGCCACCGACCACGCCCCCCATCCGCACGAGGACAAGGACTGCGAGTGGGCCGCCGCCGCCATGGGCATGGTGGGCCTGGAAACGGCGCTGTCCGTGGTGCAGGAGACGATGGTCGACACCGGGCTGCTCGACTGGGCGGGGGTCGCCGACCGCATGTCCTTCAAGCCCGCGACGATCGGCCGGGCCGCGGGCCACGGCCGCCCCGTCTCGGCAGGTGAGCCCGCCAATCTCGCCCTCGTCGACACCGCCTACCGTGGGCAGGTGGACCCCGCGGGCTTCGCCTCGCGCAGCCGCAACACTCCGTACGAGGGCCGTGAGCTGCCGGGCCGTGTCACCCACACCTGGCTCCGGGGCAAGGCCACCCTCGTTGACGGGAAGCTCGCGTGACTTCTGAAATCCTGCTCGCCGCCGCGAAGAAATCGGCGGAAGTGACCGACTGGGCCGCTCGGATCGGCTGGCTCGTGGGGCTCGCCCTGTTCGTCGCGCTCGTCTACTGGCTGATGCGCGAGGGCTGGAAGTGGCGCGGCACCCTCCAGAGCGACCTGCCGGAGCTGCCCACCCGCCCGTCGCCCACCACCCTCGACGGAGGCGGCGAGCCGTCGCAGCCCGGAATGCCCGAGGAGCCCGGTCCGGCGAGACTGAGCATGAGCGGCCGCTACCACGGTTCCACGACCGCCGGACAGTGGCTGGACCGCATCGTGGCCCACGGCCTGGGTACCCGCAGCCGGGTCGAGCTCACGCTGACGGACGCCGGACTCGACGTCGTACGCCCCGGCGCGACCGACTTCTTCGTTCCCGCCGAGCAACTGCGCGGGGCCCGGCTCGACAAGGGCATCGCGGGCAAGGTGCTCACCGAGGGCGGACTGCTGGTCGTGACCTGGGAGCACGGCGGCAAGCTGCTCGACTCCGGGTTCCGCTCCGACCGCGCGGCCGAGCACCACGACTGGGTCGACACCCTGAACCACATGATCGACAAGATGGAAGGCGCACGATGACCACCTCCACCGAGGGAGCCACCAGGACTCCCGCCGTACTCGTCCTGGAGGACGGCCGGATCTTCCGCGGCCGTGCCTACGGGGCCGTGGGGGTGACCTTCGGCGAGGCCGTGTTCTCCACCGGCATGACCGGCTACCAGGAGACCCTCACCGACCCGTCGTACCACCGCCAGGTCGTCGTGATGACCGCCCCCCACGTCGGCAACACGGGGGTCAACGACGAGGACCCCGAGTCCCGGCGGATCTGGGTCGCGGGCTACGTCGTGCGCGACCCCGCGCGCGTGCCCTCCAACTGGCGCGCCAAGCGCTCGCTGGACGAGGAGCTGCGCCACCAGGGCGTCGTCGGCATCTGCGGTATCGACACCCGCGCGCTCACCCGTCATCTGCGCGAGCGCGGCGCCATGCGCGTCGGCATCTTCTCCGGCCACGCGCTGCCCGACGAGGGCACCATGCTCGCCGAGGTCCGCCAGGCCCCCGAGATGGTGGGCGCGGACCTGGCCGCCGAGGTCGCCACCAAGGAGGCCTACGTCGTCCCCGCGATCGGCGAGCGGCGGTTCACCGTCGCCGCGATCGACCTGGGCATCAAGGGCATGACCCCGCACCGCATGGCCGAGCGCGGCATCGAGGTGCATGTGCTGCCCGCGACGGCGACCGCCGAGGACGTGTTCGCGGTGAACCCGGACGGCGTGTTCTTCTCCAACGGCCCCGGCGACCCCGCCACCGCCGACCACCCCGTCGCCGTCATGCAGGCCGTCCTGGAGCGGCGGACGCCCCTGTTCGGCATCTGCTTCGGCAACCAGATCCTCGGCCGTGCGCTCGGCTTCGGCACCTACAAGCTGAAGTACGGCCACCGCGGCATCAACCAGCCGGTGCAGGACCGTACGACCGGCAAGGTCGAGGTCACCGCGCACAACCACGGCTTCGCCGTCGACGCACCCCTCGACCAGGTGTCCGAGACCCCCTACGGCCGCGCCGAGGTCTCCCACGTCTGCCTCAACGACGACGTGGTGGAGGGCCTCCAGCTGCTCGACCAGCCGGCCTTCAGCGTCCAGTACCACCCCGAAGCCGCCGCGGGACCGCACGATGCCGCCTACCTGTTCGACCGCTTCGTATCCCTGATGGAGGGCCAGCGTGCCTAAGCGCACCGATATCCAGTCCGTCCTGGTCATCGGCTCCGGCCCGATCGTCATCGGCCAGGCCGCGGAGTTCGACTACTCCGGCACCCAGGCGTGCCGGGTGCTGAAGTCCGAGGGCCTGCGGGTCATCCTGGTGAACTCGAACCCGGCGACGATCATGACCGACCCGGAGATCGCGGACGCCACGTACGTCGAGCCGATCACCCCGGACTTCGTCGAGAAGATCATCGCCAAGGAGCGCCCCGACGCCCTGCTGCCCACCCTGGGCGGTCAGACGGCCCTCAACACCGCCATCGCGCTGCACGAGAACGGTGTCCTGGACAAGTACGGCGTCGAGCTGATCGGTGCCAATGTCGAGGCCATCCACAAGGGCGAGGACCGCGACCAGTTCAAGGAGGTCGTCGAGGCGGTCAGGCGGAAGATCGGGCACGGTGAGTCCGCCCGGTCGGTGATCTGCCACTCCATGGACGAGGTGCTGGCCGGCGTCGAGCAGCTCGGCGGCTACCCGGTCGTCGTCCGCCCCTCCTTCACCATGGGCGGCGCCGGGTCCGGCTTCGCGCACGACGAGGACGAGCTGCGCCGCATCGCGGGCCAGGGCCTCACGCTCTCGCCGACCACCGAGGTGCTCCTGGAGGAGTCCATCCTCGGCTGGAAGGAGTACGAGCTGGAGCTGATGCGCGACAAGAACGACAACGTCGTGGTCGTCTGCTCCATCGAGAACTTCGACCCCATGGGCGTGCACACCGGTGACTCGATCACCGTCGCGCCAGCGATGACCCTGACCGACCGCGAGTACCAGATCCTGCGCGACATCGGCATCGCCGTCATCCGCGAGGTCGGCGTGGACACGGGCGGCTGCAACATCCAGTTCGCGGTGGACCCCGAGGACGGTCGTGTGATCGTCATCGAGATGAACCCGCGCGTCTCGCGCTCGTCCGCCCTCGCCTCCAAGGCCACCGGCTTCCCGATCGCCAAGATCGCCGCCAGGCTCGCCGTGGGGTACACCCTCGACGAGATCCCCAACGACATCACCCAGGAGACCCCGGCCTCCTTCGAGCCGACCCTCGACTACGTGGTCGTCAAGGCGCCGCGGTTCGCCTTCGAGAAGTTCCCGGCGGCCGACTCCACGCTCACCACGACCATGAAGTCGGTCGGCGAGGCGATGGCGATCGGCCGCAACTTCACCGAGGCGTTCCAGAAGGCGCTGCGCTCCCTGGAGAAGAAGGGCAGCCAGTTCGCCTTCACGGGCGAGACCGGCGACAAGGCGGCGCTGCTGCGCGAGGCCGCCCGCCCCACGGACGGCCGGATCAACACGGTCATGGAGGCGATCCGCGCGGGCGCCACCCAGGAGGAGGTCTTCGAGTCCACCAGGATCGACCCCTGGTTCGTCGACCAGCTCTTCCTCATCAAGGAGCTCGCGGACGAGCTGGCCGCCGCTGAGCGGCTGGACGCCGAGCTGCTGGCCGAGGCCAAGCGACACGGCTTCTCCGACCAGCAGATCGCCGAGATCCGGGGCCTGCGCGAGGACGTCGTGCGCGAGGTACGGCACGCGCTGGGCGTGCGCCCGGTCTACAAGACGGTGGACACCTGCGCCGCCGAGTTCGCCGCGAAGACGCCGTACTTCTACTCCTCCTACGACGAGGAGACCGAGGTCGCGCCGCGCGAGAAGCCCGCGGTCATCATCCTGGGCTCCGGTCCCAACCGCATCGGCCAGGGCATCGAGTTCGACTACTCCTGCGTCCACGCCTCCTTCGCGCTCAGCGACGCGGGCTACGAGACCGTGATGGTCAACTGCAACCCCGAGACGGTCTCCACGGACTACGACACCTCCGACCGCCTGTACTTCGAGCCGCTGACGCTCGAGGACGTGCTGGAGATCGTCCACGCCGAGCAGCAGGCGGGCCCGGTCGCGGGCGTCGTGGTCCAGCTCGGCGGCCAGACCCCGCTGGGCCTGGCCCAGGCGCTGAAGGACAACGGCGTGCCGATCGTGGGCACCTCGCCCGAGGCGATCCACGCCGCCGAGGACCGCGGCGCGTTCGGGCGGGTGCTCGCCGAGGCCGGCCTGCCGGCCCCCAAGCACGGCACGGCCACCACGTTCGGGGAGGCCAAGGCGATCGCGGACGAGATCGGCTACCCGGTCCTCGTGCGGCCGTCGTACGTCCTCGGCGGACGCGGCATGGAGATCGTCTACGACGAGACCCGGCTCGCGTCGTACATCGCCGAGTCGACCGAGATCAGCCCGTCCCGGCCGGTGCTCGTCGACCGCTTCCTCGACGACGCGATCGAGATCGACGTCGACGCACTCTACGACGGCCAGGAGTTGTACCTCGGCGGCGTGATGGAGCACATCGAGGAGGCCGGTATCCATTCCGGCGACTCGGCGTGCGCGCTGCCGCCGATCACGCTGGGCGGCTTCGACATCAAGCGGCTGCGCGCCTCCACGGAGGCCATCGCCCGCGGCGTCGGGGTGCGCGGACTGATCAACATCCAGTTCGCGATGGCGGGTGACATCCTCTACGTCCTCGAGGCCAATCCGCGCGCCTCCCGCACCGTCCCCTTCACCTCGAAGGCGACCGCGGTGCCGCTGGCGAAGGCCGCCGCCCGGATCTCGCTGGGCGCGACCGTCGCGCAGCTGCGCGAGGAGGGGCTGCTGCCGAAGAACGGCGACGGCGGCGAGCTGCCGCTGGACGCGCCGATCTCGGTCAAGGAGGCCGTCCTGCCGTGGTCGCGGTTCCGCGACATCCACGGCCGGGGCGTGGACACGGTCCTCGGCCCGGAGATGCGCTCCACCGGCGAGGTCATGGGCATCGACTCCGTCTTCGGCACGGCGTACGCCAAGTCGCAGGCGGGCGCCTACGGCCCGCTGCCGACCAAGGGCCGCGCCTTCATCTCGGTCGCCAACCGGGACAAGCGGTCGATGATCTTCCCGGCGCGGGAGCTGGTCGCCCACGGCTTCGAGCTGCTCGCCACCTCCGGCACCGCCGAGGTGCTCAAGCGCAACGGCATCAACGTCACCGTCGTGCGCAAGCAGTCCGAGGGCACCGGCCCGAACGGTGAGAGGACCGTCGTCCAGCTCATCCACGACGGCGAGGTCGACCTCATCGTCAACACGCCCTACGGCACCGGTGGCCGCCTCGACGGCTACGAGATCCGCACGGCCGCGGTGGCCCGCTCGGTGCCCTGTCTGACGACGGTCCAGGCGCTCGCCGCCGCCGTCCAGGGCATCGACGCCCTCAACCGCGGCGACGTGAGCGTCCGCTCCCTCCAGGAACACGCGGAACACCTGACCGCGGCCCGCGACTAGCAGCCCTTGAGGGGGACATCGGAAACGGTGTCCCCCTCTTCGTGAGGACACAGGGACATGTACAAGCTTTTCTTCCGTCTGGTTTTCTCCCGGATGGACCCGGAGCAGGCCCACCACCTGGCCTTCCGCTGGATCCGCCGCGCCGTGCGCATCCCCGTGCTGCGCACCTTCGCCGCCGCCGTTCTCGCGCCCCGGTACAAGGAGCTGCGCACGGAGGCGTTCGGCCTGCGCATGCACGGCCCGATGGGGCTCGCGGCCGGCTTCGACAAGAACGCCCTCGCCGTCGACGGCATGGCGATGTTGGGCTTCGACCACGTCGAGATCGGCACGGTCACCGGGGAGCCGCAGCCGGGCAACCCCAAGAAGCGGCTCTTCCGCCTCGTCGCGGACCGGGCGCTGATCAACCGCATGGGCTTCAACAACGAGGGCTCGCTCGCCGTCGCCGCCCGTCTGGCCTCCCGTACGCCCGTCTTCCGGACCGTCGTGGGCGTCAACATCGGCAAGACCAAGGTCGTCCCCGAGGCGGAGGCCGTGGCGGACTACGTGAAGTCGGCCGAGCGGCTCGCGCCGTACGCCGACTACCTGGTCGTCAACGTCTCCTCGCCGAACACCCCCGGTCTGCGCAATCTGCAGGCGACCGAGGCGCTGCGCCCGCTGCTGAGCGCCGTCCGCGAGGCCGCCGACCGTACGGTCACCACCCGGCGCGTCCCGCTGCTGGTCAAGATCGCCCCGGACCTCGCGGACGAGGACGTCGACGCCGTCGCCGACCTCGCCGTGGAACTGGGCCTGGACGGGATCATCGCCACCAACACCACCATCGCGCGCGAGGGGCTCGGACTGACCTCCGACCCCGCCGTGGTGAAGGAGACCGGCGGACTGTCCGGCGCACCGCTCAGAACACGCTCTCTGGAGGTGCTGCGCCGCCTGTACGCGCGCGTGGGCGACCGCATCACCCTGGTGGGCGTGGGCGGCATCGAGAGCGCCGAGGACGCCTGGCAGCGCATTCTGGCCGGTGCCACGCTGGTGCAGGGTTACAGCGCCTTCATCTACGAGGGGCCCTTCTGGGCCCGTGCTCTCCACAAGGGGCTCGCCGCACGTCTGCGCACCAGCCCCTACGCCACCCTCGCCGACGCGGTCGGCGCCGATGTGAGGAAGTCCCCATGACAGGTCTGGAACCCTTCGGTACGCGTCTGCGCCGCGCCATGGACGAGCGGGGCCCGCTGTGCGTCGGCATCGACCCGCACGCCTCGCTGCTGGCCCAGTGGGGCCTGAACGACGACGTGGCCGGTCTGGAGCGGTTCAGCCGCACGGTGGTGGAGGCGATGGCCGAGCGCGTCGCCGTCCTCAAGCCGCAGAGCGCCTTCTTCGAGCGTTTCGGGTCGCGTGGGCTCGCCGTCCTGGAGAAGGCGGTCGAGGAGGCCCGGGCGGCCGGGGCGCTGGTCGTCATGGACGCCAAGCGCGGCGACATCGGCTCGACCATGGCCGCGTACGCCGAGTCCTTCCTCCGTAAGGACGCTCCGCTGTTCTCCGACGCGCTGACCGTCTCGCCCTATCTGGGCTACGGCTCGCTCAAGCCGGCCGTGGACCTCGCGCGCGAGAGCGGCACCGGGCTCTTCGTGCTGGCGCTGACCTCGAACCCCGAGGGCGGCGAGGTGCAGCACGCCGTACGCGCCGACGGCCGGAACGTGGGCGCGACGATGCTCGCCCACCTCGCGGCCGAGAACGCGGGAGAGGAGCCCCTCGGCTCCTTCGGGGCCGTCGTGGGCGCCACGCTCGGCGATCTGTCGTCGTACGACCTCGACATGGGCGGCCCGCTCCTCGCGCCCGGCATCGGAGCCCAGGGAGCCGCCCCGGCCGACCTTCCCCGGGTCTTCGGCAAGGCCGTGCGCAACGTGGTGCCGAACGTGAGCCGGGGAGTGTTGCGGTACGGTCCCGACATGGTCGCGCTCCGTGACGCCGCGGAACGCTACGCGGAGGAGATCAGGGTCGCGGTGGCGGCCGGCTAGAGGTTCCGGCGCCGCCGCGGGAGTCCTCCGACACGTGCTCGCGGAGGCGCCTGAGTCTGAATACATCCTCAAATCCCGGGCAGTATGTCCGAAAAGTCTGGCTCGACAGAGGCTGACCAGGACTTTTCCGCTGTTCTCGCTGACTCTGGCGGACTTGCCCGCTAGTCTCCGACGAGAGAACGGGCAAGCGTGTTGCTCGTGCCTCCCCAGGTGTGGGGCGACTAGGTTCCTCACCGGTCCGTATCCGACAGTTCGACATCCGAGGTGACGTAGGCGTGGCTCTTCCGCCCCTTACCCCTGAACAGCGCGCAGCCGCGCTCGAAAAGGCCGCCGCGGCTCGCCGGGAGCGGGCCGAGGTCAAGAATCGACTCAAGCACTCCGGCGCCTCCCTGCACGAGGTCATCAAGCAGGGCCAGGAAAACGACGTCATCGGCAAGATGAAGGTCTCCGCCCTCCTCGAGTCCCTGCCGGGCGTGGGCAAGGTCCGCGCCAAGCAGATCATGGAGCGTCTCGGGATCTCCGAGAGCCGCCGTGTGCGTGGCCTCGGTTCCAACCAGATCGCCTCCCTGGAGCGCGAGTTCGGCGGCACCGCCAGCTGAGTCCGGTGCACTCCGGGATTGCTGGAATAATCGCTGCATGAGTGAACGTCCGCGGCTGACCGTGCTCTCCGGCCCCTCGGGGGTCGGCAAGAGCACGGTCGTCGCTCACATGCGCAAGGAACACCCCGAGGTCTGGCTCTCGGTGTCGGCGACGACCCGTAAGCCTCGCCCGGGTGAGCGGCACGGAGTCCACTACTTCTTCGTCACCGACGACGAGATGGACAAGCTGATCGCCAACGGCGAGCTGCTGGAGTGGGCCGAGTTCGCCGGCAACCGCTACGGCACGCCGCGAGCGGCCGTGCTGGAGCACCTGGAGTCCGGCGTGCCGGTGCTGCTGGAGATCGACCTCCAGGGCGCCCGGCAGGTCCGTGAGTCCATGCCGGAGGCACAGCTCGTGTTCCTGGCTCCGCCCTCCTGGGAGGAGCTGGTGCGCAGGCTCACCGGACGCGGTACCGAGCCGCCCGAGGTGATCGAGCGCCGCCTGGAGGCGGCCAAGATCGAGCTGGCGGCCGAGCCCGAGTTCGACGAGACCCTGGTCAACACCTCGGTCGAGGACGTGGCGCGCGAGCTGCTAACCTTGATGAACGTTGTGTGATCAGGGTTGTGTGATCAGGTCTGATCTTTCCCATCTTTCGGAAGGTAGAGCGTGTCCTCTTCCATCACCGCGCCCGAGGGCATCATCAACCCGCCGATCGACGAGCTCCTCGAGGCCACCGACTCGAAGTACAGCCTCGTGATCTACGCGGCCAAGCGGGCCCGCCAGATCAACGCGTACTACTCGCAGCTCGGTGAGGGCCTCCTCGAGTACGTCGGTCCCCTCGTCGACACCCACGTCCACGAGAAGCCGCTCTCGATCGCCCTGCGCGAGATCAACGCGGGTCTGCTGACCTCCGAGGCCATCGAGGGCCCGGCGCAGTAAGCCACACAGTGCGGTATGTCATATCGCCATACCGCGACAGGTTTTTTCCACAGGCCCGGCAGCACTCCTGCCGGGCCTGTGGTCTGCTCAAGGGGGAGCGCGGAGGACCCCTCCGCGGTGATGCAGCATGGGGATGTACGGATCCGAGTCCGGGGAGAGACGGTGGACAAGCCGAAGGTCGTTCTGGGGGTCAGCGGTGGCATCGCCGCCTACAAGGCGTGCGAGCTGCTGCGCAGACTGACCGAGTCCGGGCATGATGTGCGTGTCGTGCCGACAGCCTCCGCGCTGCACTTCGTCGGCGCGGCGACATGGTCGGCGCTCTCCGGCAACCCGGTCTCCACCGAGGTCTGGGACGACGTCCACGAGGTGCCGCACGTCCGCATCGGCCAGCACGCCGATCTGGTCGTCGTGGCCCCCGCGACGGCCGACACGCTAGCCAAGGCGGCCCACGGCCTCGCCGACGACCTGCTGACCAACACCCTCCTCACCGCCCGCTGCCCGGTCGTCTTCGCCCCCGCGATGCACACCGAGATGTGGGAGCACCCGGCCACCCAGGAGAACGTGGCGACGCTGCGCCGCCGCGGCGCCGTCGTCATCGAACCCGCGGTCGGCCGGCTGACCGGCGTGGACACGGGCAAGGGACGGCTGCCCGACCCGGCCGAGATCTTCGAGGTCTGCCGCCGGGTGCTGGCCCGGGGCGTGACCGAGCCGGACCTCAGGGACCGGCATGTCGTCGTCACCGCCGGCGGCACCCGCGAGCCTCTCGACCCGGTCCGTTTCCTGGGCAACCGCTCCTCCGGCAAGCAGGGCTACGCCCTGGCGCGCACGGCCGCCGCCCGGGGTGCCCGGGTCACCCTGATCGCCGCGAACACGACCCTGCCCGATCCGGCCGGCGTGGACGTCGTGCGGGTGGGCACGGCCGTGCAGCTGCGCGAGGCGGTGCTGAAGGCGGCCGCGGACGCGGACGCCGTGGTCATGGCGGCCGCGGTGGCGGACTTCCGGCCGTCGGTATACGCCTCCGGGAAGATCAAGAAGAAGGACGGCCAGGATCCGGAGCCCATCGTCCTGGTGCGGAATCCGGACATCCTCGCCGAGATCTCGGCGGACCGGGCCCGCCCCGGCCAGGTGGTCGTCGGTTTCGCCGCGGAGACGGACGACGTGCTGGTCAACGGCCGTGCCAAGCTCGCGCGCAAGGGCTGCGACCTGCTCGTGGTCAACGAGGTGGGGGAGCGCAAGACCTTCGGCGCCGAGGAGAACGAGGCCGTGGTGCTGGGAGCCGACGGCAGCGAGACCCCGCTGCCGTACGGCCCGAAGGAGGCACTCGCCGAGACGGTGTGGGACCTCGTGGCGCCGCGCCTGTCCTGAGGCCTGTCCTGAATCCCTCCTTCCTCTGGAGAGCCGCTCGGGCCTCGCCACATTCGCGCGTGGCGACCCTGGAAAAGAGCGAGCGGCATTGGGCAGAATGCCCGTGCCGCAGGTCACAGGGCTCCCGAGTGGCGAGACAGGTGGGCCGGTGGCCGAGCGCGACCGATAAACTGTTCTCGGACGACGCCGGGCGCAGCTCCCGTCCCGTCCGCCAATGATCAGCCAGCAGCCGCTGCAACCCCAGGGAGCGTTGTGTCCCGTCGCCTGTTCACCTCGGAGTCTGTGACCGAGGGTCACCCCGACAAGATCGCTGACCAGATCAGCGACACCATTCTCGATGCGCTTCTGCGTGAGGACCCGACGTCCCGGGTCGCCGTGGAGACGCTGATCACGACCGGTCTGGTGCACGTGGCCGGCGAGGTCACGACCAAGACGTACGCGGACATCGCGACGCTGGTGCGCAACAAGATCCTCGAGATCGGCTACGACTCGTCGAAGAAGGGCTTCGACGGCGCCTCCTGCGGCGTCTCGGTGTCGATCGGCGCGCAGTCCCCGGACATCGCGCAGGGTGTGGACACGGCGTACGAGTCCCGTGTCGAGGGCGACGACGACGAGCTGGACCGCCAGGGCGCGGGCGACCAGGGCCTGATGTTCGGCTACGCGACGGACGAGACGCCGACGCTGATGCCGCTGCCCATCTTCCTGGCGCACCGCCTGTCCAAGCGGCTGTCCGACGTCCGCAAGAACGGCACCATCCCCTACCTGCGTCCGGACGGAAAGACCCAGGTCACCATCGAGTACGACGGTGACAAGGCGGTCCGCCTGGACACGGTGGTCATCTCCTCGCAGCACGCGAGCGACATCGACCTCGAGTCGCTGCTCGCCCCCGACATCCGCGAGTTCGTCGTCGAGCCGGAGCTCAAGGCCCTGCTGGACGAGGGCATCAAGCTGGAGACGGACGGCTACCGCCTGCTGGTCAACCCCACCGGCCGGTTCGAGATCGGCGGTCCGATGGGTGACGCGGGCCTGACCGGCCGGAAGATCATCATCGACACCTACGGCGGTATGGCGCGGCACGGCGGTGGCGCGTTCTCCGGCAAGGACCCGTCCAAGGTGGACCGCTCTGCGGCGTACGCGATGCGCTGGGTCGCCAAGAACGTCGTGGCGGCCGGCCTGGCCTCCCGCTGCGAGGTGCAGGTCGCGTACGCGATCGGCAAGGCCGAGCCGGTCGGTCTGTTCGTGGAGACCTTCGGCACGGCCAAGGTCGACGCCGAGAAGATCGAGCACGCGATCGCCAAGGTCTTCGACCTCCGCCCGGCCGCGATCATCCGCGACCTGGACCTGCTGCGCCCGATCTACGCCCAGACCGCCGCCTACGGCCACTTCGGCCGGGAGCTCCCCGACTTCACCTGGGAGCGCACCGACCGCGTGGAGGCCCTCCGCGAGGCCGCAGGGCTGTAGTCCCTCCCACTCATGCACGAGGCCCGGCGCCCTTCGAGGGAGCCGGGCCTCGGCGCGTCACCGGCGGGCCCGGGCACCGAGCGCGTGCCGAGGTCCGGACGGCGGTGTCAGTGGGGTTTGGTAAGAATGCAAGCGTGAGCAGCGGGAACGGGCAACAGCACGGGGCGGGCGGGGACGATGCCGGGCCGCCCGAGCAGCTTGCGCTGATCCGTGAGGCCGTGCGCCAGGCCAAGACGCCCCGGGCCAAGCCGCGCACGTGGCGAGGGGCCGCGCTCGCCAAGGACCTGCCCGTCGCGCGCGTCCTGGTCGACAAGGGCGTGCTGCATCTGGACCGGTACTTCGACTATGCGGTGCCGGAGGAGCTGGACGCCGTGGCCCGGCCCGGGGTGCGGGTCCGGGTGCGGTTCGGGGCCGGCGCGCGGACGGTGCGCGACGGACGGCGCGAGGGCGGCGGGCTCATCGACGGGTTCCTCGTGGAGCGGGTGGCCGAGTCCGACTACACGGGGCCCCTCGCGGCGCTGGCCCAGGTCGTGTCGCCCGAGCCCGTCCTGTCACCCGAACTGCTGGATCTCGCGCGGGCCGTCGCCGACCGGTACGCGGGAAGTCTCGCCGATGTGCTCCAGCTCGCCGTGCCGCCGCGGCACGCCCGGGCCGAGGCGACCGAGATGGGTCCGCCGCCCGCACCGCCCGCCGCGCCGGATCCCGCCTCCTGGCGGCGCTATGCGCGAGGCCCCGAGTTTCTGCGGTCCCTGGCCTCCGGCGGTGCGCCGCGGGCCGTGTGGACCGCCCTGCCCGGACCCGGGTGGGCGGAGGAGATCGCCCGGGCCGTGCAGGCCACACTCGCGTCGGGCCGGGGCGCGTTGGTCGTCGTGCCCGCGGGACGCCCTGCCGCGCGGGTCGATGCCGCGCTGAGGACGCTGCTGGGGGACGGGCAGCATGCGCTGCTGACCGCCGACGCGGGGCAGGAGCGGCGGTACCGGGAGTGGCTCGCGATACGGCGCGGGGCCGTGCGGGCCGTCGTCGGGACGCGGGCCGCGATGTTCGCGCCGGTCCGCGATCTCGGCCTCGTCGTCGTCTGGGACGACGGGGACTCCAGCCACAGCGACGACAACGCGCCCTTCCCGCATGTGCGCGAGGTCCTGGAGCTGCGGGCCTCGC
This sequence comes from Streptomyces sp. NPDC002573, assembly GCF_042889625.1. Lineage (NCBI taxonomy): Bacteria > Bacillati > Actinomycetota > Actinomycetes > Kitasatosporales > Streptomycetaceae > Streptomyces > Streptomyces sp. NPDC002573. The sequence goes on along the minus strand of NZ_JBIARC010000021.1, from coordinate 114,554 downwards.
GCGACAAGTGTGCTTTTCTGCTGGGAGGTTGGAGCTGCACCGTCGAGGCCGCGCAGCTGGTCGAGAGCGGCTGGGCGGCGCCGCTGGCCGCCGACCGCGAGCAGGTACGGGCGGCCGCGCCGCTGGTGCGGACCGTGGGGGACCAGGATCTCGCGCGGGACGAGGCGGCCCGGGCGGCCCGGCTGCCGACGCTCGCCTGGGAGGCCGTGCGGGAGGGGCTGCGACGCGGTCCGGTGCTGGTGCAGGTGCCCAGGCGGGGTTACGTCCCCCGGCTGGCCTGCGCCCAGTGCCGCGCGCCCGCCCGCTGCCGGCACTGCGCCGGGCCGCTGGCGGCCCAGGACGCGGGGGAGCTGCGATGCGGCTGGTGCGGGCGGGAGGAGAGCGCCTGGCACTGTCCGGAGTGCGGCAGCTTCCGGCTGCGCGCCCAGGTGGTGGGCGCCCGGCGGACCGCCGAGGAGCTGGGGCGCGCGTTTCCGGCCGTCCCGGTGCGGACGTCGGGGCGCGAACAGGTGCTGGACACGGTTCCGGACGCCCCCGCCCTGGTCGTCAGCACCCCGGGCGCCGAGCCGGTCGCCGAGGGCGGCTATACGGCCGCTCTGCTGCTGGACGGATGGGCCATGCTCGGGCGGCCGGATCTGCGGGCGGGCGAGGAGGCGCTGCGGCGGTGGATCGGCGCGGGCGCGCTCGTCCGGCCGCAGTCCGCGGGCGGGACCGTGGTGGTCGTCGCCGAGGCGACGCTGCGGCCCGTGCAGGCGCTGGTGCGGTGGGACCCCGCCGGGCACGCGGTGCGGGAACTGGCCGAGCGGGCCGAGCTGGGCTTTCCGCCGGTCTCGAGGATGGCGGCGGTGTCGGGACCGGCCGGGGCGGTCATGGACTTCCTCGCCGGGGCCGGACTCCCGGCGGACGCCGAGGTGCTCGGGCCCGTACCCGTGCCGGTCACCGAGGCCGGACGCCCGCGACGGACCGGGGGGCCGCCACCGGGGGAGCGGTGGGAGCGGGCACTCATCCGCGTACCACCGGGCAGCGGAGCGGCACTGGCCTCCGCGCTGAAGACCGCGCTGGCGGCCCGGATGGCTCGTGGGGGGAGCGGCGGGAGCGAGGCGGTACGGATCCGGATCGACCCGCCGGAGATCGGCTGACCGGCGGCGCATCCGCGGTCGAAGGTACGGCGCGTGAAGGCGGGGCCTGCGGGCCCGCGATACGGGCGCTGGGCACGTCGGCCGGGGAGTGGTGGGCCGACGGGCCCGCGGATACGGGCGCCGGGCCCGTCGGCGGGGGTGTGGCGGGCTCGGGGCGACGCGCGCGGGCCGTGGCGGCTTCCGGGGCGGCGCACGTCCGCCGGACCGCGGCCGGTTCGTGCACCAGCGGATGTCGCCGTAAGACAGCGGTAGTTGGGGGATCGGGACGCACCCGGCGGTGCTCAGGGGCCGCCCTCGGACACGGATCGGTGCCGTCGCGGCGCGGCCGCACGGCTGCCTCCCGGTGCGGCCGGGAGGCAGGCGGAGGGCCGCTCAGCCGTTGCGCGGGCCGGGGAAGGCCGTCGACCGCACCTCGTCGCGGAGGGTGGGGCTGCCCGCCGTGGGCTGCGTCGGCATCGAACGGGCCGCGGGCACCGTGGGCATGCCGCCGCCCATGTTGAGCGTGCGGGTGCCGGTCGCCTCCGGCGCGCGTTCGGCCTCGGTGGGTGCCTGGGCGGCGGCCCGGCGGGCGCCGTAACGGCGGTGCACCGCCTGCTTGGTGACGCCGAGTGCGGAGCCCACGGCGTCCCACGAGAACCCGAGCGAGCGGTCGAAGTCCACGGCCGCCGTGACCAGGGTCTCGACACTGTCCCGCAGCTCCTGGGCGAGGCGGACGGTCGGGGCGGGGGCGCGGCCGTAGACGACGAAGCCCGTGGACGGGCCGGAGCGGCGCGGGCGGTAGACATTGCCCAACTGAGCGGTGAGGGTGCGCAACGCGTCCACCTGTCGGCGGACCCGCTCGATGTCCCGCACCAGCAGGTGCAGGCTGGCCCGGGCCTGGGCGTCGTGGGTTGCGTGGTCGGCCATGAACAAGCCTCTCGAACCGGCGTTGAAATGAATCGGGCCGCGATCGCGGCCCGTTGTGGTCAACTCTTTCTTGACCAACGCGCGTGAGGGGCTCTGGTCACGGTGCGGGGGCGTAAGGAGGTGGATGTACGCCCCCTGTGGCGGTGTGCGCTGTGAGGGGCATTCGCCCTGGATCAGGGCGCCCTTCGCGCTTTCGGCGCCACAACCCCCCATAGACTGGTGAGCTATCCGTGCGCCTCGGCCCGCCGCAGTCGCCCGGCCTTGTCCCGACTCCCGCCCGAGAGGCCGTCACCCACCCATGAGGCTTGTCTTCGCAGGTACCCCCGAGGTCGCCGTTCCCGCGCTGGACGCCCTGATCGCGTCCGGCCGGCACGAGGTGGCGGCCGTCGTCACGCGGCCCGACGCACCGGCGGGACGTGGGCGCAGGCTCGTCGCCAGCCCCGTCGCCGAACGGGCGGAGGAGGCAGGGATCGAGGTCCTCAAGCCGAACCGGCCCCGCGACGAGGACTTCCTCGCGCGTCTGCGGGAGATCGCGCCCGACTGCTGCCCCGTCGTCGCCTACGGGGCGCTGCTGCCCCGGGTGGCCCTCGACATCCCCACCCACGGCTGGGTCAATCTGCACTTCTCGCTGCTGCCCGCCTGGCGCGGCGCCGCCCCCGTGCAGCACTCGCTCATGGCGGGCGACGAGATCACCGGTGCCTCCACGTTCCTCATCGAGGAAGGACTGGACTCCGGGCCCGTCTACGGCACCGTCACCGAGCGGATCCGCTCCACCGACACCAGCGGCGACCTGCTCACCCGCCTCGCCTTCGCCGGTTCCGGGCTGCTCGCCGCCACCATGGACGGCATCGAGGACGGCACCCTGAAGGCCGTACCGCAGCCCGCCGAGGGCGTCACGCTCGCGCCCAAGATCACCGTCGAGGACGCGCAGGTGGACTGGGCCGCGCCCGCGCTCCGGGTGGACCGCGTGGTCCGGGGCTGCACGCCCGCGCCCGGCGCCTGGACCACCTTCCGCGGCGAGCGGCTCAAGCTGATCCAGGTCACGCCCGTGCCCGAGCGGACGGATCTCGCCCCCGGACAGCTCGCGGCCGGCAAGAACAAGGTGCACGTCGGCACCGGTTCCTACGCCGTCGAGCTGGTGTGGGTGCAGGCCCAGGGCAAGAAGCCGATGCAGGCCGCGGACTGGGCGCGCGGAGTGCGCATCGGCGGCGCCGAGACCCTCGGCGGCTGACCTCCCCGTCCGCCCGCCGACCCCCGGACGTACGCTGGGAAGCGCACGTCGTCCCATAACCGGAGCACCTTTTTCGTGAGTGACCAGTCCCGTCGGCCCCGCAAGCCCGGCAAGCCCTACCGTCGGCCCAAGAAGGACCCCGTCCGCATCCTCGCCTTCGACGCGCTACGGGCCGTCGACGAGCGGGACGCGTACGCGAATCTCGTCCTGCCGCCCCTGCTGCGCAAGGCGCGCGAGGCGGGCGAGATGGACGGGCGGGACGCGGCGCTCGCCACCGAGCTGGTGTACGGGACACTGCGCCGCCAGGGGACGTACGACGCCGTCATCGCGGCCTGTGTCGACCGGCCACTGCGCGAGGTCGACCCGCCCGTGCTCGATGTGCTGAGCCTCGGGGCGCACCAGCTGCTGGGAACGCGGATCCCCAGCCACGCCGCCGTCTCCGCCACCGTCGAGCTCGCCCGGGTCGTGCTCGGCGACGGACGGGCCAAGTTCGTCAACGCCGTGCTGCGCAAGGTCGCCCAGAACGACCTCGACGGCTGGCTGGAACAGGTCGCGCCGCCCTACGACGAGGACCCCGAGGACCACCTCGCCGTCGTCCACTCGCACCCGCGCTGGATCGTCTCCGCCCTGTGGGACTCCCTCGGCGGCGGGCGTGCCGGGATCGAGGACCTGCTGGAGGCCGACAACGAGCGGCCCGAGGTCACACTGGTGGCCCGGCCCGGCCGCGCCACCACCGAGGAGCTGCTCGGGGAGGAGGCCGCGGTGCCCGGCCGCTGGTCGCCGTACGCCGTCCGGCTCACCGAGGGCGGCGACCCCGGGGCCGTGGAGGCCGTGCGGGAGGGCCGCGCGGGCGTCCAGGATGAGGGCAGCCAGCTCGTCGCCCTCGCCCTCGCGAACGCGCCCCTGGAGGGCTCCGACGAGCGGTGGCTGGACGGCTGCGCCGGACCCGGTGGCAAGGCCGCGCTGCTGGCCGCCCTCGCCGCCGAGCGGGGCGCCACGCTGCTCGCCTCCGAGAAGCAGCCGCACCGCGCCGGTCTGGTGGCCAAGGCGCTCGCCGGGAACCCCGGGCCGTACCAGGTCGTCACCGCCGACGGAACCCGGCCGCCGTGGCGCCCCGGGGTGTTCGACCGGGTCCTGATGGACGTGCCCTGCACGGGGCTCGGTGCGCTGCGCCGCAGGCCCGAGGCCCGCTGGCGGCGCCGGCCCGAGGACCTCGACGGCTTCGCGCCCCTCCAGCGCGCCCTGCTGCGGACGGCTCTGGAGTCCGTACGCGTCGGTGGCGTCGTGGGCTACGCGACCTGCTCGCCCCATCTCGCCGAGACCCGGGCCGTGGTCGACGACGTCCTCAAGCAGTACCGGAACGCCGAACTCATCGACGCCCGGCCGCTGTTGCCCGGCGTACCGGCCGTCGGTGACGGCCCTGACGTACAGCTGTGGCCGCATATGCACGGCACCGACGCGATGTATCTGGCCCTGATCCGCCGCACCGCCTGACCCTCCGGAGCCGTAGGTTCTCCAAACGAGTGACCGGTTCTCATGTTGTGAAGCTTCTTCTGTGCGGCGTCGAACTCGGCACCGCCAGGGTCGAGTTCACTTCCGCGGACCGGGCCCTCCTGCCTGCACGATCCCCGGCACCGCTCGCCACCACATGCTGGTGGACGTGCCCGAGTTGGGTTACCTGCGCACCGACACCCCGCACCCGCGGGGTGAGCTGCTGATCAAGTCGGAAACGATCATCCCGGGCTACTACAGGCGTCCCGACACGACCGCCGAGATCTTCGACGAGGACGGCTACTACCGCACCGGTGACGTCATGGCCGAGATCGGTCCGGACGAGCTGGTCTATGTCGACCGCCGCAAGAACGTGCTCAAGCTGGCACAGGGCGAGTTCGTCGCGTTGTCCCGGGTGGAGGCCACCTTCGCGACCAGTCCACTGGTGCGGCAGATGTTCGTCCACGGCAACAGCGAGCGGGCCTTTCTGCTCGCGGTGATCGTGCCCACCGAGGAGGCGCTGCGCGGCGGCGGCGACCTCGCGGCCCAGCTGCACGAGTCGTTGCGGCAGACGGCTGCGGACGCCGGCCTCAACTCGTACGAGATCCCCCGCGACTTCCTGATCGAGACCGAGCCCTTCACCACCGACAACGGCCTGCTCTCCTCGACGCGCAAGCTGCTGCGTCCTCGGCTGGCGGACCGGTACGGCCCGCGGCTGGAGCAGCTGTACGCGGAGCTGGCCGACCGGGAGACCAGCGCGCTGAGCAGGTTGCGCCACGTGGGCGCGAAGCAGCCGGTGATCGACACCGTGCTGCAGGCCGCTCAGGCGGTGCTGGGCGGCGCGACCGGCCTCGTGGACCCCAACGCGCGCTTCACCGACCTCGGCGGCGATTCCCTGTCCGCGCTCACCTTGTCGAACCTGCTGGGGCAGATCTTCGGCATCGCCGTGTCGGTCGGTGTCATCATCAGCCCCGCCAACAATCTTCGGCGGCTGGCGCAGCACATCGAGACCGACCTGGCGGGGGCGAAGCGGCCGACCTTCACAGCCGTACACGGCGCGGGCAGCACGGAAGTGAAGGCGGCGGATCTGACCCTCGACAAGTTCGTCGACGAGCGGACCCTCGCCGCCGCCACGAAGCTGCCGCTCCCCACCGGACCGGTGCGCACCGTCCTGATGACCGGCGCCAACGGCTATCTGGGGCGATTCATGGCCCTTGAGTGGATGGAGCGGCTGGCGGCCACCGGCGGCACCCTCGTCTGCATCGTGCGAGGCGACAGTGCCGAGGCCGCGCGGCAGCGACTCGAATCCGTCTACGACAGCGGTGACCCCGAACTGCTACGCCGTTTCCGGGAGTCGGCCGCGGCTCGCCTCGAAGTGCTGGCCGGCGACATCGGCGAACCGGACCTGGGACTGGACGAACCGACCTGGCAGCGGCTGGCCCGCACCGTCGACCAGATCGTGCACCCGGCCGCGCTGGTCAACCATGTGCTGCCGTACGAACAATTGTTCGGCCCCAATGTGGTCGGCACCGCCGAGCTGATCCGGATGGCGATCACCACCCGGATCAAGCCGGTCACCTATCTGTCGACGGTCGCGGCGATCTCCTCCCAGGTGTCGTCGGCCGACGAGTACGCCGACATCAGGGCGACCAGCCCGGTGCGCAGGCTGGACGGCGGCTACGCAGCGGGGTACGGGACCAGCAAGTGGGCGGGCGAGGTGCTCCTGAGGGAGGCCCACGACCTGTGCGGCCTGCCGGTTGCCACCTTCCGCTCCGACATGATCCTCGCGCACAGCACGTACGCCGGGCAGCTGAACGTGCCCGATGTCTTCACCCGTCTGCTGTTCAGCCTGGTCGCCACCGGCATAGCACCGGTTTCCTTCTACCGGCTCGACGCCGCGGGCAACCGTCAGGCCGCGCATTACAACGGGCTGCCGGTCGACTTCACCGCCGAGGCCATCACCGCCATCGGCGGGCAGGCCTCCCGGGGCTGTCGGACGTTCAATGTGCTCAACCCCCACGCCGACGGCATCTCACTGGATGTCTTCGTGGACTGGCTGAACGACGCCGGCTGCCCCGTCGCACGGATCGACGACTACGACCAGTGGTTCACCCGGTTCGAGACCGCCATCCGCGCCATGCCGGACCAGCAGAAGCAGTACTCGTTGCTGCCCCTGCTGCACGCCTTCGCCCACCCCGAGGAGCCCATCGACGGCGCGGGCTTTCCCACCGACCGCTTCCGTACCGCGGTGCGCGCGGCCGAGGTGGGGCCGGACAAGGACATTCCGCACCTGTCGGCGGCACTGATCCGCAAGTACATCAGCGACCTGCGGCAGTTGCATGTGCTGTGAAGGCCGACCGCACGCGGAGGCCGACGCGTGGCCGGGATCGTGAGACGGATCGGCGCTGGTCACCGTGTGAGGAAACGGAAGATCCGCAAGCCGGGCCTTCGCCGCCGGCCACGGCGCGGGAGACGCGGGAACCCGGCCCGGCGGGGCGCTGTGGTCACGGGCGCGCAGCCCGGCATTCGGACCGGGGGGAGCAACCGTCGGCGGGCATGGCAGGCTTGGGGCATGGCCGTGCAGATCAACCCCAGCATCCTGTCCGCCGACTTCGCCCGCCTCGCCGAGGAAGCGCAGGCCGCGCGAGGAGCCGACTGGCTCCACGTCGACGTCATGGACAACCACTTCGTCCCGAACCTCACGCTCGGTGTGCCGGTCGTAGAGGCCCTGGCGAGGGCGACGGACACCCCGCTGGACTGCCATCTGATGATCGAGGACGCCGACCGGTGGGCGCCGCAGTACGTCGAGGCGGGTGCCGGATCGGTCACGTTCCACGCCGAGGCGGCCGCCGCGCCGGTCCGGCTCGCGCGGGAGATCCGGGCCAAGGGGGCGCGGGCCTCCATGGCGCTCAAGCCCGCGACGCCCATCGAACCGTACGAGGACCTGCTGCCCGAGCTGGACATGGTGCTGATCATGACGGTGGAGCCGGGCTTCGGCGGGCAGGCGTTCCTCGACATCATGCTGCCGAAGATCCGCCGCACCCGTGAGCTGATCAGCAAGCACGGCCTCGAACTGTGGCTCCAGGTCGACGGCGGAGTCTCCGCTTCCACCGTCGAGCGCTGTGCGGAGGCCGGGGCGGACGTCTTCGTGGCCGGCTCGGCGGTCTACGGCGCGGCCGACCCGGCCGCGGCGGTACGTGCATTGCGCAGCCAGGCGGAGGCGGCGACGGCCCGGGCGTCGTGGGCGTGCGACGACTGAGCCAACGGAACCTGAACGCCGACCGTCCGGGCTGATCGAATCCGCCGGATCTGCAAGGATGAACGGCGAATGCAGAGTGTGAACAGCAGTGAGGAGATGGCCGTGTCGGGTATGTCGGCGGGCCGGTCAGCCATGCGGATGGGACCCGCTGAGCTGGTGCAGGCGGCGGCCATGGCCCGTCGCTTCTATCTCGAGGGCAAGTCCAAGATCCAGATCGCTGAGGAGTTCGGCGTCAGCCGCTTCAAGGTGGCACGGGTCCTGGAGACCGCCCTCGAACGGGATCTCGTACGGATCGAGATCAGAGTGCCGGCCGAGCTGGACGCGGAGCGCTCTGACGCGCTGCGCGCCCGCTACGGCCTCAGGCACGCCGTGGTCGTGGAGTCCCCTGCCGAGGCCGAGGAGTCGCCCGACCCCGAGAACCTCGGGGAGGTGGCCGCGGATCTGCTCGGCGAACTGGTGACCGAGGGAGATGTGCTCGGGCTTGCCTGGGGCCGGTCGACCATCCATATGGCGGCCGCCCTGGACCGGCTGCCGCCGTGCACGGTGGTGCAGCTGACGGGCGTGTACGACGCCGGGACCGCCGAGCGCGGCTCGGTGGAGGCCGTCCGCCGTGCCGCCCAGGTCTCCGGCGGGGACGCGCACCCCATCTACGCGCCGATGCTGCTGCCGGACGCGGCGACGGCGGCCGCGCTGCGCAACCAGACGGGGATCGCCCGTGCCTTCGAGTACTTCGACAAGGTCACGGTCGCCTGTGTCTCCATCGGCTCCTGGGAGCCGGGCATCTCGACGGTGCACGACATGCTCAGCGACGAGGAGCGGGCGCACTACGCGTCCCTCGGCGTCGCCGCCGAGATGTCCGCGCACCTCTTCGACACCGAGGGCCGCCGGGTCGGGCGGGACCTGGGGGAGCGCTGCATCACCGTCAAGGCGGACCAGCTGCGCCGTATCCCCGAGGTCGTCGCGATCGCGGGCGGGCAGCGGAAGGCGGCCGCGATCGACGCGGTCCTGCGCTCCGGGCTGGTCACCAGCCTGGTCACGGACACGTCGGCGGCGGACTACCTGATGACGGCGGGTCCGGCGCCGACCCCGGCCCTGCACCGCGCGGACCCCGACGGTCCTTGAGGGGACCGACGGCAGAATGCGAGGGGACGGCCCCGGCCGCGTCATGCCCCACTGACGCGGCAGGGCCGTCCCCTCGCCCGTATCCGTACGGCGGGACACCATGTGCCGACCGGCGGCCGGGCGGCGCGGTGCGCCCCACCGACGATCACCTCGAAGATCCCTACAACGCGTTCAGGGCGGTATCGACATGACCGAAGACCTCGAGTCCCGGCACGTGGTGACGCTGGACCTCGACGGTGTCACCGACAAGGCCGAGTTCATGGAGCGGATCGGGCTCGCCCTGGAGCTCCCGGACTGGTTCGGCCGTAACTGGGACGCCCTCGCCGACTCGCTGACCGACCTCACCGTCTGGCCCGCCGGTGCCGTGGAGCGGGGGCTGCTGCTGGTGATCCAGGGCTGGCGGGCGTACGCGAAGGAGCGGCCCGAGGAGTGGCGGATCGCCGAGGAGGTGTTCTGCGAGGCCGTGGACGGCACCCCGGAGCTGACCGTGGCGCTCGCGCTTGGAGGATCCCACTAACCCGCTCTGACCTGCCTGGATGATCTGTCCGGGGACTCTGCCGTGCCGGGCATGGGACAATGAAGTACGTGCTCTTCCCCCTGGCTGTCCTGTCCGGGGGCCGCCTTTGATCGACTGGGATGTGCAGCACGTGCGTTTCCTGAATGACATCCAGCCTGCCTACGACCTGACGTACGACGACGTGTTCATGGTGCCGAGCCGCTCCGCGGTCGGCTCCCGGCAGGGTGTGGACCTCTCCTCCCCGGACGGCTCGGGTACGACCATTCCGCTGGTCGTCGCCAACATGACCGCGATCGCCGGCCGCCGTATGGCGGAGACGGTGGCCCGGCGCGGGGGACTGGTCGTCATTCCGCAGGACATCCCGATCGACGTGGTCACCGACGTCATCTCCTGGGTCAAGAGCCGCCACCTGGTGCTGGACACCCCGATCGTGCTCGCCCCGCACCAGACCGTCGCCGACGCCCTGGCGCTGCTGTCCAAGCGCGCGCACAACGCGGGTGTCGTCGTCGACGAGGAGCACCGGCCGATCGGTGTGGTCACCGATGCGGACCTCTCCGGCGTGGACCGCTTCACCCAGCTCGAAGTGGTCATGTCCAAGGACCTGTTGCTGCTCGACGCCGGTATCGACCCCCGCGAGGCGTTCAACACCCTCGACGGCGCCAACCGCCGTTACGCGCCCGCGGTGGACGAGGACGGCAAGCTCGCCGGCATCCTCACCCGCAAGGGCGCCCTGCGGGCCACCCTCTACACGCCGGCCACCGACGCGAACGGCCGGCTGCGCATCGCCGCCGCCGTCGGCATCAACGGCGACGTCGCGGGCAAGGCCAAGCAGCTGCTCGACGCGGGCGTCGACACCCTCGTGATCGACACCGCGCACGGCCACCAGGAGTCGATGATCAGCGCCATCAGGACGGTGCGGGCGCTGGACCCGCAGGTGCCGCTGGTAGCGGGCAACATCGTCGCCGCCGAGGGCGTGCGCGATCTGATCGAGGCCGGCGCGGACATCGTCAAGGTCGGTGTGGGCCCCGGCGCCATGTGCACCACGCGGATGATGACCGGTGTCGGCCGGCCCCAGTTCTCGGCGGTGCTGGAGTGCGCGGCCGAGGCGCGGAAGTACGGCAAGCACGTGTGGGCCGACGGTGGTGTCCGCCACCCGCGCGACGTCGCCATGGCGCTGGCGGCCGGTGCCTCCAACGTGATGATCGGCTCCTGGTTCGCGGGCACCTACGAGTCCCCGGGCGATCTGCAGCAGGACGCGGGCGGCCGGCTCTACAAGGAGTCGTTCGGCATGGCGTCGGCGCGCGCGGTCCGCAACCGCACGTCGGAGGAGTCGTCGTACGACCGGGCCCGCAAGGCGCTGTTCGAGGAGGGCATCTCGACCTCCCGGATGTTCCTCGACCCGGGCCGCCCGGGCGTCGAGGACCTGATCGACTCGATCATCGCGGGCGTCCGCTCCTCCTGCACCTACGCCGGCGCCAACTCGCTGGAGGAGTTCGCCGAGCGGGCCGTCGTGGGCATCCAGAGCGCGGCGGGCTACGCGGAGGGCAAGCCGCTGCACGCCAGCTGGAGCTGACCTCCGCCGCCCCGGCGACGTGATCTGGTCGCCTCGGCCGTACGGCCCCTGTTCCCCCTCCGGGCGGAACGGGGGCCGTAGCCGTGTTCGGACGGGTTCGTGCAGCTCAGTCGTACACATCGCAAACATCTGAAGGTCCTGCGCAACAAACGTCCGTGACATCCCGGTGAACGCATGGATCTTGCGACGGTGCGCAAGGTTGCTGCATTACGCCTGTGAAGGGCGGACTCATAGGGTCATGCGCTGTACGCGGCGTGGCGAGGACCCCGCTCGGTGGTCCCTGCCCTTGGTGCCGCCGGTCCCCGCCTGCCCCCGTGACCGGCAGCGAAAAGGAGCCGATGCGTGCTCGACCAAGGCGCACCCCGCAGTCCCCCAGTCATCCAGCCCCGCCGTCCCCCGGCCTCGGCGCGCGGCTGATGCGCCGCAAGCCCGTGGAACACCTGGTCGCCGAGGGCGGCCAGGGCGAAGGAGGAACGCTTCGGCGTTCCCTCGGGCTGTGGCAGCTCACCATGATCAGCATCGGTGCCACCCTCGGCACCGGCATCTTCGTGGTCCTCGGCGAGGCCGTCCCCAAGGCCGGTCCGGCCGTGACGCTGTCCTTCGTGATCGCCGGGCTCACCGCGCTGTTCTCCGCCCTGTCCTACGCCGAGCTGGCGGGCACGATCCCGGTCGCCGGATCCTCGTACTCCTATGCGTACGCAACGATGGGCGAGCTGATCGCCTGGATCTGCGGCTGGTGTCTGGTCCTGGAGTACGGCGTCTCGGTCGCCGCCGTCGCGGTGGGCTGGGGCCAGTACCTCAACGAGCTGCTGGACGGCACCATCGGCGTCACCATCCCGGCCGCGCTGTCCGCGCCGCCCGGTGACGGCGGCATCTTCAACCTGCCCGCGCTGATCGTCGTGCTGCTGGCCATGGCGTTCCTGCTCGGCGGTGCCCGGGAGTCGGCGCGCGCCAACACGATCATGGTCTGTGTGAAGATCGCCGCGCTGCTGCTGTTCTGCCTCATCGGCATCCAGGGCTTCCGCTCCGGCAACTACGCGAACTTCATGCCGCTCGGCATGGCGGGGGTCAGCGCTGCCGGGGCCACGCTCTTCTTCTCGTACATCGGCTTCGACGCCGCCTCCACGGCCGGCGAGGAGGCGAAGAACGCGCAGCGCGACCTGCCCCGCGCGATCATGCTGTCGCTGGTCATCGTGACGGCGCTGTACGTCGTCGTCGCGGCCGTCGCCGTGGGCGCGAAGCCCTGGCGGCGGTTCAACGACTCCGAGGCGGCGCTCGCCCAGATCATGAAGGACGTCACGGGACAGACCTTCTGGGGCACGCTGCTGGCGGCCTGCGCGGTCATCGCCATCGCGAGCGTCGTGCTGACCGTGCTCTACGGCCAGACGCGCATCCTGTTCGCGATGTCCCGCGACGGCCTGGTGCCGAAGGTGTTCTCGCGGGTGCACCCCCGTACCGGCACGCCGCGCGCCAACACCGTCATCGTCTCCGCCTTCTGCGGTGTCCTCGCCGCCGCGATCCCGCTCGGCCAGCTGGCCGACGCCACCAGCATCGGCACGCTGTTCGCCTTCGCGCTGGTCGATGTCGCGGTCGTGATGCTGCGCCGGACCCGTCCGCAGATGCCCCGTACCTTCCGGGTGCCGCTGTCGCCGGTGCTGCCCGCCCTGGGCTTCGCCTTCTGCGTGTGGATGATGGGCAGTCTCTCGGCCGTCACCTGGGTGGTGTTCGGAGTCTGGATGGCCGTCGGGCTCGTGTTCTACTTCGTGTATGGCCACCGGCGATCCCGGCTGGCCGCCGCGGAGCCCGCGGCGCCCGCAGTCACCGTAGAGAAGTGAACCACCCGCCTTGCTGAACGATCTCGACGAACGCATCGTCCACGCCCTCGCCGAGGACGCCCGCCGCTCCTACGCGGACATCGGGCAGCTCGTCGGCCTGTCCGCGCCCGCCGTGAAGCGGCGGGTGGACCGGCTGCGCGCGACCGGCGCCATCACCGGGTTCACCGTCCGGGTCGACCCCGGGGCGCTCGGCTGGGAGACCGAGGGGTTCGTCGAGATCTACTGCCGGCGCAACACGTCCCCGGAGACCATCCAGCGGGGGCTGGAGCGCTACCAGGAGGTCGTGGCCGCCTCCACCGTCACCGGTGAGGCGGACGCGATCGCCCAGGTCTTCGCCTCCGACATGCGCCACTTCGAGCGCGTGCTGGAGCGGATCGCCGGGGAGCCGTTCGTGGAGCGCACGAAGTCGGTCCTTGTGCTGTCGCCCCTGCTGCGCCGTTTCTCGTCGGGATCGCCCACCTGAGCCGTCTCCTCGAGGGCGCCGGCCGGGCCGCGCCCTACTCCGCGGTCTTCCGGGCCAGCGCGTTGTTCCCGATCGAGTTGTGCACGCTGAAGCTCACGGCGTCCGAGCGGTAGCGGTCGTCCGACCACTCCACCGGGCGCCCCTCGCGGGTGGTGGTGACCCGGCGGACCCGCAGCAGCGGGCCGGCCCGGCGGACACCGAGCAGCTCGGCGTCCTGGGCGCCCGCCGCGACGGCGTCGATGACGTGCTCGCCGTACGCGAACACCAGGCCCGTGTCCTCGTAGAGCCGCTGGGTGACCGAGGGGCAGTCCGGCTCGATGGAGTGCACCGCGGGGGAGATCCAGTCGGCGTACACCGTGCGCTCCAGGAGCACCGGCTCGCCGTCCAGCCCGCGCACCCGCAGGACGTGCAACACCGGTGTGTGCTCCGGCAGATGAAGCCGTACGGCGTCCTCCTTGGTCGCCGGCCGGTACTCCTGCGCCACGACGTGCCCGGTCGCCTCCCGGCCCATGGCGCGCGCCCACTCGGCGAAGCTGCGCAGCTCCGCGAAGCTCTGGCTGCGCCGGCTGGCCAGCACCACCCGGCGGGCGCCCTGCCGGGACCCGATGAGCCCCTCTGCGGTCAGGGCCGCGACCGCCTGGCGGACCGTGCCGCGGGAGACGCCGTAGTGGGCAGCGAGGTCCGACTCGGTGGGCAGCAGACTGCCCACTGTGTACTCCTCGCGGTCGATCGCCCGCCGCAGTTCGTCGGCGATCTCCTCGTGTCGCGCCGCCATGCTTCCCCTCTGAGTCGACTGCTGTTCACAGCATGGCCAGCCTAATCGAGACCTGGGCGTGATCTTCCCTCGCGGGGATTGTGCAGGCAAGAAGGGGTCAGGGTTCCTTCGGCGTTAACGAAAAAGACACCAGCGACGGGCGTACTAGGGGCAACTTGTTCAGACAAGTTGAACAAGCCCTCCCGCCCTCAGCTTCACCGCTCGCGTGTACTCCTGGAGAGACAGTGACCGTGTTCCTGCCGAGAACCGCCGTCCTGACCGGTGGCCTCGCCGTCGCCGCAGCACTCGCCCTCAGCGCCTGTGGCGCCGCTCCCGACAACGCGTCCACCACAACCGACGGCAAGAGCGCGGCCACCGCGACCTCCGCCGCGGACCTCGGCGGCCTCGACGGCCTCGTCAAGGCGGCCAAGAAGGAGGGCACGCTGCACGCGATCGCCCTGCCCCGCGACTGGGCCAACTACGGCGCCCTGCTCGACGGCTTCCAGAAGAAGTACGGAATCAAGGTCACGGTCGAGAACCCGGACGGGACCAGCTCGCAGGAGATCCAGGCCGTCACCTCCCGCAAGGGCCAGGACCGCGCCCCCGACGTCCTGGACATCGGCAGCTCCTTCACGGCCAGCGCCGCCCAGCAGGGCCTGCTCGCCCCCTACAAGGTCGCGGGCTACAACGACATCCCCGCCTCGCAAAAGGACGCGCAGGCCCGCTGGTTCAACGACTACGGCGGCTACGTCTCCATCGGCTGCGACGCCAAGCGCGTCAAGGTGTGCCCGACCACGTTCAAGGACCTCCTCAAGCCGGAGTACAAGGGCCAGGTCGCGCTCAACGGCAACCCGACCAAGTCCGGTTCGGCCTTCGGCGGCGTCTTCGCGGCGGCCCTCGCCAACGGCGGCTCCTTCGACAACATCCAGCCCGGCATCGACTTCTTCGCCAAGCTGAAGAAGAGCGGCAACTACACGCCCGTCGAGTCGACCCCGGCCACCGTCGAGAAGGGCGAGACCCCGATCAGCATCGACTGGGACTACCTGAACGCCGGCTACGCGGACGAGTTCAAGTCCAAGGGCCTGGACTGGAAGATCGCCGTCCCGAGCGACGGCCGGTACGCCCAGTACTACTCGCAGGCCATCAACAAGGACGCCCCGCACCCGGCCGCCGCGCGTCTGTGGGAGGAGTACCTGTACAGCGCCGAGGGCCAGAACCTCTGGCTGAAGGGCTACGCCCGCCCCGTGCTGATGCCTGCCATGGACACGGCCGGCACGCTGGACAAGACGGCCGCCGCCGCCCTCCCGCAGGTCACCGGCACCCCCTCGTTCCCGACCAAGGCCCAGCAGGACAAGGCTAGTGCGGTCCTGACGCAGGGCTGGGGCAAGGCCGTCTCCGGATGACCGCCGTCCTCACCGAGGCCGAACGGGCGTCCGCCGCTGCTTCGCAGCAGCGGCGGCGCCGCCGCTCGTTCGGCGCACTCGCCGTCCTCCCGCTGCTCGCGTTCACGGCGATCGCCTTCGGTGTTCCGGCGCTCGCCATGTTCAACGGCGCCTTCACCGTCAAGGACGAGGCCACCGGCGTCACCTCGTACACCATGGCCAACCTCACCGGCTCCCTGCACGGCGCCTATCTGACGGCCCTGGTCGGCAGCGTCAAGCTGTCCGTCATCTCCGCCGCGATCGGTACCGTGTTCGGCCTGCTGCTCGCGCAGGCCGTGGTCACCTCCCGCTTCCGGGCCGTGCGCGAGGCCGTGCTCACCGCGTCCGGGGTCCTCGCCAACTTCGGCGGCGTCCCTCTCGCGTTCGCCTTCGTCGCCACGCTCGGCAACTCCGGAGTGGTGACCCAGCACCTGGGCCTCGAGGACAAGGGCTGGAACCTCTACAGCTTCTGGGGTCTGGTGATCGTCTACCTGTACTTCCTGATCCCGCTGATGGTCCTCACCATCACCCCCGCCCTGGAGGGCCTGCGCGTCCAGTGGCGCGAGGCCGCGCAGAACAACGGCGCCACGGCCTTCCAGTACTGGCGGCATGTGGCCCTGCCCGTGCTGCTGCCCTCACTGCTCGGCGGGTTCGTACTGCTCTTCGGCAGCGCGTTCGCCGCTTACGCCACCGCCGCGGCCATGGTGGGCAGCGCGGTCCCGCTCGTGACGCTGCAGATCGCCGACGCCCTCGGCGGCAACGTCCTGGTCGGGCAGGAGCATGTGGCGCTGGCGCTCAGCCTCGACATGGTCATCGTCGCGGGCCTGGTCATGGCCGTGTATCTGCCCCTGCAACGACGGAGTACCCGATGGCTCGCCTGAACCTGTGGCGCTGGGCCGTCTGGGCCTTCGCCGGGCTGTACTTCCTGGTCCCGCTCACCGCCTCCGTGATCTTCACGGTGGACGTCCCCGGCCAGGGCGTCACCTTCGACGCCTACAGCAAGATCGTCTCGACTGACGGCTTCACCACCAGCCTGTTGCTCTCGCTGGAACTGGCCGCCGCGACCATCGCCCTGGTCCTGCTGCTCATGGTGCCCGCCATGGTCGCGCTGCGGCTCGGCGCGCCGAAGCTGCGTCCGGTCGTGGAGGTCGTCTGTTCACTGCCGCTGGTCGTGCCGCCGATCGCGTTCGTCGCGGGCATTTCGACCGTGCTCAAGTGGGGCCCCGACTATCTGTCCCGCACGCCGCTGTTCGAGACGTTCGTGGCGATCCAGAACCCGGACTTCCCGTTCGTGCTGGTCCTCGCCTACGTCGTGATGGCGCTGCCGTTCGTGTACCGGGCGCTGGACGCCGGCCTGCGCGCCATCCACGTGCGCACCCTGGTCGAGGCGGCCCGAAGCTGCGGGGCCAGCTGGCCCAAGGCCCTCGTCCAGGCGGTGCTGCCCAATCTGCGCGGCGCCCTGCTGAACGCCTCGTTCCTCACCCTGGCCCTGGTCCTCGGCGAGTTCACCGTCGCACAGCTGCTCGGATTCACCCCCTTCGCCGTGTGGATCTACAGCATCGGCGGCGAGCAGGCCCAGTTGTCCGTCGCCGTCTCCGTGCTCAGCCTGCTCGTCACCTGGGCCCTGCTCCTCTCGCTCGCCGTCTTCGGCGGGCGCTCCCGAACCGCCGCCAAGGGATGAACCACATGACCCTCGACCAGGCCGCCCCGACCGCTGCGGCCGAATCCCGCGACAACGCCGCCACCGTCGAATTCCGCGCCCTGCGCCGGGAGTTCGGCCCCACCGTGGCCCTCGACGGGCTCGACCTCACCGTCCGGCCCGGCGAACTCCTCGCCCTGCTGGGCCCCTCCGGCTGCGGCAAGACCACCGCGCTGCGGATGCTCGCCGGATTCGAGCACCCCGACTCCGGCGCGGTGCTCGTCGACGGCGAGGACATCACCCGCGTTCCGGCGCACCGCCGCGACGCCGGTATGGTCTTCCAGTCGTACAGCCTCTTCCCGCATCTGACCGTGCTCGACAACGTGGCGTTCGGGCTGCGCATGCGCAAGGTGCGCACCGCGCAGCGGCGCGCCCGCGCCGCCGAGCTGCTCGACCTGGTCGGTCTCGGCGACAAGGGCGAGCGCTTCCCGCACCAGCTCTCCGGCGGACAGCAGCAGCGCGTCGCCCTGGCCCGGGCGCTCGCCCTGCGCCCGCGCGTCCTGCTGCTCGACGAGCCGCTCTCCGCGCTCGACGCCAAGGTGCGGCTCACCCTGCGCGAGGAGATCCGCCGCCTTCAGCAGGAACTCGGCATCACCACCCTGTTCGTCACCCACGACCAGGAGGAGGCCCTGTCCATGGCCGACCGGGTCGCGGTGATGCGCGCCGGCCGACTCGAACAGTGCGCCGACCCGGCCGAGTTGTACGGGCGTCCGGCCACCGCCTTCGTCGCCGAGTTCGTCGGCACGATGAGCCGGATCCCGGGCCGGCTGAACTCGGACACCGTCGAGGTGCTCGGGCAGCGGCTCCCCGTGGACGGGGACACGCCCGCCGCGACCGAGGTGGACGTGCTGGTGCGGCCCGAGTCGGTCCGGGTGACCGCGGACGACACGGGAGAGGCGCGCGTGGTCGCCACCGCGTTCCTGGGCGCCACAGTCCGGCTGACCGTGCGTCTCGCCGACGCCACCGAGGTGAAGGCCGACCTGCCGGCGCACGACGCGGCCGGACTCGGCGCCGGCGCCGCCGTGACGGTGACGCTGCCGGAGCGTCCGGTGCTGGTCGCCGAACGCGCCCGCTGAGGCCCGCTGTTCCCGTCCGCATGCCCTGCATGCCTTGCTCCCCCCACACAGGAAAGAGAGAACCGTGACCCGACTCCCGCTCCAGGCCGTCCTGTTCGACATGGACGGCACCCTCGTCGACACCGAGCGACTGTGGTGGGAGGCGGTGGAGCGGGTCGCGGCCGGACTCGGCCGGACACTGGACGACGACGATCAGCCGGAGGTGCTCGGCCGCCCCATCGAGCACACGGCCGACTGGCTGGCCTCGCTCACCGGCGCCCCGGCCGCCGATGTCGCCGCGGAGCTGCACCGTGAGTTCGCCGACCGGGTCCGGAACGGGGTCGTGCCCCGCCCGGGCGCGCTCGCTCTGCTGGACGCCCTCGCCCGCGACGGCGTCCCCACCGCGCTGGTGACCGCCTCCCCCAGGGCCGTCACCGACACCGTCCTCCAGGCGCTGGGCGCCGAACGCTTCGCGGTCTCCGTCACCGCCGACGACACCGAGCACACCAAGCCCGCGCCCGACCCGTACCTGGCCGCGTGCCGTGCGCTGGGTGTGGACCCGGCCGGCTGTGTGGCCGTGGAGGACACCCCGACCGGGGTCGCCTCGGCCGAGGCGGCGGGCTGCGCGGTGCTCGCCGTACCGTCGCTCGCGCCGATCGACGCGGCCCCCGGGCGCACCGTGCTGGCCAGCCTGGAGGAGGTCACGCCCGAGCGGCTGCGGTCCCTGCTGTCGTGCGAACTGCGGGTGATGAGCTGGAACCTGTGGCTCGGCGGAGGCATGGTCGACGACCACCGGGCCAAGCAGCTCAAGACCGTCCTGGAGACGGGGGCCGATGTGGTGGGCCTCCAGGAGACGGCCGGCACGGCGGCCCAGGAACTGGCCGAGGCGCTCGGCTGGTACCACCACCGGGCCGGGGAGAACCTCGGCGTCATCAGCCGGTACCCCATCACCTGCCGCTTCGGCGACCCGGAGGTGGGCTTCTACGGCGCGGCTGGCGTCAGGGTGCGCGTCGCCCCGGGGTGCGAGGTCGACATCTGGACGGCCCACCTGGACTACACGCCTTACGGGCCCTACGAGTCCCTCTTCGACGGACTGCCCGAGGCCGAGCTGATCGCCCATGAGGAGGCGCGGCTCGCACAGATGCGGGACACCCTGCGGCGGATCGACGAGTCGGCCGATGTGCCGGTCGTGCTGACCGGCGACTTCAACTGCCCCTCGCACCTGGACTGGCCGGACGTCGCCTGGCCGGTGACCCGGGCCGCCGAGGAGGCGGGCCTGCGCGACTCCTACCGTGCGGCGCACCCCGACCCGGTCCGCGACCCGGGCCACACATGGTCCCCGATCCACCCTCTGCACGAGGACGGCAGCGGGCGCCCCGAACCGCAGGACCGCATCGACTTCGTGCTGCACCGGGGCCTCACGGTGCTCGACTCCCGCACCGTGGTCACCGGCACCCCGAGCGCCTGGCCCGACGTCGCCGACAACGACTGGCCCTCGGACCACGCGGCGGTCCTCACCACCTTCGCCGTGTCCCGGAGGCTCTGACTCCGGGTTACCCAGGGCAACCATTGCGGTGGCGTGATCCTTCCCGTAGGTTGTGGCGCGTTCACTACCGGCGGGTAATACCTGCAGGTCACCCGAGTCCCGCCAGGCACCCGACCGTCCTGTTCCCCCGGGGGAGACCATGCGTTGGCCCTTCGGCCGTCCCACCACGGTTCGCGCGCGTATCGTGGCGCTCTCACTGGCTCCGGCGATCGCCCTGCTGATCCTGTGGAGCTTCGCCATGGTGTCGGTGACCGGTGAACTCCGGGCACTGGTCCGGCTCCAGGGCGTCTACGAGGACTTCGGCACGCCCGTCGACACGGCGACCGGCCAGATCCAGATCGAGCGGCGGCTCGCCGCCGCGTATCTGGGCGGGGGCCACCGCAACGGTGCGGCCCTCGATCTACTGGAGCAGCAGCGCCGCACCGACCGGGCCGTGAACGCCATGCGCACGGCGATCCAGGGCGCGGACCGCAGCCGGCTGTCCGCCGGGCAGCAGCGGGCACTCGACTCCGCGCTCGCCGCTGCGGACAAACTGGAGGGACTGCGGGAGCGGGTGCTGTCGGGCCGTATCTCCTGGGACGGCGCGGTGTCCGAGTACAGCGCCCTCGTGGAACCCGACTTCGACGTCCAGTCCGCCCTCACCGCGTTGCAGGCCGGCCGCCTCGCGCGGGAGGCGCAGACCGTCAGCGAGCTGGTCCGGGTAAGGGAGTTCGTCTCCCGGGAGGACGCGATCGTCGCCGGGGCACGCGCCGCGGGGAGGCTGACGGGCGGTCAGTACGACATGCTCGCGGCCACCATCGAGGACCGCCGGGTGTTCGAGCGGACCTATGTCCCCGCCCTGCCGTCCGACTCGCGGACGCTCTTCGAGCGGTTCCAGCGCGACGACGTGCACCGGGCCCTGACCGAGGGCGAGGACGCCCTGCTGCGGGCGGGTGCCGACGGCGCGGGCCGGGCGGTCGCGGCCGACTCCTGGCGGACGACCACCGACCGGGCCGTGCAGCGCTACATGCTGCTGTGCACTCAGGCGGCCAAGAACTCGGCCGCACGCGGGACGGCGTTCGCCTACCGGGAACTGGCCAAGGCCGCCGTCGTCGCGCTGGTCGGACTGGCCGCCATGGGTCTGTCCCTCTGGCTGGCGGTGCGCGGCGCCCGGCGGATCTCGCGCCGACTGGAGGCCCTGCGGGACGCCGCCGACCTGCTGACGACACGGCAACTGCCCGACGTCATGGAACGGTTGAGCGCGGGCGAGGAGGTGGACGCCCAGGTGGCGGCGCCGCCACTGGCCGAGGGCGAGGCGAGCTCCGACGAGATCGGGCAGGTCGGCCGGGCCTTCAACGCCGCCCGCCGCGCGGCCGTCGAGGCGGCCGTGAAGCAGGCCATGCTCAGGAGCGGGCTCTTCGCCGTGCTGCTCAACATCGCGCGGCGCAATCAGGCGCTCGTCCACCGCCAGCTGAAGCTGGTCGACACGCTGGAGAGGCGTACGGACGACCCGGACGCCCTGGAGGAGCTGTTCCGGATCGACCATCTGACCACCCGTATGCGGCGCAACGCGGAGAGCCTGATCATCCTCTCCGGTGCGGCGCCCGGCCGCCGCTGGCGGCGGCCCGTGCCCGTAGCCGACGTGGTGTCCTCCGCGGTGAGCGAGATCGAGGACTACGCACGGGTCGTGGTCCCGCCGATGCCGGAGGTCGGGGTCGCGGCGGACGCCGTCGCCGACGTCGTGCATCTGCTCGCCGAGCTCCTCGAGAACGCCACCGTGTTCTCGCCGCCCCACACCCGGGTCACCCTGCGCACCGACCGCGTCCGCGGCGACTTCGTCCTGGAGATCGACGACCGCGGCCTCGGTCTCGGCCCCGACCAGCTCGACGCGGCCCACCGCACGCTCACCCGGCCCGACGACTTCGACCCGACCCGCCACGACCGGCTTGGCCTGTACGTGGTGGGCCGGCTCGCCGCCCGGCACGGCATCGAGGTCACCCTGACCCGGTCGCCGTACGGCGGTACGACGGCGGTGGTGCTGCTGCCGGCCGCGGTTCTGGCGGAGGTGGAGCCCGGGACTCCGGCCGCTCCCGACGAGGCGCCCGTGCCGCCCGGGACTCCGGCCCGGCGGGAGGACGCGCCCGTGCTGACGCTGCCTGTACGGGAGAGGACGGCGGTGCTCACCCGGGAGCCGGCGCCCGAGCCGGAGCGGCGGCCCGCGCGTGAGGCCTCCGACAATGCGGGCACGGACGCCCCGGCCACCGGTGGGACGGGCCCCGACGCCCCGGCTCCCGGCCGTCCCGGTTCCGCCACCCACGCCCTGCCCACCCGGGTCCGGCAGAGCTCGCTCGCCCCCGAACTGCGCACCGACGCCCCGGCCGCCGAGGAGGCCCCGGGGCGTGAGGTGAGCGCCGAGGAGGTACGGGCGATCTTCGGTGCCTACCAGCGCGGCCTGGACCGCGGCCGGAAGGGCATCCCGAGCGACACCGGCCCCCACGAGCCCCCCACGGAGCGAACCGACACCGAGGAAGGGACCGACGCCGACGATGCGCCGTGACCAGAGCCCCGAGCACTCCGACGAGGCCGAGCAGCAGCCCGGCACCGATCTGGGCTGGCTGCTCGACGATCTCGTGGCCAGAACCGACCATGTACGCCAGGCCGTGCTGCTGACCGCGGACGGCCTGCCACTGAGCCGCTCGGAGGGCATGCCCCGACGGGACATCGAGCACCTCGCCGCCGTGTCCTCCGGCTTCCACAGCCTGGCAGCCTCGGCGGGGGAGCGGTTCGGCGGCGGGAACGTCCGGCAGACCATGGTGATGCTCGACGACGCGTACCTGTTCATCACCCCGGCCGGGGCCGGCACCCGGCTGGCCGTGCTGAGCGAGGCCCGCACCGACGTCGGACAGCTGGCGCACGAGATGGCGCTGCTCGTCCGCCGGGTCGGCCGCCATATGGACGCCGCCGTGCGGACGGCCACGGGCCCGGCCGGCTCCTGACCCACCGTGTCCGACGACGACCACTGGTACGAGGACGAGACCGGGCCGATGGTGCGCCCGTACATGGTGACGCGGGGGCGTACCCGCCCCTCGCACCGGCACACCATCGACCTGATGTCGCGGATCACCGCCCTGGACACGGAGGACCGGCGCGGGGACGTCGACCATGCCCGGGCGTCCCTGCTCGACCTGGTGCGCCGCGGCCCCCGGCCGGTCGTGGAACTCGCTGCGGACGCCGATCTGCCGCTGACCGTCGTCCGGGTGCTGGTCGGCGACCTCGCGGAGGCCGGACTCGTACGCATCGACGAGCCGCGCTCCGGGCCCGCGGGCGCCCCGGCGGCCGACCCCGAGCTGCTGCGCGAGATCGTGGACCGGCTGCGCGAGCTGTGAGCCCGGGGGGCCGGCTGGCGCACCCGGGCCACTCGCGCCCCGCCGGTCGCGAGGCGGCTCGGGAGGCACGCAACGAATCGCCGGGCGGCCCCCGGTGCACGCAACGAATCACGCACCGGCGCGCAACGGGTTCTCCTTGTCCGGCCGAGGGCGCCGACCGTACCGTCTAAGCGGCCCCCCAAACCCTTCCGCACCGGTGGAGAACACGCATGCGCACCGCCCTGCTCCAGAGCTCCGGCCGCCCCGGCTCGGTCGTCGAGAACCTCAAGGTGCTCGACGAGGCCGCGGGCCGTGCCGCCGCTGCGGGGGCCCGGCTGCTGATCACTCCGGAGATGTTCCTCACCGGCTACGCGATCGACGACGCGATCGCCCGGCTCGCCGAGCCCGCCGACGGCGACTCCGCCGACGTGATCGCGGACATCGCCTCCCGGCACGGCCTGGCCGTCGCCTACGGCTACCCGGAGCGGGACGGCGAGACCGTCTTCAACGCCGCCCAGCTCATCTCCGCCGACGGCACCCGCCTCGCGAACTACCGCAAGACCCACCTCTTCGGCGGCTTCGAGCGTGATCACTTCGTCCCGGGCGACCAGCCGGTCGTCCAGGCCGAGCTGGACGGCCTCCACATCGGCCTGATGATCTGCTACGACGTCGAGTTCCCGGAGAACGTCCGCGCCCACGCCCTGGCCGGCACCGACCTCCTCGTGGTCCCCACGGCCCAGATGCATCCGTTCCAGTTCGTCGCCGAGTCCCTCGTACCGGTGCGGGCCTTCGAGAACCAGATGTACATCGCCTACGTCAACCGGGTCGGCCAGGAAGGGGAGTTCGAGTTCGTCGGGCTGTCCACCCTCGCCGGACCCGACGGGATCGCCCGCGCCCGGGCCGCCCGCGTCGAGGAACTCGTCCTCGCCGACGTCGACCCCGCGCACCTCGCCGCCTCCCGCGAGGCCAACCCGTACCTCAAGGACCGCCGCCCCGGCCTGTACGGGTCCCTGGTCTGACCCCGCAGCCCTCCTCCCCCGAGTTCTTCCCGCAAGGAGTCCGTACCCCATGACGTCCACGGTGCCCAACGCCGTCGAGCACGCCGACGAGCAGCAGCCGCCGATCACCATGTTCGGCCCGGACTTCCCCTACGCCTACGACGACTTCCTCGCCCACCCGGCGGGCCTCGGCCAGATTCCCGCGACCGAGCACGGCACCGAGGTCGCCGTCATCGGCGGTGGCCTCTCCGGCATCGTGGCCGCGTACGAGCTGATGAAGATGGGCCTCAAGCCCGTCGTCTACGAGGCCGACCAGATCGGCGGCCGGCTGCGCACCGTCGGATTCGAGGGCTGCGACCCGTCGCTGACCGCCGAGATGGGCGCGATGCGCTTCCCGCCCTCCTCCACGGCACTCCAGCACTACATCGACCTGGTCGACCTCCGGACCGCGCCGTTCCCCAACCCGCTCGCCGAGGCCACCCCCTCGACGGTCGTGGACCTCAAGGGCGAGAGCCACTACGCCGAGACGCTCGACGACCTGCCGCAGGTCTACCGTGACGTCGCGAACGCGTGGAACGCCTGCCTGGAGGAGGGCGCCGACTTCTCCGACATGAACCGCGCCATGCGCGAGCGCGATGTGCCGCGCATCCGCGAGATCTGGGCGAAGCTCGTCGAGAAGCTCGACAACCAGACCTTCTACGGCTTCCTCTGCGACTCCGAGGCCTTCAAGTCCTTCCGGCACCGCGAGATCTTCGGCCAGGTGGGCTTCGGCACCGGCGGCTGGGACACCGACTTCCCGAACTCCATCCTGGAGATCCTGCGGGTCGTCTACACCGAGGCCGACGACCACCACCGGGGCATCGTCGGCGGCTCCCAGCAGCTGCCGCTGCGGCTGTGGGAGCGCGAGCCCCAGAAGATCGTGCACTGGGCCCACGGGACGTCCCTGAAGTCCCTGCACGAGGGCGGCGAGCCCCGGCCCGCCGTCACCCGGCTGCACCGCACCGCCGGCAACCGGATCACCGTCACCGACGCGCACGGCGACATCCGCACCTACCCGGCGGCGATCTTCACCGCCCAGTCCTGGATGCTGCTCTCCAAGATTGCCTGTGACGACGCGCTGTTCCCGATCGACCACTGGACGGCCATCGAGCGCACCCACTACATGGAGTCCAGCAAGCTCTTCGTGCCGGTGGACCGGCCCTTCTGGCTGGACAAGGACGAGGAGACCGGCCGGGACGTCATGTCGATGACGCTCACCGACCGGATGACCCGCGGCACCTATCTGCTGGACGACGGTCCGGACAAGCCCGCCGTCATCTGCCTGTCCTACACCTGGTGCGACGACAGCCTGAAGTGGCTGCCGCTGTCCGCGAGCGAGCGGATGGAGGTCATGCTGAAGTCCCTCGGCGAGATCTACCCGAAGGTCGACATCAGGAAGCACATCATCGGCAACCCGGTTACCGTCTCCTGGGAGAACGAGCCCTACTTCATGGGCGCGTTCAAGGCCAACCTGCCCGGCCACTACCGCTACCAGCGGCGCCTGTTCACGCACTTCATGCAGGACCGGCTGCCCGCCGACAAGCGCGGCATCTTCCTCGCAGGCGACGACATCTCCTGGACGGCGGGCTGGGCCGAGGGCGCCGTGCAGACTGCGCTCAACGCCGTGTGGGGCGTGATGCACCACTTCGGCGGCGAGACCGACCCGACCAACCCCGGCCCCGGCGACGTCTACGACGAGATCGCGCCGGTGGAGCTGCCGGAGGACTGAGCCGGACCGACGGACCGAGGGATCCTCGGGCTGTCGGACCGATGATCCGACGACGGGCGGCCGGTCAGATGCCGGCCGCCCGTACGGACGTGTACACCTGCGCGGCCACGTCCTTCAGCTCCTCCGCGTCCCGGACCGAGCCCTGAAGGTCGATGAGGATCTCCTCGAGGCCGACCTGGGCGTGCGCCACCAGATCCTCCACGATCTGGTCGACACTGCCCTGGAAGGGGCCCCGGTCCTGGCCGGAGTACGGCTTCGCCGAGTACGCGGCGTTCGTGCGCAGCACGGTCTGCAGCGGCTCGACGCGGCCCTGCTCGGCGGCCAGGTCCTGCAAGACGCGCCACTGACTTGCCAGCACCTCGGCGCCGAGGGCCACCGGGATCCAGCCGTCGGCCTTCTCGACCAGCCGCCGCTGCGCCCTCCTGTTGGTCGCCGCCAGCAGGATCGGGATCGGCCGGGCCGGCTTGGGCGCGACCACCGCCGAGGAGATCGTCGTGAGCGAGCCCTCGTAGGTGACCGGGTCCGGGCCCCAGACGGCACGGCAGACATCGATGATCTCGTCCATGACCCGGCCGCGCTCCTCGAACGGGCGCACCCCGGCCGCCGCGTACTCGTCGAGGGACCAGCCCGTGCCCAGGCCCGCCACGACCCGGCCGCCGCTCGCCGCGTCCAGCGAGGCCAGCGCCTTGGCGAGCTGGAAGGGGCCGTGCAGGGGCGCCACCAGCACGCTCGTGCCGAGCCGGACGCGCCGGGTGGCGGTGGCGGCGAGGGCGAGGGTGACCAGGGGCTCCGCCACCCCGCGGTAGCTGTCCGGCCAGGGCAGGCCCTCGACGCCGTAGAGCCCCTGGGTGGTGGTCTCGGGGAACAGGGCGCGCTCGTACACCCACAGGCTGTCGTAGCCCATCGCCTCCGCGGTGCGTGCGACGTCCGGCACGTCCCGCCCGATGTCGTACTGCTTGTTCTGGGGGAGGCCGAGTCCGAGCCGGGTCGCCATACCTGTCGCTCCTTCGCCTGGGAGGGGCCGCCTCATCAACGTACAGCGGTCACAAGGGCACGTCGCGACACGACAGGCGCGGCCGGCCGGATCAGTGCGGCAGGGGGGTGAGCAGCATCCGGCTCGCGAATCCCACCGCCGCGTCGAGCCGGTGCGCGAACTCCTCCGCCACGTCCGGCAGATGCCGCAGCGCCCACAGCGCGCGGGCCGCCGACCAGGCGGCCTCCCGGGCCCGCTCCAGGCTCCAGGCGCCGAGCAGATGCGTCAGCGGGTCGGCGAGCTGGAGCAGATCGGGCCCGGGCATCAGGTCCTCGCGGATGTGCTCCTCCAGCGCGACGAGGAGGTCGCCCACCCGCTCGAACTCGTCCTCCAGAACGGCCGGTTCGCAGTCGAGCGTGCGGCAGGTGTCCACGACGGCGAGTGCCAGGTCATGGCCGATGTGGGCGTTGATCCCGGCCAGCGCGAACTGCAGCGGCCGTACGCCCGGATGGCGCCGCAGCTGGAACAACGGCCGCCAGCAGGCGGGCAGCGGCCCCTCCTCGGCCACGGCCAGATACCGCTCGGCGAACCGCACGTCCAGCGCGATCGCCCCTCGGCGGTCCCGGAAGTACCCGCCCTCCAGACGGCGGTCGACCTCCTGGGTGACGGCTAGGTAGACCCGGTTGAAGACCGCGACGCCGTCGCGCTCCGGCCAGTCTCCGTCGAGCGCGCGCATCCGTGAGACGACCGAGTCCACCCCGGTCGTGAACTGCTCCAACCGCACCATGGGGGCAGGGTGACAGCCCTGGGCCGACCGGAGCAGCCGCGGCCCGCGTGCTTCCCCGGAACGGGGGACGCCCTCCGTCGGCCGTCAGGGGGACGGAGGGCGTCCACGAACGTGCGTGCCCGCGCGCTGCGCTCCACGAACCGGCGTGCGCGCGTCGCACGCTCCCTAGGTCCTGTCGTCAAACTCCCGTCGTCCGCCCGGAGGGCGGGCTCCGCGGCGTCAGGTGCGGCGAGAGTGCGTGCATGGCGTCGCGGGGCAGGCGGGAGTTTGACGACAGGGCCTAGGAGCCCGTGTGCCCGAGGGTGTCCCGGGGAGCCGAGGTGCCGTCGCCCTCGGCGCTCTCCTCGTCGTACGAGGAGGTGCCCGGGTCCAGCAGCGGTCCCTGGGTCTTCAGATGCGCGGGTGCCAGCGCCCGCAGCGCGTGGTAGCCGGTGATGACGACCAGCGTGCCCAGGGCGATGCCGCTCAGCGAGAAGTGGTCGGTGAACTTCAGGCTGACGTTGCCGACGCCGATGATGATGCCCGCGGCGGCCGGCACCAGGTTCAGCGGGTTGCGCAGGTCGACCTTGGAGCTGATCCAGATCTGCGCGCCGAGCAGGCCGATCATGCCGTACAGGATGACGGTGATGCCGCCGAGCACTCCGCCGGGGATCGCGGCCACGATCGCGCCGAACTTGGGGCAGACGCCGAAGAGCAGGGCGAAGCCGGCCGCGGCCCAGTAGGCGGCGGTCGAGTAGACACGGGTGGCCGCCATCACGCCGATGTTCTCGGAGTACGTCGTGTTGGGCGGGCCGCCGACCGCGGTGGAGAGCATGGAGGCGACGCCGTCCGCGGAGATCGCGGTGCCGAGCTTGTCGTCCAGCGGGTCGCCGGTCATCTCGCCGACCGCCTTGACGTGCCCGGCGTTCTCCGCGACCAGGGCGATCACCACGGGCAGGGCGACCAGGACGGCGGACCACTGGAAGGACGGTCCGTGGAAGTGGGGCAGGCCGATCCAGTCCGCCTTGCCGACCCCGGACAGGTCCAGACGCCAGTGGGCGGTGAGCTTGCCGCTCGCGTCCACCGAGTGGATCTTTCCGAGGACCCGGTCGAAGGCCCATGAGATCCCGTAGCCGAAGAGCAGGCCCAGGAAGATCGCGATCCGGGACCAGAAACCGCGCAGGCACACCACGGCGAGCCCGGTGAACAGCATCACCAGCAGCGCGGTCCACTGGTCCTGCGGCCAGTACGTCGACGCGGTGACCGGCGCGAGGTTGAACCCGATCAGCATGACGACCGCGCCGGTCACGATCGGCGGCATCGCCGCGTGGATGATCCGCGCCCCGAACCGCTGGACCGCGAGGCCCACCAGGAACAGCACGATGCCCACGACGAACACGGCGCCGGTCACGGTGGCGCTGGTGCCGCCCTGCGCCCGGATCACCGCGGCGACGCCCACGAAGGACAGGGAGCAGCCGAGGTAGCTCGGCACCCGGCCGCGGGTGGCCAGCAGGAAGATCACGGTCGCGACGCCCGACATCATGATCGCGAGGTTGGGGTCGAGCCCCATGAGCACGGGGGCGACAAAACTTGCACCGAACATGGCCACGACATGCTGGGCGCCGAGCCCGATCGTGCGGGGCCAGGAGAGCCGTTCGTCGGGGCGGACGACCGCTCCGGGCGCGGGCGTACGCCCGTCACCGTGCAGCTTCCAGCGCACGCCGAGGTCCATGGTGAAGCTTCTCTTTCTCTGTACGTGAAGAACTGTCCGAACCATTGTCAGGGGCACCAGCGGGCCCTACGCTCACACGGTCCCACTCATGAACTGCGTTCACGTATATGATCGGAGCGTTGATGAGTGCTCGATCCCGGCTGGCCGCCCTGCTCGCCGTGGCGACCGCCTTCACGGCCGTGGCGATCGCGGGAGTACCCACCGCCTCCGCCCACGCGGCCCCGAAAGTCCCCGCGACCGCCGTGCTCGACGGCACCCGGCTGCAACAGACCGGAATCCGGCTCGACCACGGGGACGCCCGGCTGCGCGGTGCGCTCAAGGCTCTGACCGCGCGCGCCGACGCCTGGCTGGGCCAGGGGCCGTGGACGGTCGTCGACAAGCCGAGGCCCGCACCCGGCGGGGACGTCCACGAGTATCTGAGCCAGGCCCCCTACTGGTGGCCCACGCAGCCGAAGACCGCGGACAACCCCTGGGGCTGCCCCTATGTGCAGCGTGACGGGCAGCGCAACCCCGACGTCGACAGCGGGACGGACCGCCAGGACGTGGAGAAGGTCTTCGGCTCGTCCTACGACCTCTCGCTGGCCTGGTACTACACCGGGAAGAAGCAGTACGCCCAGAAGGCCGCCCAGGTCCTGCGCACCTGGTTCCTCGACCCGGCGACCCGGATGAACCCCGATCTGGAGCACGGGCAGTTCATCCCGTGCAAGTACGACGGCCGCGCCATCGGCATCATCGACTTCTCGCAGTCCTACACCAGCGTCCTCGACGCGATCGCCCTGCTGGACACCGGCGCGCCCGGCTGGTCCAGGGCGGACCGGACCGCGATGCACGACTGGAACGTCGCCTTCCGGAACTGGCTGACGGACAGCGCCTTCGGCAAGGAGGAGGGCGCCGCCCAGAACAACCACGGCACCTTCTACGACATGCAGCTCGCCGCCCTCGCGTACGCCACCGGCGACAAGGACCTCGCCCGGCGGACCGTCCTCGCCGCGCGCACCGCGCGCATCGACACACAGATAGAGGGCGACGGCAGCCAGCCGCAGGAACTGGCCCGGACGCGCAGCTGGCACTACTCGACCTTCGACCTGGTCGCCTACACCCGGCTCGCGGCCATAGGCCGGCATGTCGGCGTCGACCTGTGGTCCTACCGTGGCCCGGACGGGCAGGGCCTGTTCCAGGCCGTCGACTACCTGCTGCCCGCCGCTACCGGCGCCGCCTCCTGGACCCATCCGGAGCTGGAGTTCCACCGGTACGCGGCGACCGACGTGGTGCACGCGGCGGCGGACGCGGGCGACCTCCGGGCCAGGCAGGCCGTACACCTGCTGGAGCCCCCGCCCGGCGGCGACCTGTGGGCCCTGCGCCCCGCGGCCGAGCAGCTGGACTCCATTGCGGGCTGAACCCGCCGGGGGAGCGGTCGCGGACGGACCGTCTCGCGTTGCCGGCAGGTGCCGGACGGGTCATGAAGGCCGCGAACCGTCGGGCACGGGTTCTACTACGGCGGCAGCCACTTCGGTCGGCCGACCGGCAGGCTGCCCTGCCGAACCGGGAGGGAGCATGGTGATCAGTTGACGGCGTCCGGCTTTGCGGATCTGGGCCGGGGAGCTGAAGCGTTCCAGCAGCCGGAGCACGGCCGGGTGCTGGATGCGCGGGCCGAGGACGCGTTCCAGCGGGGGACGCATCCGGGTGAGCGGGCCGCGCAGCCGGTGGGCGACCCGGGACGACCTCGCCTGCGAGGTGGGGCATGCCGGAACGACAGCGCGGAGCCCGGCAGCAGTCCACAGCGGGTCGCAGCTCAACTGCCCGAACGTATGGCCCAGCAGCTCCGGTACGAAGGAAGGAGTCGCTGCGCGGAAAGGCGCCCGGCTGGAGCATCCCAGCCGAGCGCCTTTCTGGCTGTAGTGGCGCAGAACGGAGCTAGTGGTTGCCGCCCAGCGGTAGATCAGGCAGGCTCCGCAGCAGGGCCCGCACCTCGTCCTTCGATGCGCCCACGCGTGTCTCGAAGTCTCGTTCGTCCCCCGTCTCAAGCGCTTCGCTCATGAGTGAGACGACGAGGAAGAACTCCTCTCTGGGCATGGTGACGACGATCTCCGCACCGTGGTCCTCCACCTTCATGAAGGCGTTCCTCCTATTCGGGCCTGAAGTTCCTGAGAAATAGTCTTTTCCTTCCTTGGGTGCGAAGACGGTGCCACCGTCCCGAGCGTTGGGGTTCCTGATCACAATCACTCCATTACGCCAGTGGGCGCTTCGCCCGCCGGCACCAACTCGGCGCTCGCCGTTGAGAACGACGTCTTCGACCATGTCGGCGAACTGCTGGCGGGTCCGGATGCCGGGAAACTCTCCCTGCTCCAGGACGTGCTTACGGAACGCGTGCCCGTCGGCGCCTGCGAGTTCCTCCGCGGCCATCTTGGCCTGGAGGCGTCGCGCATCGGCGACATTGCAGTTCGCATTGTGGACGAGGACCGGTGTCCGGCCGGCCAGTACGTAGTACGTATGCAGGCCGGCAACGGTGAGGTTGTATGTCCGGGCGGTTTTCTCGAAGGAGCGATGGCTCTGGACGGTGACCGTGCTGCCGTCGACGGTCCGAAGGGTCGCCCCAGCGTGCAGGTTCCCGGCCTTCACCCAGTTTCCGGCCGAAGGGGACCAGAAGGGGTGCTCGTTCGTGGCGGTGAGTTGTTCGATGCCGTGGCGGGTGCGCAGGGTCAGTTCGTCGAACCGCTTGTCGTGCTCGGTGACGATCCGGTCGGTCACCGGTCGTGCCCCGGTGACACCGCTCACGGGATCCGTCGCGAGCACCAGCTCGCCGGCCTTGACGGACTCGATGTTCTTGGTCGAGCCGTCGGCCATGAGGACCTTGGTGCCGGCGAGGAAGCACTGAAGGCACTTCTCGGCAACCTTCGCGGCGCGGGAAGCCTCGGCGCGCCGAAGCTGAAGACCACGGCCACCCTCGGCGGCGGTTCCCAGCAGGTGGTGAACCTTGTCCCCCGTACGGACCGCGACGTGGTGATGGCCCAACTGGCCACGCCGGTCAGCGGAGTCACCCCCGTCCCGGTGGCCGACACCGCGCCCGGCGTGGGCGACGAGGTCCAGGCCGCCGGATACGGGCGCACACACGACGAGTGGGTGCCCGACCGAGCGCACGCGGCCGCGTTCACCGTCCAGGCCGTGGGCACCACCACCCTGGGCCTGGCGGCCAAGTCCGACGGCGCCGCGATCTGCAAGGGCGACACCGGCGGCCCCGCGCTGGGCACGGCGAACGGACGCACCGTGGTCGTAGGTGTCAACAGCCTGTCCTGGCAGGGCGGTTGCCTGGGCGCCGACCCCGCGGAGACCCGCACGGGAGCGAGCGCCGCCCGCGTCGACGACCTGGCCGACTGGGTCCAGCAGGTCGCCTACGGCCCCGCGTTCGTCGGCGCCCCGTGGAAGCACGCCGAGCAGATGACCGCGGGCTACTACACCGGCGGCTCGGCAGGCGGCAGGCGGCACATGGACCTGATCGTCCGCTGGGACGACGGCAAGGTCCCCCTCTACCAGGGCGGCAACGGCAACGACCCCGCCCACCCCTTCGCCGCCGAATACCGGCTGGCCGCCGCCAAGAGCATCTGGGCCAAGGCCCTCTCGCTAAGCAGCATCAATGCCGGCACCGGCACGGACGGACTCGTCGTGCGCTGGATCGACGGCGAGATGACCCAGTACACGACCGTCGACGCCAAGGGATTCCACGGCGAGAAGCAGCTCGCCCCACCGAAGACCCCCGCCTGGCAGGACGACGCCCGGGTGCTGTCCACCGGCCGCTTCACGCCCGGCGGACAGCGCGACGACCTGCTGGTGGCCTTCAAGGACGGCCACGTCTCCCTCTTCAGCGACCTGGCGGCCAACGGGCTGAAGAAGCAGCCCAGATCGTCGCCAAGAACGCCACCTGGCCCTATGCCGAGCAGCTCTCCACCGGCTCCTTCACCGGCAAGGGCACCGATGACCTCCTGGTGCGCTGGATCGACGGCGAGACCACCATCTGTCCGGGCCTGACCGCCAAGGGTCTGCCGGGCGAGATCAAGGTCCGGCCCGCGAAGTCGAACTGGAAGGACGCCACCTTGGTCGCCGCCGGTGCCTTCACCGCCAACACCACCGCCGACGACCTCATCGTCCGCTGGAACGACGGCCACCTCTCCCTCTTCCCGGGAGTGGACGCCAAGGGCCTGCACGACGAAGTCCAGCTCGCACCGGCCGGCTGACGCACCGGTCACGGTTCCCGAGGGGCGGCATCCGAGAGAGGCCGCCCCTCGGCCCGCCTCCGGGCAGCCCGGCTCGATCGCCGCGGCCCCACGGAGGGAGTCGGCTGAGCGACCGCTTACCATGGGTTGGTCAAGCGCCGCGGCGTCGCGAGCGCCTCACCAGGAACGTTTCAGGAGCCCCGCCCGTGACCGTCGAAGCCCAGGCCGCGTCCGCCGTGTCGTACGGCCGGCTGATCCCCGTCACCGTCCACTTCGACGACCTGGACGCGCTCGGACTGCTCCACAACGCCCGCTATCCGGTCATGGTCGAACGGGCCTGGTCGGCGCTGTGGCACGAGCTGGGCTGGGTCTTCGACGGGGACTGGGAGGCCGCGGGCGACTTCTGCAACGCGGTCAAGGAACTGCGGATCAGCTACGAGGCCCCGGTGACCAGGCCGGGCGGGTACGCCGTGCACCTGTGGCTGGAGCGGCTCGGGAACACCGGTCTCACCTACGGGTTCCGGTTCTGCTCGGCCGACGGAGCGGTGACGTACGCGCACGGCACCCGGGTCCTCGTCCGGCTCGACGCGGCGACGCTGCGCCCCACGTCGTGGAGCGAGCGGTTCAGGGCCGCGGGCCGGGAACTGCTGCGTCCGGCCGACTGACCCCCGGACGGTCCCGCTCGCCCGCGCGCAGCACCCCCGCGAACGCGGCGAGCCCGCAGGCCAGCACCGTCACCAGGCCGAACGACACCACGAGACTGGTCGCCTGGGCCAGCCCGCCGATCGCGCTCGGCGCCACCAGCCCCGAGGTGTAGGTGATGGTCGCGACGCCGGCGATGGCCTGGCTGGGGTTCGGCCCGCTGCGGCCCGCCGCCGCGAAGCACAGGGGCACGACGACCGCAATACCGAGGCCCATCAGCGCGAAACCGGCCATCGCCACCGCCGGATGGCCCGCGCCGACGATCAGCAGACCGCCGAGGACGGCCAGGACACCGCTCGCCCGGACCGTGCGCACCGAGCCGAAACGGTCCACCACCTTGTCGCCCGCGAGCCGGGCGACGGCCATGGTGAGGGTGAAGCCCGTCGTGCACGCGGCCGCGAGCCCGGCGGAGGTGGCCAGCTCGTGCCGCAGATACACGGCGGACCAGTCCAGACTCGCTCCCTCCGCGAACACCGCGCAGAACCCGATGGCACCGATCAGCAGCGCCGACTTCGGCGGCAGCGCGAACCGGGGCGGCGGCTCCTCGTCCTCGGCGGCCTGGAGATCGAGCACCCAGGTGCAGGCGACCAGCCCCAGCACGGTCAGTACGACGGCCGCCAGGGCGTGATGCACCCGGGCGTCCGAGCCGAGGTGCGCGGCGAGGGTGCCGGCGGCCGAGCCCAGCAGGGCGCCCCCGCTCCACATGCCGTGCAGACCGGACATGATCGACCGGCCGAGCCGGTTCTCCACCTCCACGCCGAGCGCGTTCATCGCGACGTCCGCCATGCCCGCCGAGGCGCCGTAGACGAACAGTGCCGGGCACAGGGTGAGCAGGTTGGGGGAGAGGGACGGCAGGACCAGGGACAGTGTCCACAGGGCGAGCAGACCGCGCAGGGCGTTGCGGGCGCCGAAGCGGTGGGTGATCCGGCCCGCGAGCGGCATCGCGGCCGACGCGCCGAGCGCGGGGAACGCCAGCGCCAGCCCCAGCTGGCCGGCGCTGAGCGAGGCATGGTCCTGGATCCAGGGCACCCGGGTCGCGAAGGAGCCGGTGACGGCGCCGTGCACGGCGAACACGGCGGCCACGGCGCAGCGGGCGCGCCTCACCTCGCGCTGGTCATAGCCTCTGTCCGTCATCACGCTCATTCTCGGGCCCCTAGGTGTCCGCCCCCGCTGCGCGCCGAAAACTATTAGGAACCCTACCTGATAGATAGATTGGCAAAGGAAGCCGCCCCTCGAACGGCTCCGTCGCCCGAGGCCCCGTCGATCTGGAAGGATCCCGGTATGCCCGCATCCCCGAGCACCGCCCGGGCCATCAACGACCGGCTCGCCCTGCGCTTCCTCCAGCAGGAAGGCCCCTTGACGGCAGGGCAGTTGAAGCAGCTCACCGGACTGTCCCGGCCCACGGTCGCCGACCTCGCCGAACGGCTGACCGCGGCCGGGCTGATCACGGTGGTGGGGGAGTCGGGTGAGCAGCGGCGCGGTCCGAACGCGCGGCTGTACGGGATCGTCGCCGACCGCGCTCATCTCGCGGCCCTCGACGTGCGCACCGGTGGCGTCTCCGTCCTCGTGTCCGATCTGCTCGGCGGGGTGCTCGCCGAGGCGTCGGTGCCCATCCGCGGCGACACCGGTACGGGGCCCGCGGTGGAACAGGCGGTGACGCTGGTGGAGCGCGCCGCCAAGGAGGCCGGTGCCGCGTCGCTGCACACGGTCGGGGTCGGGGCACCCGGACTGATCGACCCCGCCACCGGGGAACTGCGCGACTCCAGCGGGCTGCCGGAATGGCACCGCCGGCTGGTCACCGCGCTCCAGGAGCGGCTGCCGGCGCGCGTGATCGTGGAGAACGAGACCAACCTCGCGGCGCTGGCCGAGCAGCGCGAGGGCGCCGCGCGCGACCGTGACACCTTTGTGCTGCTGTGGCTGGGGCACGGCACGGGCGCGGCCGTGGTGCTGGACGGCGCCCTGCGCCGCGGTGCCTCGGGCGGCACCGGTGAGATCGGCTTCCTGCCGGTGCCGTGCACCACGACACTGCCGTCGGCGACGGACTGCGAAGGGGGCTTCCACTCCCTGGTGGGCGCGGCCGCCATCGCCGAACTTGCCCGTACCTATGGGCTGTTGATCGACGGCCAGGCGGACGGCCCGGCCGCGGCCGCGCTGGTCCGCCGGGCCGTACGGGCGGTGGCGGGCCGGGGTGACGGGGACGACCGAGACGCCGGGGCAGGCCGGGACATCGGTGGCGGCGGGGACGCCGTCCCGGACGAGGACACCGCCTCCGCCTTCCTCGACGCCCTCGCCGGCCGTCTCGCCATCGGCGCCGCGTCCGTGACCGCCGTCCTCGACCCCGGCTGTGTGGTGCTCGGCGGCGAGGTCGGACAGGCGGGCGGCCCGGTGCTCGCCGGGCTCGTCCAGGAGCGGCTGGTCCGGATGTCACCGCTGCCGACCGAGGTGCGGGCGAGCGTGCTGGGCGGCGGCGCGGTCCTGCGCGGCGCGCTGCTGACCGCACGGGACGGCGCGCAGGACGACCTCTTCGGGCCACAGACCCGCTGACCGGAGGCCGCGGGGCCCCTGGGACCGCCCCACCGGGCGGTGCCTCGGGCGGCCCCTGCCGGGTCTGCGTGCCGCCGCGAGTTCGTCGGGCGGCCCCTGCCGGGTCTGCGTGCCGCCGCGAGAACACGCACCTCGTGGCCGTCCGCCCGCAGTCGCTCGGTGACGAGCCGGCCGAGAGTTCCGGTACCGCCGGTCACCAGGATCGTGCTCATGCCGCTGTGTCCCTTCGCGCGGGGGCGCTCCCCTCCGGAACGCCCCTTCGACGCTACGACCG
Source organism: Streptomyces sp. NPDC002573 (assembly GCF_042889625.1). Classification (NCBI taxonomy): domain Bacteria; kingdom Bacillati; phylum Actinomycetota; class Actinomycetes; order Kitasatosporales; family Streptomycetaceae; genus Streptomyces; species Streptomyces sp. NPDC002573. The sequence continues at coordinate 77,234 of NZ_JBIARC010000021.1, read as the reverse complement.
CACAGCACCCGTCGTATGTGACATGTTCAGGCCCCGCCGAGTTGGCGCTTCACGAACGCCAGCTTGTCCGGGTTCACCACCGCGCGCACCTCAGTGATGACCCCTTCGTGGATCTCCAGGGTGATGACCCCGACGATCTCGTCGCCGTCCCGGGCCACCAGCGCCGTAGCGCCGTTGATCTCCTCGACCGTGAGGCCGAGGGGCGCGATGTAGCGCCGGAACCCGATCGCCATGACGCGCAGGACCCTCTCGCGCCCCTCGATCGGCCGCCGTGCCGCGCTGACCTTGCCGCCGCCGTCGCCCCACCAGGTGACGTCCGCCGCGAGCAGCCGCTCCAACTCGGCCACGTCGCCGTCGCGGGCCGCCGTCAGGAACGACTCCACGAGCCGGGCCTGACGCTCGGGTTCAGCCTCGAACCGGGTGCCCTCCGCGGACAGGCGCTGTGTCGCCCGGCGGTGCAGCTGACGGCAGTTGGCTTCCCCGAGGTCCAGCACCTCCGCGATCTCCCGGTAGCCGTACGCGAACGCCTCGCGCAGCACGTACACCGCCCGCTCGGCGGGGGTGAGCCGCTCCAGCAGGACCAGGAGGGCGAACGACACGGCATCGCGCTGTTCGGCCGACTCCAGCGGTCCGAGGGCGCCGTCCGAGGTGACCACGGGCTCCGGCAGCCAGGGCCCGGGGTAGACCTCGCGCCGGGCACGTGCCGAGGTGAGCCGGGTGAGGCAGAGATTCGTGACGGCCTTGGCGAGCCAGGCCCCGGGCCGCTCCACATCCTCCCGGTCGGCCGAACTCCAGCGCAGATACGCGTCCTGGACGGTGTCCTCCGCCTCCTCGGCGGATCCCAGCATCCGGTAGGCGAGGCCGAACAGGCGGGAACGGTGGATCTCGAACTCGTCGGCGTGTGTGGTCACGCCGCCAGCGTCCCAGACCTCCCGGTGAGAGCCCGGCGGCGGGGCAAGGGCCTCCGTCACCGCCGCCGGGCCGTTCGGGGACGGCGCACCGAGCCGGGACCGCCGACCCTAAAAGGACTAGACCAACAGCGTCAATAGGTATGGACCACTCGTCAAGTGGCGTCGATGGGACGGGCGTTGTCCCTGGTGCGGGGGTGTCGGTGACGTCCCGTCGCGTGAGTCGAAGAACGCGCTCGACGGGCCCGGAGAGACGACACCCGAACGTGTGAGGCACCGCACACAGGTTCACTCACATGGCTGCGGATCGAGCGTGGCACACTGGGCCTGTACCAAAAGCAGCGCACTCCGGGGTCGGTGAAAGTCCGAACCGGCGGTTACAGTCCGCGACCCGGTCGCTTCCAGCGATCGGTTGACCAGGTGAAATTCCTGGACCGACGGTTAAAGTCCGGATGGGAGGCAGTGCGCGGCGGGCGGGCATTCGTGCGCGCCGCCGTACCGGCTCGTCCATGGGACGGGCTCTGTCCGGCGTCGTCGTCCCGGTGCTCTCGCTCGTGTCTGCTGTCGTCATCGACAGACCCCGGAGTCCGTGCCCTACAGAGGCAGGAGGACCCGGGAAGTGTTCACCGGAATCGTCGAAGAGCTGGGTGAGGTCACCGCCGTCGAGAATCTCGGCGACTCCTCCCGCTTCCGGCTGCGTGGACCCGTTGTCACCGAGGGAGCTCGACACGGCGACTCCATCGCCGTCAACGGTGTCTGTCTCACCGTCGTCGAGCACGAGGGCGACGAGTTCACCGCCGACGTCATGGCGGAGACCCTCGAACGCTCCAGCCTCGGCGCCCTCGCGGTCGGCTCGCGGGTCAACCTCGAACGCCCCACCGCCGTCGGCGCGCGCCTCGGCGGGCACATCGTGCAGGGCCACGTCGACGGCACCGGAACGGTGCTGGCGCGCACGCCCTCCGAGAACTGGGAGATCGTCAAGGTCGCGCTGCCCGCGGGACTTTCGCGCTACGTCGTCGAGAAGGGCTCCGTCACCGTCGACGGCATCAGCCTCACCGTCGTCGAGGCGGGCCCCGACTACTTCACCGTCAGCCTCATCCCCACCACCCTGGCTCTGACCACGCTCGGCCTCAAGCAGCCCGGCGACCCGGTCAACCTGGAGGTCGACATCGTCGCCAAGTACGTCGAGCGACTGCTGGCGAACGGGGCCACCCGGTGAACTGGCTGAACTCGGAGGCGTTCGTCCTGTTCGGCCAGCACATCAAGTGGTCGGACATGATCGGCAACATCATCGGCCTGGTCGCCCTGGCGTTCGGCTGGCGGCGTTCCCTCTGGACCTGGCCGACCCAGTTCCTGTCCGGCCTCATCCTCTTCGCGGCCTTCGCGACCGCCCATCTGTCCGGTAGCGCGGGCAAGCAGATCGTGGTCATGGTCGTCGCCGGCTACGGCTGGTGGCAGTGGAGCCGCGGCAACGGCCAGGCGGAGGACGGCCACGTCTCCGTGCGGTTCGCCACGTGGCCGGAGCGCGCGGTCCTGGCCGGCGTCGCGGCCGTGGGCACGCTCGCCGTGGCGGGCCTGTTCACCGCCTTCCCGTCGCTGTCGTGGGACCCCTGGCCGGACGCCTACATCTTCGTCGGCACCATCGTCGCCATGTACGCCCAGGCGCGCGGCATGGTCGAGTTCTGGTTCGCCTGGCTGCTCGTCGACGCCGTCGGTGTCCCGCTCAACTTCGCCAACGGCTTCGCCTTCTCCGGATTCGTCTACGTCATCTACGGCGCGCTCGTCCTGTGGGGCATGCGCGACTGGTGGCTGCGCTCCCGCAACGCCGCGCGGCCCGTACTGGAAGGAGCCCACGCATGACGACCGCGCCCGTCCTGTACAGCATGGACAACATCGAGGACTTCACGCTCGACCCGGTCGAGCAGGCCATCGCCGACATCGCGGCCGGTCGCCCGATCGTCGTCGTCGACGACGAGGACCGCGAGAACGAGGGCGACCTCGTCATCGCCGCCGAGAAGGCCACCCCCGAGATCGTCGCCTTCATGATGAGCGAGTGCCGTGGCCTGATCTGCGCCCCCATGGAGGGCGAGGAACTGGACCGCCTCGAACTCCCGCAGATGGTCGACCACAACACCGAGTCGATGCGCACCGCGTTCACCGTGTCCGTCGACGCGAGCGGCGCCCACGGTGTGACCACCGGGATCTCCGCCTCCGACCGCGCCACCACCCTGCGGCTGCTCGCCGGGGGGGAGACGGGCCCCGGCGACTTCGTCCGCCCCGGCCACATCTTCCCGCTGCGCGCCAGGCCCGGCGGCGTCCTCGTCCGCAACGGCCACACCGAGGCCGCTGTCGACCTCGCCCGGCTCGCGGGCCTGCGCCCGGCCGGCGCGATCGTGGAGATCGCCGGCGAGGACGGCCACATGCTGCGCCTGCCGGAACTCATTCCGTTCGCCCGCAAGCACGGCCTGACGATCATCTCGATCGAGGACCTGATCGCCTACCGCCGTACCTCCGAGCCCACGGTCCGCCGGGAGGCCGAGGTCCGTCTGCCCACCGCCTTCGGCGCCTTCACGGCGTACGGCTACCGGTCGACCGCCGACGGCGTCGAGCACATCGCCCTCGTCCACGGCGAGATCGGCGACGGCGAGGACGTCCTGGTCCGCGTGCACTCCGAGTGCCTCACCGGCGATGTCTTCCACTCCCTGCGCTGCGACTGCGGCCCCCAGCTGGAGGCGTCCCTGGAGCGCATCCAGACCGAGGGCCGGGGCGTGGTGGTCTATCTGCGCGGCCACGAGGGACGCGGCATCGGGCTGATGTCCAAGCTGCGCGCCTACGAACTCCAGGAGCGCGGCCGCGACACACTGGACGCCAACCTGGAGCTCGGCCTGCCCGCCGACGCCCGCGACTACGCGGCCGGCGCCCAGATCCTGGAGGACCTCGGGGTCCACAGCCTGCGTCTGATGACCAACAACCCCGACAAGACCGAGGCGTTGACCCGGCACGGGCTCAAGGTCACCGAGCGGGAGCCGATGCCCGTACAGGCGGGCGAACACAATCTCCGTTACCTGCGCACCAAGCGGGACCGGATGGGGCACGACCTGCCCTGGCTGGACACGACCGCCGTGTCCGCCTGCGGCAACCAGTAACAGAGCACAGAGGAGAGACGTGAGCGGCAAGGGTGCACCGGAGCTGTCCGTACGCAACGTGAGCGACCTGCGGGTCGGCGTCATCGCGGCACAGTGGCACGACAAGGTGATGGACGGTCTGGTCGACGGGGCCCTGCGGGCCCTGCACGAGCTCGGGATCGACGAGCCGACACTGCTGAGGGTCCCCGGCTGCTTCGAGCTGCCGGTCGCCGCCAAGGTGCTCGCGGGCCGGGGCTACGACGCCATCGTCGCCCTCGGGGTCGTCATCCGCGGCGGCACGCCGCACTTCGACTATGTGTGTCAGGGCGTCACCCAGGGCCTCACCCAGGTGTCCGTGGAGACCGGCGTCCCCGTCGGCTTCGGCGTACTGACCTGTGACACCGAGGAGCAGGCCCTGGACCGCGCCGGACTGGAGGGTTCCAACGAGGACAAGGGCCACGAGGCCGTGACGGCGGCCGTGGCGACCGCCGCGACGCTTCGCTCCGTATCCGAGCCCTGGCACTGAGACAGCGTCCGGAGCGCGTAGGGTTAGCACCACCATGTCCAAGAAGACGTTCGAGGAGCTGTTCACCGAGCTCCAGCACAAGGCCGTCCACGGCGACCCCGCCAGCTCCCGTACCGCCGAGCTGGTCGGCAAGGGTGTCCATGCCATCGGCAAGAAGGTCGTCGAGGAGGCCGCCGAGGTCTGGATGGCCGCCGAGTACGAGGGCAAGGAGGCGGCCGCCGAGGAGATCTCCCAGTTGCTCTACCACGTCCAGGTGATGATGGTGGCGCGCGGGATCTCCCTGGACGACGTCTACGCCCACCTCTGAGCAAGCCCTCCCTCCAGTTCCGTACGAACGAGCAAAGGAAGCCGACCTCATGCTGCGCATCGCCGTCCCCAACAAGGGTTCACTGTCCGGCCCTGCGGCGGAGATGCTGCATGAGGCCGGCTACCAGCAACGCCGGGAGTCCAAGGAACTGAGGATCGTCGACCCGGAGAACGAGGTCGAGTTCTTCTACCTCCGCCCCCGCGACATCGCGATCTACGTCTCCTCCGGCCGCCTCGACATCGGCATCACCGGCCGGGACCTGCTCATCGACTCCGGCGCCAACGCCGAGGAGATCCTTCCGCTCGGCTTCGCCCGCTCGACCTTCCGCTTCGCGAGCAGGCCCGGCACCGCGCGCAGCATCGAGGACCTCGCGGGCACGACGGTCGCCACCTCCTACGAGGGCATCGTCGCCAAGCACCTCGCGGACCAGGGCGTCGACGCCTCCGTCGTCCACCTGGACGGCGCCGTGGAGACCGCCATCGAGCTCGGTGTCGCCGAGGTCATCGCGGACGTCGTCGAGACCGGCACCTCGCTGCGCAACGCGGGTCTGGAGGTCTTCGGCGAGCCGATCATGAAGTCCGAGGCGATCGTCGTCCGCCGCACCGGCGCCGACACCGAGGAAGCCAAGGTCCAGCAGTTCCTGCGCCGTCTCCAGGGCGTCCTGGTGGCCCGCACGTACGTGATGATGGACTACGACTGCCGCGTCGAGCAGCTCGAGAAGGCCGTCGCCCTCACCCCGGGCCTGGAGTCCCCGACCGTCTCCCCGCTGCACAACGAGGGCTGGGTCGCCGTCCGCGCCATGGTCCCGGCCAAGGAGGCCCAGCGGATCATGGACGACCTGTACGCGATCGGCGCCCGTGCCATCCTGACCACGGCGATCCACGCCTGCCGTCTGTGAGGGATCGCACACCGATGCCTGATCTGCCACACCTGCCCGCCCTCCCCGTGACCTTCCGCCCCGCCCGCACCCGGGCCGTGCTGGTCACCGCGGGCATCGCCATATTCGCCGTGATCACCGCGGTCGCCCTGCTGCTGGACACGCTCACCGCCGGGGAACGTGTCAGCTTCGTGTTCACAGGGGCCCTTCTCTGCGGCATCCTGCTGCTGCTCGCCCGGCCCAAGGTCGTCGCCGACGAATCCGGGGTCACCGTCGTCAACATCGCAGGCCGGCGCCGTCTGGACTGGGCCGAGATCCTTCAGGTCAACCTGCGTCCGGGTGACCCCTGGGTGTTCCTGAACCTGAGCGACGGCACCAGCCTGCCCGCGCTCGGCATCCAGCCGGGCATCGCCAAGCAGCGGGCCATCGAGGACGCGCGCACCCTGCGCGCGCTCGCCGAGGCCCGGTCCACGGCCGGTCTCGAGCGACATCAGGGCTGACTCCGGGCGGTCCTGCCCGACACATACGACGGAATCTTGATTAATCTGGTGGGAGAGGCGTTCCTGTTGCGCCTCCGCCCCTGAGGCTCCGCCCGGTGCTCAGGGGTTCCTGCTACCCGAGGAGTGACTCCCTCCGGCGATGGACGGATCGTCCTGTAGTACCTGCGCCGCCCCCTGCCGACATAGCGCGTACCGCTCTCCTGCGGTACGCGTCGACGCGGAGGCGGCGGCATCATGACCCTCGCACTGCTGCTCCTCGGGGCGGCTCTTCTGCTCATCCTGGCCAACGGATTCTTCGTCGCGGCCGAATTCGGACTGGTCACGGTCGAGCGGGCCGACGCCGAGAAGGCCGCAGCCGACGGCGACGCACGGGCCCGTACGGTCGTCGAGTCGCTCAGGGAGCTGTCCTTCCAGCTCTCCGGCACCCAGCTCGGCATCACCATCACCTCGCTCCTCGTCGGCATGCTCGCCGAACCCGCGCTCACCCGGGTGCTGCGGGGTCCCCTGGGCCTCGTGGGCATGCCCGACGGCGCGGCGGACGGCATAGCCGTGATCGTCGGCATGCTGCTGGCGTCCGCCGCCCAGATGGTGATCGGCGAGCTGGTCCCCAAGAACTGGGCGGTGTCCCGGCCGCTCCAGGTCGCCCGCTTCGTCGCGGGCCCCCAGCATCTGTTCTCCCGGCTGTTCCGGCCCGTCATCGCGGCCCTCAACACGGTCGCCAACCGGCTGGTGCGCGCGCTCGGCGTCGAGCCCACGGCGGAGCTGGCCTCCGCCCGTACGCCCGGGGAGCTGGTCTCCCTGGCCCGGCACTCGGCGCGGGCCGGGGCGCTGGAACAGGACACGGCCGACCTGTTCGTGCGGACGCTGTCCCTCGGCGAGCTGACCGCGCAGCATGTGATGACCCCCCGAGTCAAGGTGAGCGCGCTTCAGTCGTCCGCCACGGCCCAGGACGTGGTCAATCTGACCCGGGCCACCGGACTGTCCCGTTTCCCCGTCTACCGAGAGAAGATCGACGAGGTCGTCGGCATGGTCCACCTCAAGGACGCCCTCGCGGTGCCGGCCTACGAACGGCTGCGCACCCCCGTGGTGCGCATCGCCCAGACGCCGCTGCTCGTCCCCCAGACCCTGCCGGTGCAGCCCCTCCTGGAGCTGCTGCGCAGCCAGCAGCCCATCGCGGTCGTCGTCGACGAGTACGGCGGCACGGCGGGTGTCGTCACCCTGGAGGACATCGTCGAGGAACTCGTCGGCGAGGTGCGCGACGAGCACGACGTGCAGGACCTGCCGGAACTCGCGGTCGCGCCGCCCGAGGACGGGCGGCCCGCCTGGGAGGCCGACGGCAGCTGCCGGGTCGACATCCTCCAGCGCATAGGCCTGGACGTGCCCGAGGGGCCCTACGAGACCGTCGCTGGACTCGTCGCGGATCTCCTCGGCCGGATCCCGGCGCCCGGCGACCGGGCCGAGCTGCCCGGCTGGCGGCTCACCGTGCGCCAGGTCGAGCACTACCGCGCCGAGCGGGTCAGGCTAGTGAAGCTCGCGGACGCCCCCGCACCGGTCGCGGAGGCGGTGCGATGAGCCTGCTCCAACTCGTGCTCGCCACACTGCTGGTGCTGGTGAACGGGTTCTTCGTCGGCGCCGAGTTCGCGCTCGTGTCCGTGCGGCGCAGCCAGATCGAGCCGCTCGGCACCGCCCGGGCCCGTCAGGTGCTCTACGGCCTCGAGCGGCTCCCGCAGATGATGGCCGCCGCCCAGTTCGGCATCACCGTCTGCTCGCTCACGCTCGGCGCGGTCGCCGAGCCGACGGTGGCCCATCTGCTCGAACCGATATTCGAGGCGGCGCGGCTGCCCGACGGAATGGTCCATCCCCTCGGCTATGTGATCGCGCTCGCCGCCGTCGTCTTCTTCCATCTGGTGATCGGCGAGATGGTGCCGAAGAACCTGGCGATGGCGGCACCGGAGAAGGCCGCGCTCTGGCTCAGCCCGGGACTGGTCGCGTTCGCGCGGCTGTGCCGGCCCGTGACGGTCGCACTGAGCGCCTGCGCCCGGCTGATCCTGAAGCTGTTCCGGGTGGAGCCGAAGGACGAGGTCGAGGCCGTCTTCACCAGCGAGCAGCTCAACCAGCTGGTGGAGGACGCCGGCCAGGCCGGACTGCTCGACCCCGAGGAGCAGGAGCGGCTGGGGGACGCGCTGGAGCTGGGCTCACGCCCGGTGACCGACGTCCTCCTCGACCCGGAGCTGCTGGTGACCGTGGCGCCCACGGTGACCCCCGGCGAGGTGGTGGCGCTCACGGCGCGCACCGGGTACTCCCGCTTCCCGGTGGTCGGCCAGAACGGCGCCTTCATGGGCTATCTGCATGTCAAGGACGTCCTCGATCTGGAGGAGTCCGAGCGGGCGGTGCCGCAGCAGCTGTGGCGTCCGATGATCACACTCGCGGCGGAGCTGCCGCTCGACGACGCGCTCACGGTGATGCGGCGCGCCGCCACCCACCTCGCCGCGGTCGCCGAGGGCTCCGGCCGGGTGCTCGGTCTGGTCGCCCTGGAGGACGTGCTGGAACTCCTCGTGGGTGAGGTCAGGGACCCGGCCCACCGGGAGGCACCGCCCCAGCCGCGCATGCCGGAGGAGCAGGCAGCCGTGGCCGGCTGACACCGTGCTCCAGGCCACAGGGGCCGGCGTCCGCGATCGCGGACGCCGGCCCCCGCCGTTCAGGGACCCGACGGATCGTGCGGCCCGCGCCCGGACAGGACCTCCCCGTAGGCCTGCATCAGATCCGGCAGCCGCAAGGTCGACAGGTCGTCCCGGTTGGGGATCCCGGGGTATCCGCTCAGCCGGAGGTCCCGGTAGGCACAGCTCTTCTCGTACAGCGTCCGCAGGAACCGCCCGTTGCCGAGTTCGTCGATCCACCCCTGGTCCACGACATGACCGGCGATGGAGCGCAGCTCGTCCAGCGCCTCCTCGTCCCAGACGTCTCCGTTCTCGCCCGCCAGGACCTCGCCGATCGACGTCAGCTCAAGGGGCCGGTAGGAGGGGAAGTCGACGCGGGTGGTGAAGCGGGAGGACAGGCCCGGGTTGGCGGCCAGCAGACGGTCCATGCCCTCGGGGTAGCCGGCGAGGATCACCACCAGGTGGTCCCGGTTGTCCTCGGCGCGCTTCAGCAGCACCTGGAGGGCCTCGTCACCGTAGGCGTCGCCCTTGCCGTAACCTGAGTTAGACAGCGAGTACGCCTCGTCCACGAACAGCACGCCGCCGATCGCCGAGTCGATCAGCTCATTGGCCTTCACCGCGGTCTGGCCCAGGTACTCGCCGACCAGGTCCGCCCGCTGCGCCTCCACCAGATGGTCGCCGCCGAGCAGACCGAGCGCGTAGAAGACCCGGCCCAGGATGCGCGCCACCGTGGTCTTGCCGGTGCCCGAGGGGCCCGAGAAGACGAAGTGGCGCTTGGGCGGTTGGACGGGTAACCCCTCGCCCGCCCGCAGCCGCGCCATGTTCAGCTGGGCCGACAGGGCCTTCACCTGGCGCTTGACCGGCTCCAGGCCGACCATCCGCTCCAGCTCGGTCAGGGCCTCCTCCAGCAGCGCCGGATCCGTGGGGCCCGTCGGCAGCGGCGGCGCCGGGGGCGTGTCCTTCTCCCGTACGAAATCGTTCTGCGCCGGCAGCGGGCCCGTCGGCGGCTCGGGCTCGGACAGCTTCACCTCCCGGCTCTCGGCGCCGAAGAGCGGATCGAGGCAGTCCGGCCCGTCCAGCGCATCGGCGCCCCCGGCGAACGCCACCGACGTGAAGTCGACCGACTCGTCGTACCCGTCGCCCTCGGCGATCGCGGCGAGCCGGGCGGAGGTGTCCATGAAGGCCGGGTCGACCCGGTGCACCGCCCGGTACAGAGGCAGCGCGGCCGCCGAACGGCCGGTGCCCTCGTGCGCCCGGGCCAGCCAGTACCGCAGCTCCTTGCGCTGCGGCTGCTCGCTGCGGCAGCGCATCAGCGCGGCGGACAGCAGCGGCTCGGCCTGGCCGTACATCTCCAGGCGGACCCGGGCCATCCCGCCGAACAGCCCGGCCTCGATGCCCAGCATCGGGTCGTCGATGAGCGGATCGGTGTGCCGGACCAGCTGCTCCCAGTCCTTGACGAGGTAGGCGCGGCAGGCGTGCAGAAAGCGGACCTGGGCGTCGGTGTCGACGGGCGGCAGCCCGGCCAGTGCCCGGTCCAGCTCCGGGACATGGCGGCCGTCCAGCCAGTGCGAGGCGTGCGCGAGCAGCAGGTCGCGCGGGCTCTCCAGCACCGGCTGCACCCACCAGCCCAGCCAGTACCAGGAGTTGATCGTCCGCCGGTGCCGCGCCCGCTGCTCCCCGAAGCGGTCGCGATGGCGGAACATCCGCAGCAGCGCGGTCGTCGTGTCCACGCGCAGCGCGTGCAGCCCGAGCCAGCCGTCGGCCATCCCGGGATCCATCCGGACCGCCGCGCGGAACTCCTCCTCCGCCTGCGGATAGGCGCCCATGGTGTAGGCGTCGACGCCCCGCACCCAGGCGAGGTCGGCCGGAGCCTCGGGGCCCCGCGTGCCGAAGTCCATCACGTCCCCCACAAACCGTGCCCCCGTTGGTTCACCGCCGGGCCCGTGCCCGCCGGCCGTCGTGCTCGAACCGCTGTACCGCGGACCGGAGTTGGAACAGTGCGCGAAGCGGCTGTCCGATGGTCGCACCGAGAGGCATCGTACCTGCGGGGGAGCGGCGCACCGAAGGGTGCCGCACGAGCCGTTCGACGAGGTGGGAGGCCACGGGCGCACTACGGATGGTGACCGGGTGTGAGCGGATCTCGCCTCGCAGCGCCCGGAAAGGGTGTTCAGGGCAGAACGAAGCCCCCGATCACGGGGGAACAACCGGGGGCTTCGCGTCTGAGGGCGGCTTCGAAACCGCACATTGAGAACGTAAGTCCTGCCCGGCCCCCGGGTCAAGCCGACCTGAAGCGCTCAAGGAAGTTCGTCCGCAAGGGTCTTCACAAGTTCAGCACAACGGCGTGGATTCGTCACTGTCGGTGATCTCGTGGTCCGGACCAGGGGTCCCGGCGGGTCCACGAACCACCTGATAACCCATCGGCCTCTGGTGCACCAGGAGATCGGCGTACGGTCGCGAGGGGTCCGCTGCGAAGTGCTGTTGCTCCGCCGCCATCCATCCGGCCCAGAACGCGCTCTGTTCCTCGCCGTCCCGGGAGCGTCCGCGCTCCCAGGCCTCCTCGCGCGGCATCTCCATCCACAGCAGACGCCCCAGGTGGGGGCGGAGCGCGCGGCGTCCGGCGCCGACCCCCTCGACGAGGAGCACCGGAGCGGGCGGCAGGGTGCGGGCGGGGGCGAAGGTGCGGGTGCGCCAGTCGTAGGGCCGGTAGTGCGCGCTCTCGCCGCGGCCGAGCGGGGCGATCACCTCGCGCAGCAGCCGGTCCGTCCAGGCGAAGAGCTCCTCGTGGGTGGCGATGTCGTCGAGATGCAGCACCGGCGCATCGAGCGCGGCCGCCAACTGTCCGGTGAACGTGGACTTCCCGGAGCCGGCGTGCCCGTCGACGCCGACGAGGCGGACGGGGCCGCAGGACGGCGGCAGCCGCCGCAGACAGGAGGCGAGTGTGTGAATGGCGTTTCCTGCGAGGAGTGGAGGGGACAGGGGCTTTTCCGCAGGGACATTTTACGCGACCGCGTCGGAGGCCTCGGTGCCGGAAATCGGTCTCGCATTGAACTGTTCATTGATCAATCACCGGCGCGGTCCAGGAGGCGGGAATGAGCATTCCGGTTGTGCCGCGTGGTGAGTAAGGTGCAGATGCGCAACCGCCGGTGTCGTTACGGGGACGGACAGGGGAGCATGGCCGCGGGGTTATTCGCAGGGCAGTACATGTGGCATCCGGCGGCCGACGACCGTGAGCTGGCGAGCGTATGCGTGGAAGTGCGGGCCGGCCGCTATCTGGGCGCCCACGGACTGCTCGCCGAGACGCGTGACGACCCCGGGCTGCGCGCCCATCGATCCCTGGTGCTCGCCTCCGAGGCCGCCGACTCCGACCTCGCCGAACGCTGGCTCGCCGAGGAGCCCGGCCCCGAGGCCGCGTTGTTTTGGGCACGCGTGGCCACGCTCCGGGCGCTACGGGCCGCGGACGCCCGCGACGAGCGGGCCCGTCCGCTGGAGCACATCGCGCTGAAGGCCTGTGCGCGCGCCACCGTCATGGCACCGCACGACTCCACCCCCTGGGTGGCCAGAATGTCGCTCGCGCGGCTGCACGTGATCCGTGAACCCGCCCCGCACGGGCTGCTGACCGCGCCGCCGGGCCCCTGGGAGCTGTTCTCGCACATCCTGCGGCTCGACCCCTTCCACCGCGAGGGCCACCACCGTTTCCTCGCCTACTTCTTCGCTCGCCATCGGGGCTCGGTGAATGCCGCCTGGGACGTCGCCGCCTTCCTCAGTCAGCGGGCGCCCGTCACCTCTCCGCTGCGGCTGCTGCCCCTGGTCGCGCTCGTGGAGAGCTACAACCCGGAGCAGTCGCTCGCCGACCGGGTCTGGGAACAGCCCCAGTGGCGCTCCACCGCGCTCGCGGTCTACCAGAACTGGCTGCCCCAGGTCGCCGGTTACCGTTTCACACCGGTGCTCGACCTCGCTTATCTCGCGCACGCGCTGGTCATGGCCCAGTGCGTGTTCGAGGCGCGCGCCGTCCTGATGGCCATGGGGCCCTACGCCTCCCGTATGCCGTGGAGCGTCTTCGGGGACCCCGAGGAACAGCTCTCACGCGCCCGCCGCACCTGCGGACTGCCCGTCCCGGGAGCCCCCTGATCCGTCTCTCCGTCCATCGGTCCACCCCCACACAGAAAGGGTCCGATTGTGTCAGAACGGACATCGTTGCCCCGTACGAGACGCCGTGCGGGCCGGGATCCCGTCGCGATCGACGACGACGCGACCCTGCACGCGATGGGATATCCGCGAAAACTCACCCGAAGGTTCCAGGCCTTCGACAATTTCGCCATATCCTTCACCATCATCAACATCCTCTCCGGAATCTTCTCCTCGTTCGGCTTCGGCATGAATGCGGGCGGCCCCCGCATTCTCGTCTTCGGCTGGATCGGGGTCTCCGTCATGGTGCTTTTCATCGGCGCCGCGATGGCGGAGGTGGCATCCGCCTATCCGACCAGCGGGGCCCTGTATTTCTCCGCCGGAAAACTCGCCCGACGGCACAAGGGCGCCTGGTCCTGGTACACCGGCTGGCTGAACTTCGTGGGACAGGTGGGCGGCACCGCGGCCACCGGATACGCGGCCGCCACCTTCATCCAGGCGTTCATCGCCCTGCAGTGGACCTCGTACCAGCCCACCGCACACCAGACCGTGCTGATCACGGCGCTGATCATCGTGCTCCAGGGGCTGGCCAACACCTACACCGTGCGTCTGGTCGCGGTCCTCAACCGGATCTCCGTGTGGTGGCTGCTGACCGGCCTCGTGGTGATCGTGGGCGCCCTGGCGTTCGGCCCCGACGAACACCGGCCCGCCTCGTTCGTGACGCACTTCGTGAACAACACCGGCTTCACCAACGGGCTCTACGGCGGCATGCTCGGCCTGCTCGTCACCAGCTGGACCTTCACCGGCTTCGACGGCAGCTTCCACATGTCCGAGGAGACGGTCCGGGCCACGGTCAACGCACCCCGGGGCATCACCCGCTCCATCGCCTGGTCGGCGGCCACCGGGCTCGTCCTCATGCTGGCCCTGGTGTACAGCATCGGCGACTACACCAAGGTGGCCGGCTCCTCGGCGCCGCCCGTACAGATCCTCATCGACGGTCTGGGCACGGGCGTGGCGAAGGCGCTGCTGCTGATCGTCATCGGCGCCATGCTCTTCTGCGGCCTGGCCAACCTGACCAGCAACACCCGGCAGATCTTCGCCTTCTCCCGGGACGGCGCGATGCCCGGTTCCCGCTGGTGGCACTCGGTCTCGCCGCGCACCCGTACCCCCGTCAAGGCGGTGTGGCTCGCGGTCGTCTCCTCGCTCGCCCTGGTGCTGCCCGGCTGGTGGTCCCACACCGCGTTCACGGCGATCGTCAGCGTCAACGTGGTGGGGCTCTTCCTGGCCTACGCCGTGCCGATCTTCCTGCGGCTCCGCCTAGGCGCCGAATTCAACCCCGGGCCCTGGCAGCTCGGACGCTGGAGCCGGCCGGTCGGAGTGGTCGCGGTCGCCTGGATCCTGCTGAGCAGCGTGCTGTTCATGCTGCCCCAGGCCTCGCCGATCACCGTCGACTCCTTCAACTACGCCCCGATCGCCCTCGGGGCCGTGCTGGTCGTCGCCACGGCGTGGTGGTTCGCCACCGCGCGCCGCCGCTTCCAGGGGCCGGTCAGCTACGGCCGCCCGGACGAGGTGGCGGCGATGGACCTCGTCTGAGGGACACCCGGCGCCGCGTCCGGCGGGGTGCGCGACTCTCGTGCCCACCCGCCGGGCGCACCGGGGGTGTCCGGCACCCGCGTGCGTCCGCCGGACGCGAAAGCCCAGGTCCCGCCAGTGGTCGGGACCAATATTGGTGGACACGCCGAGGGCCGAAGCGGTGGCGTACTCCCCGTACGGCCGCCATAGTTGGCGCAAACCGTGCGTCCGGACCATCGCTTCAGGACACCTGGGGGTCGTCGACCGATGAGCAGAGCTTCAGAGCCGTCCCGCAGAACCGTCCTCGCCACCGCGATCGCCGTGGCCGCGGTGACCGGGGCGGTCACGGGTCCGGCGGCCGCGGCCGCCCCAGCGGGTCCGGCCACCGGACCGGCGCAGGAACCCCCGCGCCCCGTGGACTACCGCGCCTGGACCACGTACTCCGACTGGCGCAGCGGCGCCGGCCAGGGGGTCCGGGCCGTCGCCGGCAGCCGCCCCGGGGTGGTGATCGCGACTCCGGCCGGCCGCACCGACTACCCGGACCCGCACACCGGGAAGACCGCGAGCTGGGAGTACGCCACCTGGACCTCGCCGGTGCGCCGCCTGTCCGTGCCGTCCACCGAGGCCGTCGCCTCCTGGAACGCGCAGACCCCCGCGGGCACCTGGCTCCAGGTCGAGCTGCGGGGCACCTACTCCGACGGCACGGACACCCCCTGGTACGTGATGGGCCGCTGGGCGGCCGGCGACCAGGACATCCGGCGGACGTCCGTCGACGGCCAGGCCGACGGCAAGAGCAGCATCTCGACCGACACCTTCGCCATCACGGACGCGGCCTCGGGCCTGCGCCTGGTGTCGTACCGCCTGCGCCTGACCCTCTACCGCACACCGGGCACCCGGCTCACTCCGACCGTGTGGCGCCTCGGCGCCATGGGATCCGACATCCCGGACCGCTTCACCGTCCCGGCCTCCACCCCGGGCCTCACCCGGGAGCTGGCCGTCCCGCGCTACTCGCAGGAGATCCACAAGGGCCAGTACCCCGAGTACGACAACGGCGGCGAGGCGTGGTGCAGCCCCACCTCCTCGCAGATGATCATCGAGTACCGGGGCGGGCGGCTCACCCCCGAGCAGCTGTCCTGGGTCGACCCCTCGTACGCCGACCCGCAGGTCTGCCACGCGGCCCGCTCCACCTACGACTACCAGTACGAGGGATGCGGCAACTGGCCGTTCAACGCGGCCTACGCGGCCACGTTCAAGGACCTCCAGGCCGTGGTCACCCGGCTGGCCTCGCTCACCGATCTGGAGCGGCTGGTCGCGGCGGGGATCCCCGTGATCACGTCCCAGTCGTTCCTGAAGGAGGAGCTGACGGGGGCCGGGTACGGCACGTCGGGCCATCTGATGACCGTGATCGGCTTCACCGCCGCGGGCGATGTGATCGCCAACGACCCGGCCTCGCCCGACGACAACGCGGTACGGCGCGTCTACCGCCGACGGGAGTTCGAGAACATCTGGCTCAGGACCAAGCGGTACAACGCCACCGGCAAGGTCGTCTCCGGCACCGGCGGGGTCTGCTATCTGTACTTCCCGGCACACCCGACCGCCCAGCAGCGCAAGGCGCTGGCGGCGGTGGGCGTGCGCTGACCCGGAAGCGCCTCCGTCACCGGTCCCGAGGCCCCGCCACGGCAGGGGCCTTCGCGTGCGCGCCGCCCGCCCCGGCCTGTGACCAAGCTCTCCGCCGCGCCCGCTCATTCCGGTGGCAAGGTGGACAGAGGGGGAGTCCACCGCACGAGCCAAGACCAGCGAGCCGCCATGACCGCCATCTCTGCCGCCGCCGCCCGACTCCGCGTCCGCACGGGCGGTCCCCGCGACGACGGCCCGAAGATCCTCGAACACATCGTGGGCTGGGTCCTCGTGGTGGTCCTCGCGATGCTCGTCACTCAGCTCGGCTGGCTGTGACCCGGACGTCCCGACCTTCCTGAACAATTCGGCCCGCTACTTCCGAACAGCGTCCCACCAAGTCGATCAGAGTCGAACATGCTGGGGATGTCGTTCTGCAATACTGCGGATGTCCCGCCGGCAGTTGGAGGCTTGGGTCGAAATTGAATAACAGTCAACAGCGAGACGACGTACGTCCGCGGGTGCGCGGCACCGATCGCTCTCTGGCACGCCGCGCCGAACTCATCGCCATCGGGCGGAAGTTATTCTCCGACACATCGTACGACGCGTTGTCGATGGATGACATCGCACGTCACGCCCATGTGGCCAAAGGGCTGATCTACTACTACTTCAAATCGAAGCGCGGCTATTACCTCGCCATTGTCGAGGATTCGGTGGCCGGCCTCGTGACCCTGGCGGCCGGCAGCCTCGGACTGCCGCCCCTGGAGCGGGTGCACCGCACCATGGACACTTATCTGCGCTATGCGGAGCACAACCAGGCCGCGTACCGCACGATCGTGAGCGGCGGAGTCGGCTTCGACGCCCAGGTCCACGCCATCCGGGAGGGGGTGCGCGAGGCGATCGTCACCACCATCGCCGAGGGCGCGTACGGCCGGCGGGAGATCGGCCCGCTGGCGCGCATGGGTCTGCTCGGCTGGGTGTGCAGCGTGGAAGGCGCGACCCTCGACTGGATCGACCGCCCGGTACTGTCCCGCGACACCATGCGCGAGCTGCTCGTGAAGACCCTCGGCGGCACCCTGCGCGCCATCGAGGAGATGGAGCCCGCCTATGTCGCCCCACCGCCCGCGCGCCGGGACACCTGACCGCACCCACGGCCCGCACGCCTGGGCGGGAGCCGCCGCGACTCCCGCCCAAGTCCTCTGCCGTGTACGTCAGTCGATGGCCTTGATCAGCTCTCCGTTCGCGGTGTCACCGCTCAGCTCCCAGAAGAAGGTGCCGCCGAGGCCCTGCTGGTTCTTGTACGTCATCTTCGTCGCGACGGTCGACGGGGTGTCGTAGCTCCACCAGTTGTTCCCGCACTTGGCGTACGCGGTGCCGCCCACCGTGCCGGTCGCCGGGCACTTGCTCTTGAGCACCTTGTAGTCGTCGATGCCCTGCTCGTACGTGCCCGCCGCCGGGCCGGTGGCCGTCCCGCCCGGCGCCGCCTGGGTGACCCCGGTCCAGCCGCGCCCGTAGAAGCCGATGCCGAGCAGCAGCTTGGAGGCCGGGATGCCGAGGCCCCTGAGCTTGGCGATGGTGGCGGAGGTGGTGTAGCCGGCCTTCGGGATGCCGGAGTAGGAATTCAGCGGCGAGTGCGGGGCCGTGGGGCCGGTCGCGTCCCAGGCGCCGAAGTAGTCGTACGTCATCGGGTTGTACCAGTCGACGTACGCCGCCGCCCCCGCGTAGTCCGCCGCGTCGATCTTGCCGCCGCTCGTGGCGTCG
The DNA here is from genome assembly GCF_042889625.1 of Streptomyces sp. NPDC002573. Classification (NCBI taxonomy): domain Bacteria; kingdom Bacillati; phylum Actinomycetota; class Actinomycetes; order Kitasatosporales; family Streptomycetaceae; genus Streptomyces; species Streptomyces sp. NPDC002573. The sequence continues at coordinate 59,262 of NZ_JBIARC010000021.1, read as the reverse complement.
GCGGTGATCGCCGCCGTGACCAGCGAGCCGGAGCCGAACTTCGACCGCAGGGCCGCCATCAGATTCCTGAACGCCGCCCGGCCGCTGGTGTCGCAGGTGTTGCCGCAGGCGTTCGGGTACTCCCAGTCGATGTCGATGCCGTCGAAGACTCCCGCCCACTTGGAGTTCTTCACCAGGTCGTAGCAGGACTGGGCGAAGGCGGCGGGGTTCTTAGCGGCCTCGCCGAAGCCGCTCGACCAGGTCCAGCCGCCGAAGGACCACAGGATCCTGAGGTTCGGGTGCTTCTTCTTCAGCTTCAGCAACTGGTTGAAGTTGCCGCGCAACGGCTGGTCCCAGGTGTCGGCGACGCCGTCCACCGACTCGGCCGCGGTGTAGGCGCGGTCGGTGGCGGCGTAGGAGTCGCCCATCGCGCACTTGCCGCCGGTGACATTGCCGAAGGCGTAGTTGATGTGGGTGAGCCTGGCCGCCGATCCGGAGGTCTCGATGTTCTTGACCAGGTACTTGCGGTCGTAGGTGCCCCATTCGGTGAAGTAGCCGACCACCTTGGAGCCCGCCGCGGTCGCCCGGACGGGTCCGGCCTCGGTGGCGGTCGCGGTCGCGGTGCCCGCGCCCGTGAGCAGTCCCGCCCCGAGGGCGGCGCTGCACGCGGCGGACAGGAGCGCCCGCAGGGGGAGGGCGCGGAAGCGGTGAGAAGTGAGCATCGTTTCTCCTCCGTGGGGGAGAGGGGAACGCGCGCTGACGGAACGCGTGGCGATTGGCATGGACGCGATGAAGGGATGGGCTCGCAACAGTAGGAGGACTAGACCAGTGGGTCAATGGTTCGGACCAATATCGATGGGGGAATGTTTCTTGCAGTAAGCGGTCGTTAACTGGTGACTCCATGCCTCCGATCGGGCATACTCCAACCGGCACAACCGCTGGTCAGCCGCCTCCGAGACCCGGAGCCACGAGCATCGGCCAGGCCCAGTGAGACCCGGCGGAGCCGCCCCCACCCAAGGCGCGCGTCCGCCGATGATCCCGAAAAGGGAGAGGAGCGTCGCCATGCCCGACCACGCCCCGCAGCCGGTGGACCGTGTACTGCCCACGGACGAGGCCAGGGATCTGATCTCGCTCGTCCGCGACATCGCGCAGCGTGAGATCGCGCCGAAGGCGGCCGAGGAGGAGTACGCCGGGCACTTCCCGCGCGACGTCTTCCGCCTGCTCTCCGAGTCCGGGCTCCTCGGCCTGCCCTACGCCTCCGAGTACGGCGGCGGTGACCAGCCCTACGAGGTCTACCTCCAGGTCCTGGAGGAACTGGCGGCGGTCCGCCTCACCGTCGGCCTCGGCGTCAGCGTCCACACCCTCGCCTGCCACGCCCTCGCGCACTACGGCACCAAGGAGCAGCAGGTGGAGCATCTGCCGGCGATGCTCGGCGGCGGACTGCTGGGCGCCTACTGCCTCTCCGAGGCGTCCTCCGGTTCGGACGCGGCGTCCCTGCGCACCAAGGCCCTCCGCGAGGGCGGCGATTGGGTGATCAACGGCACGAAGGCATGGATCACGCACGGCGGGATCGCCGACTTCTACACCGTGATGGCACGCACCGGCGCGGAGGGGCCGCGCGGGATCACCGCCTTCCTCGTCCCCGGCGACGCCGAGGGGCTGAGCGGTGTGACGCCCGAGAAGAAGATGGGCATGACCGGCTCGCCGACCGCACAGGTCCACCTGGACGGAGTGCGGGTGCCCGACGAGCGCCGCCTCGGCGAGGAGGGCCAGGGCTTCGCCATCGCCCTGTCCGCGCTCGACTCCGGGCGGCTGGGCATCGCCGCCTGCGCGATCGGGCTGGCCCAGGCGGCCCTGGACCAGGCGGTCGGGTACGCGACCGAGCGTGCGCAGTTCGGGCGGCCGATCTCGGACTTCGAGGGGCTGCGTTTCATGCTCGCCGACATGGCGACGCAGATCGAGGCGGGCCGGGCGCTGTATCTGGCGGCGGCACGGCTGCGTGACGCCGGGCGGCCGTTCGGCAAGCAGGCGGCCATGGCGAAGCTGCACTGCACGGACACGGCGATGAAGGTCACCACCGACGCCGTCCAGGTGCTCGGCGGGTACGGCTACACCGCCGACTTCCCGGTCGAGCGCTACATGCGCGAGGCCAAGGCGCTGCAGATCGTCGAGGGGACCAATCAGATCCAGCGGATGGTCATCGCCCGTCACCTCGTGGGTCCCGAGTCGCGCTGAACGGATCCTGGCCCGCCGCGCGCCGCCCCGAGCCGGCCGGGGGCGCGGCGAGCCGCACCCACTCCGGGTCGTGACGTCCCGGCAGCGTACGGCCGCCGTCGGCCCAGGTCCGCATCAGCGCACGGTAGATGGGCGGATCCTGGGGCTGGGGCGGCGGCGGAAGCAGTGCTGCCGACGCCGGGACGAACACCCGTCGCCGAGGGCCGGTCGCCGATTGTGTGGCGGTCATGCATGGGGAACGCCGGGGCGTGTGCGCGGGTCACCGGCCTCGGTATTCGAGCGTGAGTTCCCGAAGGGCCCGTACGGGGCACGGTGCGCCGTCCTCCGCCACAGGGCCCGCTGACGCGGTATCGGATGGCGGGGGTCCGGCGACGCACCTGACGCGAGGTCAGGTCCCGCAGGCCGACGGGGACCCCGCTGGGACGGGCAGCGGGGTGCCGCGGTGTCCCGGCGGCGAGGCCGGCCGGGACGTTGTCCGGGGCCGTGGGGCGGCGGGCGAACGGGGGCGGCTCAGGCCGTCAGCCGCAGCGGGCGCGAGCCCGGGCCGCCGACGTGCGAGAACGGCTGCATCCGCCAGTCGAGCCCCTGAGGGAGCGTCAGCAGCAGGGCGGTGTCCTGCTCCTGCGGCGCCGCGGACTCGTCCGCGGGCCGGGCCTCGGCCGCCGCGCGACCCGTGCCCGAACAGACCGTGAGCCCGAACGGGTTCCACGGCGAGGCGCACAGCGCGTGCTCCGGCAGGACCTCCTCGTCCGCCAGAAGTGCGATGGGCTGCGCGCAGTCCGGGCAGATCACCCGGTACATCTCGAAGGTGTCGTACGTGTCGAACTCGTCGTCGTCGGCGGTGGGTTCGACGCCCTCCGGCTCGGGCTCGACGACCGGCTGCTGCCGCTTGGACGTGCTGCGACCAAGGCGCTTCAGACTCTGCATTGGGATTCTCCCCCTCGGGCTGGGCCGACAAGGCACCGCGGCCTCGACCACAGCAAGCACTTCCCGTCCGGTCTCTGCGGTAATCACGAGGACATCACGAAGCCTGTTCGGGTACTGTGGCGTTCGTCACATGCCATTCGCAGGTGCCTGGTGCGCCCGCCGCCGGCCGCCGCGTCGGGCACCTGCGAGCGGCACCCGGTTGCCGCGCAGCGCTCCCGTGTCCGCCCCCGAGGGCCCACAAGTCGCCTCCCTGAACGTCACAAACCGGGTATGACCTGCGCCTGAGGTATCGGTGGGGATCTGCGGCCCTGTAGGTTCTAGCGCCATGGAGGAGCTGGACCGACAGATCGTGCAGCTGCTCGTCAAGGACGGGCGGATGAGCTACACCGACCTGGGCAAGGCCACGGGCCTGTCCACGTCGGCCGTGCACCAGCGGGTGCGCCGGCTGGAGCAGCGTGGCGTCATCCGCGGGTACGCCGCCGTCGTCGACCCGGAGGCCGTCGGTCTGCCGATGACCGCCTTCATCTCGGTGAAGCCGTTCGACCCCAGCGCCCCCGACGACATCGCGGACCGCCTGGCCGGCGTTCCCGAGATCGAGGCGTGTCACAGCGTCGCGGGCGACGAGAACTACATCCTCAAGGTCCGTGTGGCCACGCCCCACGAGCTGGAGGAACTGCTCGCGCGGCTGCGGACGCTCGCGGGGGTGTCGACGCGCACGACGGTGGTCCTCTCCACCCCGTACGAGTCACGGCCGCCCCGGATCTGACCCCTCCTGCGGGACCTGCGTGCCGGTCCGCCCCGGCGAGGCGCGAGACTGTCCCCATGAACGAGCGCACCGCCCCGCCGCAGACCGTCCTGCTGCGCCGAGGAGAAGTCCACAGCCCCGCCGACCCCTTCGCGACGGCCATGGTCGTCGAGCACGGGCAGGTCGCCTGGGTCGGCTCCGAAGGCGCGGCCGACGCCTTCGCGGACGGCGTGGACGAGGTCGTGGACCTGGACGGCGCGCTCGTCACCCCGGCCTTCACCGACGCACATGTGCACACCACCTCCACGGGCCTCGCGCTCACGGGTCTCGACCTGTCCGGCGCGCCCTCCCTGGCCGCCGCCCTCGCCCGCGTCCGCGAGTTCGCCGCCGACCGCCCCCAGGACCGCGTTCTGCTCGGTCATGGCTGGGACGCCGCCCGCTGGCCCGAGCGGCGGGCGCCGCGCCGGGAGGAACTCGACGAGGCCACCGGCGGCCGCCCGCTCTACCTCAGCCGCATCGACGTCCACTCCGCCGCCGTCACCACCGCGCTGCTGGACCTGACGCCGGGCGTACGCGACCGGGACGGCTTCAGCGACGGGGAACCGCTCATCCGGGACGCCCACCACGCCGTGCGCGCCGCGGCGTTCGCGGCGGTGACCCCCGCCCAGCGCACCGAGGCCCAGCGGGCCGCCCTCGCGCACGCCGCCTCCCTCGGCATCGGCTCGGTCCACGAGTGCGCCGGCCCGGAGATCTCCTCCGAGGAGGACCTCACCGGGCTGCTCCGTCTGGCCGCCGAGGAGTCCGGCCCCCGGGTCGTGGGTTACTGGGCCGAGCAGGACGTCGACAAGGCGCGGGAGCTCGGCGCGCTCGGCGCCGCGGGCGATCTGTTCGTCGACGGATCCCTCGGCTCGCACACGGCATGCCTGCACGAGCCGTACGCCGACGCGGGCCACACCGGTAGCGCCCACCTGGACGCCGCCGCCGTCGCCGCACATGTCGTCGCCTGCACCGAGAGCGGGCTGCAGGCGGGCTTCCACGCCATCGGCGACGCCGCCGTCACCGCCGTGGTCGAGGGCGTGCGCGCCGCCGCCGAGAAGGTCGGCCTCGCCCGCGTCCGCGCCGGCCGCCATCGCATCGAGCATGCCGAGATGCTCACCCCCGAGACCATCGCGGCCTTCGCCGAACTCGGTCTCACCGCCTCCGTGCAGCCCGCCTTCGACGCCCTGTGGGGCGGCGCGGACGGGATGTACGCGGAGCGGCTCGGCGCCGAGCGCGCCGGGACCCTCAACCCGTTCGCGGCCCTGCTGCGCAGCGGTGTCCCCCTGGCCTTCGGGTCCGACAGCCCCGTCACCCCCCTGGACCCTTGGGGCACGGTGCGGGCGGCGGCCTTCCATCGCACCCCCGAGCACCGGATCTCCGTACGCGCCGCGTTCACGGCGCACACCCGCGGCGGCTGGCGGGCGATCGGACGCGACGACGCCGGGGTGCTGGTGCCGGGCGCGCCCGCGGACTACGCCGTCTGGCGCACCGACGCCCTCGTCGTCCAGGCGCCCGACGACCGGGTGGCCCGCTGGTCCACCGACCCTCGTTCCGGCACTCCGGGACTGCCCGATCTGACCCCCGGCTCCGACCTCCCCGTCTGTCTGCGCACGGTGGTGGGCGGCCGGACGGTGTTCGTACGGCCGGGCGAGTGATCTGCCGGGGCGGCGGGCTCGTCCCCGCTCCCCGGGACCCCGTCGTGCGACCTGCGCATCCTCCCCTCTGACCAGGGCGCGGATGCAGAAACCGCAGGTCGCACGGCTGTTGACAGTGAGGCGCAGGGGGCCGGTAGGTTCGGCCGGGTCCACCGTCGGACGTCCGACCGGGGAACCTCCGCGCAGTCGCCGGAGCGCCGCTGGGTCAGGGATGGTGTGCCGCACCGGCGCACCACCACTGGGAGCCAGGCTCAGCGCCCGCGCCACGGCACGGGGACGTTCCGGCCGGTCGGCAGGGTGCGACCCGGGTGGGGCCCGGACGTCCAGTAGACAACGGCTCTCGGTCGACCCGCAGCCGGCGGGTCCCAGGTCGGCCCGAAGGGCGCCGGGCCCCCATCCGCAGCAACGTCCCTGCCGGGTCCGGCGAGGGGCCGCCGGGCGCCCGGCGGAGCACGGGGCGCCACCCCTGAAGTGGGCAGAATGCGCAAACCCGCCCTCTTACCCGACTCTTGTGGAATCGACACCCCCGTACGAACCTGCTGCCACGTCCGTCCAGGCGACGGCCATTATGGTGGTTGCCTGCGTACGGACATGAAGGGGCAGCAGTGAACGACGGCGACGGGACCCTCGCGGCAGAAGCCCAGGGGGGGAAGTTCGGCCCGCTCGGCACCGCCTTGGTGATCATCCCGACCTACAACGAGGCCGAGAACATCAAGACGATTGTCGGCCGCGTGCGGTCGGCCGTGCCCGAGGCGCACATCCTCGTGGCCGACGACAACAGCCCCGACGGCACGGGCAAGCTCGCGGACGAACTCGCGGCTGAGGACGACAACGTGCACGTCCTGCACCGCACGGGCAAGCAGGGACTGGGCGCCGCGTACCTCGCGGGCTTCCACTGGGGCCTGGAGCGCGGCTACGGCGTCCTGGTCGAGATGGACGCCGACGGCTCCCACCAGCCGGAGGAGCTGCCGCGTCTGCTGACCGCGCTCAAGGGCGCCGACCTTGTGCTCGGCTCCCGCTGGGTGCCGGGCGGGCGGGTCGTGAACTGGCCCAAGAGCCGGGAGTTCATCTCCCGCGGCGGCAGCCTCTACTCGCGCCTCGCTCTCGATCTGCCGCTGCGCGACATCACGGGCGGCTACCGCGCCTTCCGTCGCGAGACCCTGGAGGGCCTGGGCCTCGACGAGGTCGCCTCGCAGGGCTACTGCTTCCAGGTCGACCTGGCCCGCCGCGCCGTCAAGGCCGGCTACCACGTCGTCGAGGTGCCCATCACCTTCGTCGAGCGCGAACTGGGCGACTCCAAGATGAGCAAGGACATCCTCGTCGAGGCGCTGTGGCGCGTCACGGCGTGGGGCTTCGGGGACCGCGTGGCCAAGGTCAAGGGCCGCGGCACCGCGTCCTGAACGTCCGGAGCCCCGCTCCCGGATCCGTACGGGCCACGCGTCAACCGCGAGCCGCCTTTGGCGGTCGCCCGTACGGGTCTCCTGCACAGCGTCGGGACCGCGACCGAAGGGCCGAGCGCCCTCGTGTCGCTTCCCCGCCTGTCCCGGTCATCCCGCTTATCCCGTACTGAGCCTGGTCCAGGCACACTGGGAGCATGACGACTGGCGCACCGACTTCCTCGTACCAGGCCCGACCGGCCCGACCGCGGCGCTCCCGCACGCGCAGGTATCTGCCGCTGGGCATCGCCGTCTGGCTGGTCCTGGAGATCTGGCTGCTCACGCTGGTGGGGCGGGCGGCCGGAGGGCTGACGGTGATCCTGCTGCTGGTCGCCGGTCTCGTGCTCGGCTCCATGGTCGTCAAGCGCGCCGGGCGCCGCGCCTTCCGCAATCTCAGCGAGACGCTGGGAGCCCGGTCCTCGGTGCCCGAGCCGTCAAGTGGCGGCAACGGTCTGATGATGCTCGGCGGTCTGCTCCTGATGCTGCCGGGTCTGCTCTCCGACGCGGTGGGCCTGCTGCTTCTGCTCCCACCGGTCCAGCGGACGGTGAGCCGGCGCGCCGAGCGCACCCTCGACCGCAAGCTGCGCGAGGCACCGTACGGCAGTTTCGGTGACGCCTTCCGGCAGGCTCGAATTCATCGTCCGGACGGAAAGGTCGTTCAGGGTGAGGTCATCAGGGACGAGCCCGGGGACACCCCGCGCGAGCCGCGCCGGCCGCTGACCCCCTGAAGCTCCCGAGCACGCAGAACCGGGCCCCGAAGCCGCTGAGGCCGACGGGGCCCGCTGTGACGTTCAGGGGCAGGCCGCGTCCCCGGACCGCCGAGTCGTCGTCACCGGGTCCGCTTGTTGTCGCGAACACGGCAACGGGCGCCGCACGTCACACCGACGTACGGCGCCCGCTGAACCGGCGTGCGCTGTGTTGGCCGCCCAGTCCCCGGTGGGGACTACGCGGACTTGCGGCTGTCCCTCGGATGGACCGCGATGTTCATCGCACCGGAACGGAGAACGGCCAGACGCTCCTCGAGGACCTCTTCGAGCTCCTCGCGGGTGCGCCGCTCCATCAGCATGTCCCAGTGTGTACGCGCGGGCTTGGCCTTCTTCTCTTCCGGGCCGTCGCCGTCCACCAGGAGTGCCGGGGCCCCGCAGACCTTGCACTCCCACTCCGGCGGGATCTCCGCCTCGACCGAGAAGGGCATCTCGAACCGGTGCCCCTTCTCGCATGCGTACTCCACGGCCTGGCGCGGAGCCAGGTCGATGCCGCGGTCCGTCTCGTAGCTGGTCACCACGAGGCGCGTGCCGCGAAGAGCTCGCTCACTCATGAATCGTGCCTCCCGGGCTTGTCGCCCACAGGACAGGTGTCGCTGTCGTCGTCATCCGGTCAACGTCCGGTCGGCGGTAAAGATTCCCGTTCCGGGTCAAGCGTCGCCGTCGTAGCCGCCCCTTGTTGTACCCACCGGCGCCCGGTTTGTCACATCTGCTAGCAGATGTCACCCAGCGATTCGGCTCCTTTGACGCGCAGTAACGGTACGCCTGGCAGGCCAAACGCGTACACTACCGCCCTTTGCCATCAGGTGCTAAATCCTTTCGGGTACCGGATTCCCCGCGTCGCGCACCGCCTGCCGGACCGGAACGCGTGCCAGCAGGACGAAACCGAGGGCGAAGAAGATCACCAGCGAGATGATCGCGTCCCGGTAGCTTCCGGTCACCTGGTAGGTGAGCCCGAACAGCAGCGGCCCCAGCCAGCTCATCCCGCGGTCGCTCAGCTCGTACGCGGAGAAGTACTCCGCCTCCTTGCCGGGCGGCACGAGATGCGAGAACAGGGAGCGGGAGAGCGCCTGGCTGCCGCCGAGCACCAGCCCGATGCAGCCCGCGAGGAGGAAGAACCCCACCGGCGCGCCCGCGGGCAGGAAGTAGCCGGCGCCGAGCGTGAGCGTCCAGGCGACGAGCGAGCCGAGGATGGTCCGTTTGGCGCCGTGGGTGCGCGCGAGCCGTCCCATGCCCAGGGCCCCTCCCACCGCCAGCACCTGCACCAGCAGCACGGCGGTGATCAGCGTGGACTGGCTCAGCCCCAGCTCCTGGGAGCCGTACACCGACGCCTGCGAGATCACCGTCTGGATGCCGTCGTTGTAGATGAGGTAGGCGAGCAGGAAGGCCAGGGTGAGTGGTTTGCCCCGCATGTCCCGCACGGTGGCCGCCAACTGCCGCCAGCCGTTCACCGCGGGCGCCGAGGAGGCGGAGGGCTCCCTACGGCGGTCGCGCAGCCGCCGAAGCGGTACGAGCGTGAAGGCGCCCCACCACAGGCCCGCCGAGGCCAGGCAGACACGGACGGCCATGGACTCCGACAGGCCGAAGGAGTCGTGCGCCGTGAACAGGACGAGGTTCGCGATCAGGACCAGGGAGCCGGCCGCGTAGCCGAAGGCCCAGCCGCGCGAGGAGACCGCGTCGCGCTCCTCGGGCGGGGCGATCTGCGGCAGATAGGAGTTGTAGACGACCATCGAGACGGCCATCGACGCGTTCGCGATGATCAGCAGCAGACCGCCGAGCAGATAGCGGTGGCCGTCCAGGAAGAACAGGCCCGCGGTGGCCGCGGCGCCCAGATACGCGCACAGGGCGAGCAGGGGCTTCTTGCGGCCGCTGCGGTCGGCCGCCGCACCCGCGAGCGGCATCACCAGGATCGCCACGACGACGGAGGCGGAGACCGCGTACGCGAAGAACGAGCCCGCCCGCACCGGGACGCCCAGCGGGTGCACATAGCCGTCCGCGTCCGCCGCCGCCTTGGCCACGGCGGTGAGATAGGGCCCGAGGAACACGGTCAGCACGCTCGTCGAATAGACCGAGCACGCCCAGTCGTAGAAGTACCAGCCGTGCTGTTCACGCCGCCGCTGGGCGGCCTCGCCGTTCTCCTCCGGGGACGGGGGCACGCTCCCTCCCGGGGACACCCCCATCGCCCGCTCGGTGTCGATGTCCACCCGTGCCCTCGCTTCCCCGCGGTACATGATCGTGCGCGGGCGTCAGACCCAGGTGCCCCGGTCCTGGAAGACCTTGCGCAGAGTGTCGATGTGATCGGTCATGATGCCATCGACTCCCAGGTCCAGGAGCCGGTGCATGTCCTCGGGTTCGTTGATCGTCCAGACATGCACCTGAAGTCCGAGCGCGTGAGCGGTGCGCACGAAACGGCGGTCGACCACCGGCACGCCCGACTGGGACCAGGGAACCTGCGCGGCGACCGCCGAGCGCCGCACCGGTGCGGGCAGCCCCCAGGAGCGCAGCCGGAGACCGAGCACCCCGCGGGTGCCGTAGGACGTCGCCAGGCGCGGCCCGGCCAACTGCTGGGCCCGTGTCACGCGCGCCTCGGAGAACGAGCCGACGCAGATCCGGTCCCAGGAGTTCGTGCGCCCGATCAGATCGAGCAGGGGGAGCAGGCCGGGCTCCGCCTTGACGTCCACGTTCCAGCGCACTTCGGGGAACTCCTCGAGCAGTTCCTCGAACAGCGGCACCGGCTCGGTGCCCGCCACCCGAGCCTGGCTGACCTCGCTCCAGGGCAGGTCGGCGATCCGGCCCGCCCCGTCGGTCACCCGGTCCAGGGTCGCGTCGTGGAACGCTGCCAGCTTCCCGTCGGCCGTGGCGTGCACGTCCGTCTCGATGTACCGGTAGCCCGCGGCGACCGCGCGCCGGAACTGGGCCGCGGTGTTCTCCAGGCCGTCCGCCGCTCCACCCCGGTGGGCGAAGGCGATCGGGCCGGGATGGTCGAGATAGGGATGGCGTATGAGGGTCGTCACCGAGGCAGTATCGCGCGTTCCGGTTGCCCCGTGGCAACGACCGCGCTGCGGCCCGATGCCCGGGGGACGGCGAACACGCGCAGGAAGAACTGGGCGAGCGGGCCGATGCACAGCGCGTACAGGACCGTGCCCACGCCCACGGTGCCGCCGAGGGCGAAACCGGTCGCGACGACGGCGACCTCGACGGCCGTGCGGATCAGCCGGACGGAGCGGCCGGTACGCCGGTGCAGTCCGGTCATCAGGCCGTCGCGCGGCCCGGGCCCGAAGTCCGCGGTGATGTAGAGGCCGGTCGCCATGCCGTTGAGCACGACGCCCGCGAGAAGAAGGGGCACCCGCACGGCCAGGGAGTGGACCTCGGGGAGCACCGCGAGGGTGGCGTCCATGGCGAAACCGATGACGAGCACGTTGGAGACGGTGCCGAGGCCGGGACGCTGGCGCAGCGGGACCCACAGCAGCAGCACGATCGCGCCGACGATCGTGAGGACCACACCCATGTTGAGGCCGGTCAGTTCCGAAAGGCCCTGGTGGAGGACGTTCCAGGGCTCCAGGCCGAGGCCCGCCTGCACGAGGAGCGCGGAACTCGCGCCGTAGAGCGCCAGGCCCGCGTACAGCTGGAACAGCCGGCGCCCGAGCCGCCGGCTGCCCTTCATGGACGTGTCAATGGACGTATCGAGAGACGGCTCGGCGGACAAAAGGAACCCCCCTGTGGTGGTAGTGGCCTGGCGCATGACACTCTGTGGCTTGGAAAGAGAAGCCATCCATGGCCAATTCCGGGAAGGTGGACTGGAAAACATGGCGCAGTGGACCTCGGCAGTGGGTGCGGCACAGCTGGCCCGGCTGCTCACCTCCCAGCAGGACCGCCCCGGGGGCCCCGGCAGCCGCCGCCCGCCCGCCTACCGCTCGCTCGCCGACGGCATCCGGCTGCTCGTCCTGGAGGGCCGCGTGCCCGTCGCGGCCCGGCTGCCCGCCGAGCGGGAACTGGCGCTCGCCCTGTCCGTGAGCCGGACCACCGTCGCCGCCGCCTACGAGGCGCTGCGCACCGAAGGCTTCCTGGAGTCCCGCCGCGGCGCCGGCAGCTGGACCGCCGTGCCGGCCGGGAACCCGCTGCCCGCCCGCGGCCTCGAACCCCTCCCGCCGGAGGCCCTGGGCTCGATGATCGACCTGGGCTGCGCCGCGCTTCCCGCGCCCGAGCCCTGGCTCACCCGCGCCGTGCAGGGCGCCCTGGAGGAGCTGCCGCCCTACGCGCACACGCACGGCGACTACCCGGCGGGGCTGCCCGCGCTGCGCGCCATGATCGCCGAGCGCTACACGGCACGCGGCATCCCCACCATGCCGGAGCAGATCATGGTGACCACGGGCGCCATGGGCGCGATGGACGCGATCTGCCACCTCTTCGCCGGGCGTGGCGAACGCATCGCCGTCGAGTCGCCGTCGTACGCCAACATCCTGCAGCTGATGCGGGAGGCTGGGGCCCGGCTGGTGCCGGTGGCCATGGGCGAGGGACTCGGCGGCTGGGACCTGGACCGCTGGCGCCAGGTGCTGCGCGAGGCCGCGCCACGCCTGGCCTACGTCGTCGCCGACTTCCACAATCCGACGGGCGCGCTGGCCGACGAGGACCAGCGGCGCCGCCTGGTGGAGGCGGCCCGGTCCGCGGGGACGGTCCTGGTCGTCGACGAGACCATGAGCGAGCTGCATCTGGAGGACGGCCTGAAGATGCCGCGCCCGGTCAGCGCCTTCGACCCGGCGGGCTCCGCCGTCATCATCGTGGGCTCGGCGAGCAAGGCGTTCTGGGCGGGCATGCGCATCGGCTGGGTGCGGGCCGCCCCCGATGTGATCCGCAGCCTGGTCGCGGCCCGCGCCTACGCGGACCTCGGCACACCGGTGCTGGAGCAGCTGGCCGTGAACTGGCTGCTGAGCACGGGCGGCTGGGAGCAGGCGGTGGGGCTGCGCCGCGAGCAGGCCCGGGAGAACCGGGACGCCCTGGTCGCCGCGGTGCGCAGGGAGCTGCCGACGTGGGAGTTCTCGGTGCCGCAGGGCGGTCTGACGCTGTGGGTGCGCACCGGCGGCCTGTCGGGCTCCCGGCTCGCGGAGGCGGGGGAGCGGGTCGGCGTCCGGGTGCCCTCCGGGCCCCGCTTCGGCGTGGACGGCGCCTTCGAGGGGTACGTCCGGCTGCCGTTCACGGTGGGCGGCGCGGTGGCCGAGGAGGCGGCGGTACGGCTGGCCGCCGCCGCGCGTCTGGTGGAGACGGGGGTGTCGGGGCCGACGGAGGCGCCGCGCACCTTTGTCGCCTGACAGGTGCGAATCTTCGCCGCCTGGCCTTGGCGGCCAAGCCGGGGCTCGGCGGCCCGCCGGGGTTCGGTCGGGCGCCGGGGTTCGGTCGGGCGGGCCTGGTTCGTCGTGCGGGAGGCCGGCCGAGGGAAGGGTCGTTGAGGGGCGGGCAGCCGGCCGGTGTGCCGGTCCGTCAGCCCTCCGTGGCCATCGCCTCGATCCCCACCGCCGCGGCCGGCGTGCTGTGCTGCGGCAGGAGTCCGAGGACCGCCTGCCGGTGGCTCTCGCTGGTCGCGTCGTCGTATGGGTCCGGAGTGGCCGGCACCTGGAGCCGGTGGACCGGACCCGAGCCCAGGCGGGCGTAGCCCCGGCCCGGCGGGACGTCCAGCACGGGCGTGGTGTGCGGGGGCACCCCGAGCACCGCCTGCAGCTCGTCCGCGACCACGGGGCCGAGCACCACGCGCGCGCGGGTGTACTGCCGCACCGCGTCCGACAGTCCGTCCAGAGCGTCCAGCTGCTCGGCCACCACGACCGTGACGTTCGCCGCGCGCCCGTGCCGCAGGGGCACCTGGAGCAGCACCTGGGGATCCTCGCGGCCGTCGGCGGCGGCGAGGTGCCCGAGGGCACCGGGCCGGTCCAGCAGGATCCACAGCGGACGCCTGATGTCGTCCGGCGAGGGGTGTCCGGCCTGCCGCGCGCGGTTCGCGGAGATCAGCCGCCGCTCGGTCTCATGGGTCGCCCATTCCAGGCTGGACACCGCGCCGACGAGGCCCGACTCCACGGACAGCACCCCGTCCCGGCCCGTCAGGCACGCGTACTCGCCGGTGTCGCCGCCCTCGACGATCAGGACGTCGCCGTGCTGCAGCGCCTGGAGGGCGATGGAGCGTACGAGCGTCGTCGTCCCGCTGCCGGGGGCGCCCGCGATCAGCAGATGCGGTTCGGTGGAGCGGGAACCCGTGCGCCACACCACGGGGGGCACATCGCGTTGCTCGTCGCCGTGGGTGAGCGGCAGGGTGCGCTGGACGCCGGTGGGGTCGGTGAAGCCCAGGACCGTCTCGCCCGGTGCGGTCACGAAGCGCTGGGCGGCGATGTCCGTGGGAAGGGGCGGCAGCACGGTCACCGTCAGCTCGTTCGCCTCCTCGTCCCAGGTGAAGTGGTACTCGCGCCCCCGGCCGGACTTGGCGTGCAGAAGCTGCTCGATCCGGGCCCGCGAGGCGGCCTCGCCGTCGGTGAAGTAGGCGGGGTAGCGGACCCGGAGCCGTGAGATCCGGCCGGTGTCGTCGAAGTCGTACGAGGACAGGGCCCGGGTCCAGTCTCCGCCGTGCGCGTAGAGCGGATCGGGGTCCTGGGCGGTCGAGAAGTACGGGACCAGCGCCTCGTACAGCGTCCGCAGGCGCTTGGTCTGCGCGTCGTCGGGCCCCGAGGGCTTCGGCTTTCTGCGGTCGCGGCCCTTCCAGGCCGCGGCCGCCATGAGCGTGAGCCCGGCGAGCAGGGGCCCGTACGGCACCAGGGCCACGACCAGGATCACCGAGGTGACCAGGAAGAGGAGCGGTCCCCGCCGGTCCTTCGGGGTGGCCGACCACCTGCGCCGCCCGGCTCCGGCCAGCCGGTGCAGACCGCGGGTGAGGAGGAACAGCGGCTGGAGGACGTCGCCCGCGCCGCCGGCCGCCGTCCGGGCCAGCTGGCGGCTGCGGGCCATCTGGGCGCTGCCGTTGCGCAGGATGCGGGGGAGGGGGCGCCGGGCCACGTCGTTCTCCTGGGGGTGCGTGCGGGGGCGGGAGCGGGGTCAGAAATTGATCCCTCCGAGCAGGCTCGCGAGGCTCTGGCCGCCGGCCTTGATGCCCGGAGCGATGCCGGTACTGGCGAGGTAGAAGCCGAAGAGTGAGCAGACTGCGGCGTGCGAGCCCTTGAGGCCGTCCTTCCTGGAGAAGAGGAAGACGCAGGTGCCGAGCAGCAGCACACCGGAGACGTTGAGGACCATGGGATCTCCTGGATCGCGGGGACTGTCACCATGAGTACTTCCAGGCTCACAGCATGTATCCATACGATAAAAGGTGCAAACGAGTGAAATCGTCAGAATTTCCCTCGCTTGGTGGAGCCATCCTGTAGGGACGGAGCCCGGGCGCGCGCCGCGACGGACCCTGTCGTGATCTTTGCCTGGCGGGGTGCCGGTCATGTGCCATGGAAGCCAGTACGCTGGCGATTCACCCGTACGGCGGCACCGCTCGCCGTCGTACGCGCCCCTGTACGGCGGCACCGCTCGCTGTCGTACGCTCCCGCAGTCCCCAGCAGTCGTAGTGAGAGGCGGTCCGGCCGATGAGTGAAGCCCCCGACCCCGAGGTCGTGGAGCTGGCGACCAAGATCTTCGATCTGGCGCGCCGAGGCGAGACCGAGGCGCTCGTCGCGTACGTCGACGCGGGCGTTCCCGCCAACCTCACCAACGACCGCGGTGACTCCCTGGTGATGCTCGCCGCCTACCACGGCCACGCCGACGCCGTACGGGCCCTGCTGGCGCGCGGCGCGGAGGCGGACCGGGTCAACGACCGAGGCCAGACCCCGCTCGCCGGGGCAGTCTTCAAGGGCGAGCTCGAGGTCATCCAGGCGCTCCTGGACGGCGGCGCCGACCCGGCCGCAGGAATGCCCTCGGCCGTCGAGACCGCCCGGATGTTCGGCAAGAACGATTTGCTCGAACTGTTCGGCGCACACTGATCCGAACGCTCTGACCAGCGAAGACAACGAAAACGGGGGAGGCGGTACGGGGCCGCCCGAAATAAGGTCGCGGCAGTGTGAGAGGCCGGGTCATCATGACGTCGTGATTCACGGACGCGATGGCTGGGCAGGTGTTGCCGCACCGCGCGGCCCGTGATGCGGTCCGCACGGGCCACCGACGAGAGGCAGAGGAAGATGGTCTACAGCAAGCAAGAGACGGCGGGCGCTCCGACGTGTTGTCACGCGGCCAGGTAGTGCGTGTTCCCCGGTTGCGTCGACGCTTGATGTGAGGCTGTTTCCCATGTTCGAACCGGTCATAGCGCCCAGTGGAACGCTGCTCGGTCTCCTGCAGAGGGGCCGCGGCGACGGCACGCTGCACGCGCTCACCGCACCGCGAGCCGAGGCGCTCGCGACTCTCAACCACTGTGTACTGCGCGATCCCCGCCACGACTGGCAGGTGGAGAACCGCTCCCTGTACTACGCCCGGCTCTATCTCGATCTGAACGGCGAGCTCGACGAGATCGAGGCCCACCTCTTCGGCGCCGAGGACGTCCTCGACACCGAGGAGTCCCGCACCGGGCTCGCCCTCGCGGTCCTCGGGCATCTCGCCTCCTACGGCAGGCGTGACGCGCTCGCACTGCTGCGCAGGTACGCGGCCTCGGGCAGCAACTGGGCCTGGGCGCTGGACGAACTGGCGCTGCGGGACGACGACGCGGGGCTGCGCGCCCTCGCCGCTCCCGTGCTGGCCCGTTTCCCGGCCGACGCCGAGGGCGAGGCCGAACTCGCCGTTGCCGTCCGGGACGCCTTCGAACCCCGGCCCTGGCGGCTGTGGGCCGACGACGCCCGCGAGTCCGTCGCCACACGCGTGCGTGCCGCGCAGGAGGCCGGCTGTTTCGACCGGTGGCAGCGGCAGCTGCGGCCCCAGGGTCCCCGGCCGGGCTGGAGCGTCCAGGCCGTCTTCGACTGGGCCCAGCAGGGCATCGAGCGCGGCGCTGCCCTCCATGTGCCCGCCGCCCGCTGTCTCACCGCCGTCGCGGGTCCCGAGGACCGGGCCGAGATCGTCCGGGCCGCGCGCGTCGGGAGCGACGGGGCGCGTTGCACCGCCCTGCGCTACCTCGCCGACAGCAATGACCCCGATGCCCTCGACCTCGTCGAGGACGCCGTGGCCACCGGGTCCGCGCTCGTCGTGGACGCCGCCGTGGACGCCTTCGAACGCATGCGCAGTGTGTCCGCCGTCGACCGGGCGCGCGGCTGGGCCCGCCGGCCCGACGCCCTGGGGGCCGCCGCCGGACGTGTGCTCGCCTGCCGGGGCGGCGGCCAGGACCGCGACCTGGTCCTCGCGGCGTTGCGGGAAGCGGTGCGGGGCGAGGGCCCCGACGCACCGACCCTGTGGACCCTCGTCGACGGGGCCGGACGGCTCGGCATCTCCTGCGCCGCGCCGGTACTGCGCCATATCTACCGGGAGACGGCCTCCTCCCACCTACGAGGCCGAGCCGCCCGAGCGCTGGCGGCCACCGACCCCTCCTTCCCCGCCGGATTCGCCGTCGAGTGCCTGTGGGACTGCGAGGAGTCCACCCGCGAGATCGCCGCACGGCACGCCGAGACCGGCGACATCCGCGTCGTGGAGCAGCTGCGCCGCCTCGCTTCGGATCCGGCCGAGGAGGCCGAGGTGCAGACAGCCGTACGCAGCCGGATCGGACCCGACATGCCGACCATGTGAACACTCATGCTCCCCGTATGAACGTTCGGTGACCCGGGGGTCAGGAACGTATGGACAGGGGCTGACCTGCTCGGCTGCGCAGCCCAACGCTCATGGGACGTTCCCCGGCCGGAAAGATCGACGTTGACGCGGCCACGTCCGGCGCGGCGAGAACACGGGTATGCGTGTCGTCATCGTGACCGAATCCTTTCCCCCCGATGTGAACGGCGTGGCCCATTGCGCGCTCCAGACCGCCCGGCACCTCGTCGATCGCGGTCACGCTCCCCTCGTCGTCGCTCCGGCCACCTCCAGGTCCTCGGCCTCGCCCGAGCCGGGAGGTGGCGCGGCCAAGACCGCGGCCGACGCTCTCGCGCCGTGCCCCGTGGTCCGTGTCCCCTCCCTTCCGCTCCCCGGCTATCCCCAGGTGCGCGTGGCACTCCCCAGCCGACGCGTCGCCGCGGCGATCACCGCTCACCGCGCCGACATCGTGCACCTGGCCAGCCCCTTCATCCTCGGCGTCCGCGGCATGGCCGCCGCCGCCCGGCTCGGCATCCCCGCCGTGGCCATCTACCAGACCGACCTGGCCGGATACGCCCGCACCTACATGGGCGCCGGCGAGGCCGCGGCCTGGCGGCGCATCCGCTCCGTGCACGCCGCCGCCGACCGCACCCTCGCGCCCTCCAGCGCGGCTCGCAACGACCTGGAGGCGCACGGCGTGCCCCGGGTGCAGCTGTGGCCGCGCGGTGTCGACACCGTCCGTTTCCGGCCAGACCTGCGCGATGAGTCGATGCGGCGGGAACTCGCCCCCAACGGCGAGCTGATCGTCGGCTACGTCGGCCGGCTCGCCCCCGAGAAGCACGTCGAACTCCTCTCCGGGGTCTGCGGCCTTCCGGGAGTCCGCGTCGTCGTGGTGGGCGACGGACCCAGCGAGACGACGCTGCGGAGCGTCCTGCCCGGCGCCGTGTTCCTGGGCCGCCGCACGGGTGACGAACTCGCCCGGATCTTCGCCTCCCTGGACGTGTTCGCGCACACCGGCCCGTTCGAGACTTTCTGCCAGACCGTGCAGGAGGCCATGGCGAGCGGAGTGCCGGTCGTCGCCCCCGCCGCGGGGGGACCGCTCGACCTGGTGGCCCACGGCCGCACCGGGCTGCTCGTCCCGCCCGGTGACGCGACCGCCGTGCGGGACGCCGTGGCGGCCCTGGCGGCCGATCCGGCGCTGCGGACCGGGTACGGAGCCGCCGCCCGCGCCACCGTCGAGGGCCGCACCTGGGCGGCCGTCGTCGACCAGCTCATAGGGCACTACGAGGACGTGCTCGCCGCCCGCAGGACGGTGGTGGCGGCATGAGCTTCGCCACCGAGCGCTTCGGCGACGGTCTGCGGATCGTCCGGCTCGCCAACTTCGTGGCGCCCTCCTCCGGCGGGCTGCGCACCGCCCTGAGGGAACTGGGCAAGGGCTTCAAGGAGGCCGGGCACGAGCCCGTGCTCATCGTGCCGGGCGAGCACCACACCGACCGCATGACCGAGCAGGGCCGGGTCATCACCCTCCCCGGGCCGCTGCTGCCCGGCACCGGCGGCTACCGGGTCCTCACGGACAAGCGGCGCGTCGCCGCCCTCCTGGAGGACCTGGTCCCCGACCGCCTGGAGGTCTCCGACCGCACCACGCTGCGCTGGACCGGCAAATGGGCGCGGCGGGCGCGGATCCCCGCCGTGATGGTCTCCCACGAGACCGCCGACGGCGTCCTGCGCACCTGGGGTCTGTCCGAGAACCTCTCCCGGCGCGCCGCCGACGCCCTCAACACCCGTACGGCCCACACGTACGCGCGCGTGGTGTGCACCACCGAGTTCGCCGAGCGGGAGTTCGTGCGGATCGGCGCCCGCAACGTCGTACGGGCCCCGCTGGGCGTCGACCTGGAGCAGCGCCACCCCGCGCTGCGGGACCCGGGGCTGCGCGACCAGCACGCGCGCGGGGACGAGACCCTGCTCGTCATGTGCTCCCGGCTGTCCGTGGAGAAGCGGCCCGGTACGGCCCTGGACGCGCTGGAGGCACTGCTGCGGCGCGGACGGCGCGTGGTGCTGGTGGTCGCCGGGGACGGACCGCTGCGCGCCCGGCTGGAACAGCGGGCCCGGGAACGGGAGCTGCCCGTGACCTTCCTGGGTCACGTCCGCGACCGGGAGCTGCTCGGATCGCTCCAGGCCTCGGCGGACGTCTGCCTGGCCCCGGGACCGGCGGAGACCTTCGGACTCGCCGCCCTGGAGGCGATGGCCTGCGGCACGCCCGTGGTGGCCAGCTCCCTGTCCGCGCTGCCCGAGGTGATCGGTTCCGCCGGGGCCACCGCCGTGAACAGCGGCGACGCCTTCGCGGACGCGGTCGACCTGCTGATGGCGCGGTCGGAGTCCGAGCGCCGGGAGGCGGCACGCGCGCGTGCCGAGTGCTTCGGATGGAAGACCGCGGTGGACGCGTTCCTCGCCGCGCACGACGCCCTGCCGGAGACTGCCCGGGCGCACGACACGTCGTCGCACGACGCGCGGGCCCGTGTCACGCCTCCGTCGGCCGCGCCCCGGCTCCGGGACGCCGCTCGGGAGGGCGTCGCATGAGACCGCTGCGGTTCGTGGCACTCGGTGACTCGCTGACGGAGGGGGTGGGCGACCGCGTCGGGGAGACCTGGCGGGGTTGGGCTCCCCTGCTCGCCGGTGGGCTCGGCTCCGTCGATGCGGCGGCGGAGTTCACCAACCTGGCCGTCAGCGGTGCCCAGACGCGGGACGTCCTGGAACGGCAGACCCCGCAGGCGCTCGACCTGCGCCCGGACGTCGTCTCCGTCGTCATCGGCGTCAACGACACCCTGCGCTACACCTTCGACATCCACGCCGTCGCCGCCCGGCTCGACCAGGTGTACGCGGCGTTCCGGGCCCAGAACGCCGTACTGCTCACGGCCTGTCTGCCCGACCCCGGGTCGATGCTGCGGCTGCCGGGAGCGCTTGCACGTCCGCTCGCCAGGCGGCAGCGGGCCGTGAACACGGTCGTGCATGCGCTGTCCGAGCGGTACGGGGCGGTCCATCTGCACGCCGCGGACGGGGAGTGGATCAGCGACCGCGCGATGTGGAGCGCGGACCGGCTGCACCCGGGGGAGCGCGGACACCGGCAGCTGGCCCGGCGGTTCCACGCCCTGCTCGCCGAGGCGGGCGTCCCCACCGGTCCCGCGCCCTCGCCCGAACCCGAGTTCCCCGCGCCCACCCGCTCGGCGAACCTCTGGTGGCTCGCCACCGCCGGGACGGGCTGGGTGGCCCGGCGGTGCACGGACCTGCTGCCCCAACTGCTCACCCTGGCGGCGGCCGAGGTGCGCCACAAGGCAAGGGGCACCAGCGCCCGGCTCGACCTGAGCGCCTCGCACGCGGTCGCGTCCGCGCTGGCCGCGCTGTCGGTGGCCGACCAGCAGCCGGACGCCGCCTGAGCGGGCCGCCCAGGGCGTGGGGGGGGGGGGGCGGGGGGGCCCCCCCCGGGGGGGGCCCCCCCCCCCCCCCCCACCCCGGCCCCCCCCCCCCCCCCCCCCCCCCCCCCCCCCCCCCCCCCCCCCCCACGACCGTGAACCGCAGGGGGGTGCCCGGAGTCGCCTGTGCGGCCGCAGCGAGGTCGGCTGCGCGCACGACCGCGATCACCGGGTACCCCCCGGTCGTCGGATGGTCGGCCAGGAACACCACGGGCCTGCCGTCGGGCGGGACCTGGACCGCCCCCAGCACCATGCCCTCACTGGGCAGTTCCTCCGCCCGGGCACGCTCCAGGGCGGGACCTTCCGTGCGCAGGCCGATGCGGTTGCTCGCGGCCGACACCCGGTACGCGCGTGTGACGAGGGTGCGGAACGCGCCCGCCGTGATCCAGTCGGCACGCGGGCCCGGAGTCACCCGCAACAACAGTTCGGCCGGAGGCGCCGGCTGGGGAACCGTGTCCACACGCGCGGGGGGACCGGCCGGCCTCCCGAGCGGAAGCACGGAGCCGTCCGCGAGCGGCGGCGGCCCGAGCCCGGACAGCAGATCCGTGGAGCGGCTGCCGAGCACCGGCTCGACGGCCACCCCGCCCGCGACGCCGAGGTAGCTGCGCACCCCGGACCGGGCGCGCCCGAGGCCGAGCAGCGCACCGCCCGGGACGTGTACCGGTGCTCCCCAGGGCGCCGGGCGGCCGTCCACGGTGACCGCGCAGGGCGCGCCGCCGACCGCCACGGTGACCGCCGAACGCGGCCGCACGGCACAGCCGTCGAGCGTCGTCTCCAGCACCGCGGCCTCCGGATGATTGCCCACCAGCCGGTTCACGAGCGCCGCCGCGGGCGCGTCCAGCGCCCCGGAGCGCGGCACCCCGAGGTGGGCGTGGCCGGGCCGCCCCCGGTCCTGAACGGTGGTCAGCGCGCCGGCCCGTACGACCGAGAGCGCACGGTCCGTCATTCCGCCCCCACCGGCACGAAGCGGACCCGGGCCCCCGGAGTGAGCAACGCGGCCGGTACGCGCGCGTGGTCCCACAGAACCGTGTCGGTCGAGCCGATGAGCTGCCAGCCGCCCGGCGACGAGCGCGGGTACACGCCCGTGTACCGGCCCGCGAGGGCCACCGAGCCCGCAGGCACGGCCGTGCGCGGGGTCGCGCGGCGCGGCACGCCGTAGCGGTCCGGCAGACCGGTCAGATAGCCGAAGCCGGGCGCGAACCCGCAGAAGGCGACGCGGAACTCGGCCGCCGCGTGGATGCGCCCCACCTCCTCGGGCGGCACGCCCCACAGCGCCGCCACCTCCGGCAGATCGGGGCCGTCGTACCGTACGGGGATCTCGACGGCCTCCCGCGCGCGCGGGATGACGCGAGGGATGTCCCAGCCGGCGAGCCGGGCCGCGACCCGGGAGGGATCGGGCACCCCGTCCAGAAGGACCGAGCGGGCCGCGGGCACGATCTCCTCCGCCGTCAGCTCCCCGCCGGCCCGGCGGCGCAGCAGCTCGGCGTGCAGGGCCTGGGCCTCCTCCCCGGAGGAGACCTCGACCAGCAGGGCCGCGTCGCCGACCGGCAGCACCCTCATGCGAAGGCCTCCACGCGCACGCCCGCCGCCTCCAGCTCGGCGCGCACCCGGCGGGCCAGGTCGACCGCTCCGGGCGTGTCGCCGTGCAGGCACAGGGAGCGCGCCCGTACCGGGATCTCGCGTCCGGAGCGGGCGGTCACGATGCCGGAGCGGGCGAGGCCCACCGAGCGTCCGACGACCGTGTCGGGCTCCGTGATCACCGCGCCGTCCTCGCCACGCGGCACGAGGGTGCCCTCGTCCGTGTACGCGCGGTCCGCGAACGCCTCGGTGACGACCGGGAGTCCGGCCTTCTCGGCGACCTTCAGGAAGTGCGATCCGGGCAGCCCCAGGACGGGCAGTGCCGTGTCGGCGAGCAGCACGCCGTCGACGACCGCCTCGGCCTGCCGCTCGTCGTGGACCACCCGGTTGTAGAGCGCGCCGTGCGGCTTCACATACGACACACGGGAGCCCGCCGCGCGCGCGAACACCTCCAACGCGCCGATCTGGTAGGCCACTTCGGCAGCGAGTTCGGCGGGCGGCACGTCCATCGCGCGCCGCCCGAAACCGGCCAGGTCACGGTAGGAGACCTGGGCGCCGATCCGTACCCCGCGCTCGGCCGCCAGCTCGCACACGCGCCGCATGGTGGCCGCGTCCCCGGCGTGGAAGCCGCAGGCCACATTGGCGCTCGTGACGACCGACAGCAGCCGCTCGTCGTCGGTGAGCCGCCAGCGGCCGAAGCCCTCGCCGAGGTCGGCGTTCAGATCGATCATGATCCCTCCTGGTCACCGGCGTCACCCGGCGCGGTCCTGGCCCTCACCCGACGCGGTACTGGTCGTCGCGGGCGTCGGTGATGAACATCTGCCCCGGTGCGTGGGTGATGGCGAACGGCGGCCGCGAGGCCATCACCGCCGCCTGCGGGGTCACTCCGCAGGCCCAGAACACCGGGATGTCGTCCGCTTCGGCATCCACCGGGTCGCCGAAGTCCGGCCGGTCGAGGTCGTCGATGCCGAGGCCCGACGGATCGCCGCAGTGTACGGGGCTGCCGTGCACCGCCGGGAGCAGACCGCTCTCCCGGATCGCGGCGGCCAGGTGCTGCGGCGGAACCGGACGCATGGACACCACCATGGGGCCACTCAGCCGCCCGGCCGGCCGGCACTGGCGGGCGGTCACATACATCGGGACGTTGCGGCCCTGCTCAATGTGGCGCAGAGGGACACCCGCGTCGGAGAGCGCGCACTCGAAGGTGAAACTGCACCCGATGAGGAACGACACCAGATCGTCGCGCCAGTGGGCGAGCACATCGGTGGGCTCGTCCACCAGCTCGCCGTCCCGCCACACCCGGTAGCGCGGCAGATCGGTGCGCAGGTCGGCGCCGTCCGCGAGAACCGTGCCGAAGGCCCCGGCGTCGGTGACGTCCAGCACCGGACAGGGCTTCGGATTGCGCTGGCAGAACACCAGCATGTCGTAGGCCCAGTCCGCCGGGACCGAGATCAGGTTGACCTGGGTGTGGCCCGCGGCTGTCCCGGCCGTGGCGCCGGTCAGCCCCTCGCGGAAACGGGCCCGGGCCTCCCGCGGGCTCCACGCGTGCGCGTGCTCGTCGACGGCGGTCACGAGGCGGTCCTCCGTGCGGTTCACAGCAGCTCCTTTCCGCGGGTCTCCGGCAGCCCCAGCAGCGCCAGCGCCGCGAGGCCGTATCCCACCGCGCCGAAGACCAGTGCACCGCCCACGCCCCAGCTGTCGGCGAGGAAGCCCACCAGGGTGGGGAAGACGGCGCCCACGGCGCGACCGGTGTTGTACGTGAAGCCCTGGCCCGTGCCCCGCACGGCGGTCGGGTACAGCTCGCTCAGATAGGAGCCGAAGCCGCTGAAGATCGCCGACATGCAGAACCCGAGCGGGAAGCCGAGCACCAGCAGCAGGGTGTCGGCGCCGCTCGGGATGTTCGCGTACGCCAGGACGCAGACCGCCGAGAGCAGTGCGAACAGCCAGATGTTGCGCCTGCGGCCCAGCCGGTCGGTGAGATGGCCGCCGGTCAGATAGCCGAGGAAGGCCCCGGAGATCAGCAAGGTCAGATAGGAGCCGGTCCCGACGACGGACAGGCCCCGCTCCGTCTTCAGATACGTCGGCACCCAGGTCGCCAGGGTGTAGTAGCCGCCCTGGACGCCGGTGGACAGCAGGCTCGCGAAGACCGTGGTGCGCAGCAGCCCCGGTGTCCCGTCCGTCCCCGGCTTGAAGATCGCCGTGAAGGAGCCCTTCTCCGCGCTCTGTTCGCGCCGGGCCCGCGCCTGCGGGGCGTCGTGGACCCGCCGCCGCATCCAGAGCACCAGCAGCGCGGGCAGCGCGCCGGTCCAGAACATCACCCGCCAGGCCAGGCCGTCGTCCACGAAGGAGAAGACCAGGGTGTAGACACCGGCGGCCAGCGCCCAGCCCACGGCCCAGGAGCTCTGGACCGCGCCGAGCGTACGGCCCCGGTGCCGGGCGCTCGCGTACTCGGCGACCAGGATCGCGCCGACCGCCCATTCGCCGCCGAAGCCGAGGCCCTGCAGGGCCCGGAAGACCAGCAGCGTCTCGTAGGTGGGCGCGAAGCCGCAGGCGACGGTGAAGACGGCGTACGTGACCACGGTGATCATCAGGGCCCTGACCCGTCCGATGCGGTCGGCGACCACACCCGCGACGGCGCCCCCCACCGCGGAGACGATCAGGGTGACCGTGGTGAACAGGCCGGTCTGGCCGCTGTCCAGGCGGAAGTACGCGGCCAGCGCGACCATGCTCAGCGGCAGGGTGAAGTAGTCGTACGCGTCCAGGGCGTAGCCGCCGAAGGCGCCCGCGAAGGCGCGCCGGCCGCGCGGGCCGAGGGCCCGCAGCCAGCCCGACGCGCCGTCGGCCGCGGTGGGTTCGGCCGTGTCCGGCCGGGCGTCGGAGGTCAGGGCCTCGGGTGGTGGGGTCGAGCTCATGGGCACCTCGCAGATGAGGGACGGAGGGTGCTGGGAACCGAGCCGTGCCGTGGGGAAGCCACGGCGCCGCGGGGAGAAGCGGGCGGCGCCGTGCGCAGCAAGGTAGAGGATCGTTGAACGATCCTTCAATACCCGTGTTGTTTCGTCCTCGTGTCTGCGCTTGAATTCCGGGCATGGCAGAGCAGCTGACGGGACTGGCCGACGACCGCGCGCTCCTCGGGCGCACCAGCACCGCCGAGCGGGTCGCGGACATCCTCAGGAGCCGGATCGCCGAGGGCTACTTCCCGCCCGGCACCCGGCTGTCGGAGGACAGCATCGGCGGCGCGCTCGGCGTCTCCCGCAACACGCTGCGCGAGGCGTTCCGGCTGCTCACGCACGAACGGCTGCTGGTCCACGAGTTGAACCGCGGGGTCTTCGTACGGGTCCTGGCCGTCGAGGACGTCGAGGACATCTACCGCGTCCGGGGACTCGTGGAGTGCGCCGTCGTGCGCGGCCTCGGGAAGCCGCCGTACGCCGTGGACGGGCTCGCCGAGGCGGTCGCCGACGGGCAGCGGGCGGCGCGCGAAGGTGACTGGAAAGGGGTGTCCACGGCCAACATCCACTTCCATCGTGAGCTGGTGGCCCTCGCGGGCAGCGAACGCACCGACGAGCTGATGCGCAGCGTCTTCGCCGAACTGCGGCTCGCCTTCCACGTGGTGGACGACCCGCGCCGGCTGCACGAGCCGTATCTCGCGCGCAATCTGCAGATCCTCCAGGCCCTGCGGGCCGGGGAGCGCGACCGGGCCGAGGAACTGCTCGCGGTCTACCTCGACGACTCGCGGGCGGGTCTCGTCGAGGTCTACGGGCGCCGGGTGGCCGACGGGGGCAGGGCAGGCGGCTGACCGCTGCCCGCCCGGCCCGTTTGACCGGCCGATTCCCGGCGCGCTCCGGTGCTGCCCGAGCGGCGGCTGATCGGCGCTGTTCGGTCGCTGCCTGACCGGCGTGCTCCGGTGCCGTCCGACCAGCGCCCGCCGGTGCCGTCGAACCGTCCGTGGCTCGGGCCACCTCGCGTGTCGCCCGGCCCGCCCCCTCGGAGTGGTCCCGCGCCGTTTGGGCTGTTGTCAGACCTAGGACCTAATCTGTGCACCGTGACTTCGCCTGCATCGACGGACCGTGTTCCGCCCCAGCTCAGCGCGGGGCCGCGGCCTGCTCCGGGCCCGGCCGCCGACGAGGGGCTGGCGCGGCGGCTGCGCGCGCTCGCCTGCACGGCGCCGCTGCACGACCTGGACGCGCGCAAGGCCAATCTCGCGGGTGAGTACTCGGTCTACGGGATGTCGGAGGTCGCCCTCGCCGCCATCGACCTGGTCACTCTGAACATGGACTTCGACACGGGCGCCGACCACGACCAGATAGTCGCCCGGCTCCTCCCGCGCATCGCCGCCCAGGCCCCGCGGCGCCCGGTCGCCGAGCACGAGCGCGTGGCCCGCTGGGTGCTGGAGAACCTGATCAACGTCGGCAGCGTCGACCGCGGCTTCCGCGCCGTCTACGGCACCTTCGAGCCGGACGGCACCTATGTCCGCCGTGACTACGACTTCAAGCTGATCGAAGAGGTGCCCGGATACGGCGGCGCCGTCTACCTCCGCACGACGGACGAGGCGGTCAACGTCCTCGTCGGCGCCCTCGACACTGACGTCACCAGCGCCCAGATCGCCGCCGAGGTCAAGCTGGAGGTGCTGATCAGCCGGGGGCGCCTCGCCGACGCCCAGCTCGCCGCCGAGCAGGCGCGCTACCGCACCGTGCAGTACTCGGAGTCGCTGCGCAAGGCCCTGGAGGCCACCCGGCGCAACGTCCGCGCGGTGGACTGGCTGAACGCGGTGCCGGACATGATCGCCGAGGCCCTCGACCACGTGGCCGACCGCTACCGCCACGAGAACGCGATCCTCACCAACATCCGCAAGGCCCGCGACGAGTCCGAGGACCCCGAGCAGAAGCGACGCGCCGCCGAACTCGTAGACATCGTCAAGGACTGCATCCGCCGGCACACCCAGCTGCAGTCGCGGCTCCTGGAGGCGGGCCCGCTGTTCCGCGCCGAACAGGACCGGCAGGCGTTCGCCACGCCGACGGCGATGTCCGGCACGGACCTCTACGGACACCTCCTCGCCCCGCTGCTGCCGCTCCCCCTGGAGCAGGCGGTGCGCGTCACCGACGCCTTCTTCGCCCAGGGCACGGGCCTGCGCACGCCCGCTTCCGTACGGGTCGCGGACCTCGTCGAGCTGCTGCTGACACCCCCGGTGGAGCGTGAGCACCTCGGGGCGGAGATGCCCGAGCCGGATCTGGTCGCGACGCCGGACGACAGCCGCTTCAGCGAGGAACAGCTCGCCGCCGCGACGGAGTTGCTCGATCTGCCGGCGGACGCCCCGCGGCGGCTGTCCGGACTGCTCGCCGAGGCGCGAGGCACAGGAGATCCCGAACTGCCCTACCTGGTGGCCCTGCTGGCCGTGCACGCGGCCAGCCCGCCGGTGGGGACGGCCTACCGGCAGGGCGAGGAGAAGCTGCTCTTCGCCGTGGACGACGGAACGGAGCTGGACGACCCCGAGTTCGGCGGTGCGGATCTGATCGTGGGGACGGCTCTGCTGGACGCGGCCGGAATGGCGGCGGACCGGACGGAGGCGGCATGAACGGCAACGAGTACCAGCGTGACAAGGAGCCCCGACCGTGACCGAGCACGTCGAGTGGAGCGACCCGGAGAACGCCGCCGCTCCGGCGAGCGCCGCCGTCACCCCCGCCGACGCCGCCGACGCGGCGCGGCTCGTGGCCTTCGGGCTGCAGCCCAAGCTGCAGCCCGCACGCGACCACGAGTACGCGGACCTGCTGCGCCGCTACCGCGAGGACCCGCCGTTCGGGCGCCTCGCCGACGCCGTCGCCACCGGACTCGGTCTGGTCGTCCTGGAGGTGTCCCCGCGCGCCGGCATGGCCGTGACCGCCGCCGAGGACTCCGTGTTCGCCGTCCGCATGGGTGACTACGCGCGTCGTACGTCGGCCGACTCCGGCGACCGCTTTCTGCACGGGCTGGCCCATCTCGCCGTCGCCGCCCTCGCCTTCCCGCGCCCCGAGGACCTGGCGGACGACGGCTACATCGGCCGGGTCACGGTCAACGGCGTCGACGCGTTCGTACGCCAGGCCTGCCGCCGTCTCGAGGAGCGGGCCGAGGAGCAGGGGGAGAACACCGACCCGGCGACGGACGCCCCCGGTCTGGAGGCGGCCTGGCGCATCTGGGCCAGACGCAGCGCGACCGGGGCCACCAAGGACGCGCGCAGACTGGCCGGTTCGACCACCGGCATCGTCGCCAAGGCCGTCGCGTTCCTCACGGACTCCGGCTTCCTGCAGCGCACGGGCGACGACAACGGCGGCACCTATCGCACGACGGCCCGCTACCAGCTCCAGGTGCGCGACATGGCGGGCAGCGCGGCCATGGCCGAACTGCTCGAACTGGGCATCGTCCCGGTGACCGACGGCTCGGCCACCCTGCTGCCCGCCGAGGACGCCGACGATCTGGACCTGGTGGCCGACGCCGGACTGCCGTTCCACTCCTGAGGCTCCGGGACCTCACGAACCTCCCCCATGTTTCCGACCACTCAGCACGACTGACGACGAGAGCCCCCCATGTACGAGCTGTCCCGGGTCCGCCTCTACTCCATCGGGCCGGCCGGTGCGCGCTATGCCGACACCGTGCTGGACCTGCGGGGCGTGGGTGATCTGGTGCCCGACCCCGCGCCCATCCAGGCGGAGTTCTTCGAGGATGAGCCCGCCGGGCCGCCGCGCCGCCCCGCGCCCGCCGGCGTGCTCTTCCTGGAGAACGGCGGCGGCAAGTCCGTCCTGCTGAAGCTGATCTTCTCGGTGATGCTGCCGGGTCACCGCAACACCCTCGGCGGCGCCAGCTCGGGCGTGCTGCGCAAGTTCCTGCTCGCCGACGACTGCGGACATGTGGCGCTGGAGTGGCAGCACACGCTGACCGGCGAGTGCGTCGTGGTCGGCAAGGCCAGCGAGTGGCGCGGCCGGCAGGTCTCCAACGACCCCCGCAAGTTCGCGGAGGCCTGGTACTCCTTCCGGCCGGGGCCCGGTCTCAGCCTCGACAACCTGCCCGTCGCCGAGTCCACCGCCGTACGGCCGCCCGTCGAGGGCGCGTCCGGCGCGCAGGGGCGGCGCCGCACGATGAAGGGTTTCCGGGACGCCCTCACGGAGGCCGGCAAGGCGTACCCGCACCTCGAAGTGCACTGGGAGGAGATCCACGACCGCTGGAACGAGCATCTGACCGACCTCGGTCTCGACCCCGAACTCTTCCGCTACCAGCGGGAGATGAACGCCGACGAGGGTGAGGCCGCCGGCCTCTTCGCGGTCAAGAAGGACTCCGACTTCACCGACCTGCTGCTGCGCGCCGTCACCGACACCCGGGACACCGACGGACTCGCCGACCTGGTCAGCGGGTTCGGCAACAAGCTGGGACGCCGCTCCGAGCTGATCGCCGAACGGGACTTCACCGCCGGGTCGGTGGACCTGCTCGGGCGCATCGTCGAGGCCGGCGAGGGGCGGTCACGGGCCCGCGACATCCACGCGGGCGCCGAGCGGCGCACGCGCACCCTGGCGCGGCGGCTGTCCGCACGCGGGGTGCGGGAGCGGGTCCGGGCAGCCGATCTGGCCCAGCGGGTGACCGCCGCCGCGTACGCCGTCACCCACGCCGAGGGCGCCCGGGAGCGCAGTGCGCTGGTCGCGGCCGAACTGGCCTACCGCCACGCCTCGTTGGCCCTCGCCGGCGCCGAGAAGGCCGCCGCCGCGCAGAAGCGCGAACTGGCCGACGCCCGCCAGCTGTACTCCGCGTGGCAGGCCGCCGAGGCCGTGCTGCGGCACCGCGCCGCCGCCGACCGCTCCGCGCGCGTGGCCGCCGCGATCCGCGAGGCCGAGCGGGACGCCGCACCGGCGCTCGCCGCCCGGGCCAAGGCCGCCGTCGATCTCGTACGGGCACTGCACGCGGCCGCCGAGAGCGCCGAGGCCCTCGCCAACGAGGAGGAGGAGCGCTCCGCCGGCCTCCAGGACGCCGGCGAGTCCGCCCACCGGGACTCCACCGCCGCCGCCACGGAGGCGCAGCGCGCCCGCAGCGAGGCGGGGCATCTGCGCCAGCGGCTCGACGAGGTCGAGCAGGAGACCGCTCAGGCCGTCCGGGCGGGATGGCTGGACGACAGCACCCCCGACGCCGACCCGGCGCGGGCCGCGCTGGCCGCGAGCGATGCGGAGAAGGAGGCCGTCGCGGCCTGGGACACCGCCCGGGAGGCCTCCCGCCGTGCGTCCGAGCACGCGCGTGAGGCGGCCTCGGCCGAGTCCCGGGCGGAACTGACGGCGGCCCGTTCGGCGGACGCGGCCACGGCCGCGGAACGGGCGTACCAGGCCGAGCGCCGGACCGCCGAGGCGCTGGCCGCGGAGGAGCGGCTGGCGGAACTGCTCAGCCTGTCGGGCACGGACACGGCCGCCCGGAAGCGGGTCCCCGGCCCCCGGCGCGACACGGACACGGACCCCGCCGACGCTCCGGGTACCGGCGAAGGTCCCTTCACCCCCGAGGAGCTGGACGGCTTCGCCGACGAACTGCGCGCGCTGCTGGAGGACTCCGTCGCCTCCGCCGAACGACAGCTGTTCGAACTGCGCACGGCCGCGGCCGACGACGCACGCATCCTCGGCGCGCTCGGTGACGGCGGACTGCTGCCGCCGGGCCCCGATGTGCTGGCGACCGTCGAGTTCCTCGGCGAGCACGGCATTCCCGCGCTGCCCGGCTGGCGCTATCTCGCCCAGGCCGTCGACCCCGCCGACCACGCGCGTGTGCTGGCCGCCCGTCCCGAACTCGTCGACGGTGTGATCATCACCGATCCGGATTCGCACGCCCGGGCCCGCCGGACGCTGAGCGACGCCGCGCTGCTGCCGCGCTCGGCCGTCGCCGTCGGCACCGCCGCCGCGCTGCTCGCCCCGACCCCGGCTCTCGACGAGACCGACAGCGACGCCGGCAGTGTCTTCCTGGTACCGCCGAACCCGGCCATGCACGACGAGCATGCCGCCGACGAGGAGCGGCAGGCGCTGCGCGCCCGGGCCACCGCGCGCGACGAGGAGATCCGGGCGCTCGCGGCCCGGCTCGGCAAGGACCGCGAACTGGCGGCCAGGCTTGCGTCCTGGCGCGCCGGATGCCCCGCCGGACGGCTCACCGAACTCGCCACGGCCGCCGGCGACACCCGCGCGTTCGCCGAGGAGGCGGAGGCCGAGCTGGGCGAGGCACGCACCACCCGCGCCGAGGCCGACGAGGCCGCGGCCGAGGCCGCGCAGATGCGGGACGAGCGGCAGGAGGCCGCCCAGAAGGCCCGCCGCGCCGCTGATGCCCTCGCCGGGCTCGCCTTCCGGCTGCGCGAGCGGGCGGGCTGGCAGGTCAAGCTGCGGGAACTCGCCGACGAGGCGGTCGACGCGGAGGCCCGTGCCCAGACCTGCCTGGAGCGCGCCCGCGCCGCCGACGAGGACCGCCGCGCCGCACAGCGCGCCGCCGACGACGCCCGTCGCACGGCGCGTGCGCTGCGCGCCGAGCGCGCGGAGATCGCGGGCGCCCCCGACGACGTACCGGAGGACGACGCGGACGCGCCCAGGACGTCCCTGCCCGCCCTCCGCGAGGCCTACCGGGCCGCTTCCCAGGTGTACGAGAAGGTCGGCGTCGACGCCGATCTGCGGGCCGAGCAGGCGCGGGCCGAGAGCGACGAGTCCGCCGCCCTCGCCGAACTGGACCGGCTCAGCAACAAGGTGCGCACACGCGCCGAACAGCTCCTTCAGTCACCCGACGGCTCCGACGGCCCGTCCCGGCAGGCCGCCGCCGCGCGCGCCGAGGAATGGGTACAGCTGCTGGAGACCCGTATGTCCACGGCCAGCGAGCAGCTCGGGCGGCTGCGCGGCGAGGCCGAGCGGCACGCGCCCCAGAACGGCGAGGCTCACACCGAGCTGCCCGAGGAACTGATGCCCCGGGACGCCGACCACGCGCAGGCCCTGCTGCGTACCGCGACCGCCGAACTCGCCTCCCGCGTCGAGGCGCTCGGCCAGGCCCGCGAGGCCCACGCGGAACTCCTCGAGGCCCACCGGGCCGCCGAGGACGCGGCCGGCGGCTTCGACGAGGTCGCCGCGATGCTCCGCGATCTGCTGCGCGAGCACGCCTCGGAGGAGGAACCGGAGGAGCCGGAGCCCTATCCCGGCACGCTGGAGGAGGCCCGCCGGGCCGCCGCGGAGACCCGCAGGTCGCTGCGTGGCTGCGCCGCCGATCTGTCCGCCGCCGAGGGCGCCGTGCGCGAGGCCTGCGACGTCCTGGTCCGGCACGCCAACTCCACCCGCTACGAGCAGGTTCGCACCCCCGCCCGGCAGCAGATCCGCGAACTGCCCGCATCCGCGCTGCCGGAGCACGCACAGCGCTGGGCGGACGCCTTCGCACCCCGGCTGCGCGTCCTGACCGACGAACTGGCGCAGTTGGAACGCAACCGGGACTCCATCGTGGACCGTCTGCGGGGCCTCGTGGAGTCGGCCCTCGCGACCCTGCGGTCCGCGCAGCGGCTGTCCAGGCTCCCCGAGGGCCTCGGGGAGTGGTCCGGGCAGGAGTTCCTGCGGATCCGCTTCGAGGAACCCGACCAGTCCACGCTGATCGAACGCCTGGGCGAGGTCATCGACGAGGCGACCCGCGCGGCCGTCAAGAAGAACTCCGACCTGCGGCGCGACGGTATGTCGCTGCTGCTGAGGGGGGTCGGCGCGGCGCTCCAGCCCAAGGGCGTCGCGGTCGAGATCCTCAAACCGGACGCCGTGCTGCGCGCCGAACGGGTCCCGGTCGGCCAGATGGGAGACGTGTTCTCGGGCGGCCAGCTGCTCACCGCCGCCATCGCCCTGTACTGCACGATGGCCGCGCTGCGCTCCAACGACCGAGGCCGGGACAAGCACCGCCACGCGGGCACGCTGTTCCTGGACAATCCCATCGGCCGCGCCAACGCGACCTATCTGCTGGAGCTCCAGCGGGCCGTCTCGGACGCGCTCGGCGTCCAGCTCCTGTACACCACGGGGCTGTTCGACACCACCGCGCTTGCGGAGTTCCCGCTGGTCATCCGGTTGCGCAACGACGCCGACCTAAGGGCTGGGCTGAAGTACATCCGCGTCGAGGAACACCTGCGGCCGGGTCTTCCAGAGCAGCCCCAGACTGAAGAGGCGGTGCACAGCGAGATCACCGCGACGAGGATGTTCAAACGACCCGCGTGACCCCACGCGCCCTCCCCGAGGCCGATCCGCGCTCTTCCCGCCGTTCACCGTCGTGGTGATACACGGGTGGACGCGGATCGGATCCGCCATGACGCAGCCGTCCACGACCGGCAACCCGTCGACCTCGGTCACTCGCGTACGTTCGCCGGCTCCAATGCTCTGCGCCGCAGGGAGAGGGCGGCCGGAGCGACCGCCGAGATCACGGCGAGCACCGCGCAGGCGCCCATGGCCGCCGTGATCGTCGCCCAGGGGATCTAGATGGGCGTCCACACCGAGAGCAGGCCCGGCGCGCTCCACATGCCCACCAGGTTGAGCCCGGCGACCGACGCTCCCAGCAGTCCG
This sequence comes from Streptomyces sp. NPDC002573, assembly GCF_042889625.1. Classification (NCBI taxonomy): domain Bacteria; kingdom Bacillati; phylum Actinomycetota; class Actinomycetes; order Kitasatosporales; family Streptomycetaceae; genus Streptomyces; species Streptomyces sp. NPDC002573. The sequence continues at coordinate 25,189 of NZ_JBIARC010000021.1, read as the reverse complement.
CCGACCATGACCACCATCAGCGCCTCGGCGCCCGCCAGTCGCAGCACGGCCAGTTCGCGGACTGGACTGAGGTCGTCATGACCATGGTGTCGGCCAGCGAGATGCCGGTGTAGAGGAGGGCGATCCCGAGGACCAGGACGAAGCCCATCCGGGTCGTCCGGTCGGTCTCGGGGTACGTGGCGTACGCATGCCGCCCGGTTTCCAGGACGAGGGCCTGCACGCGTCAGTGCGGCTGCGCGAGAAGCGGCCCACTCTGCCGGTGCTGGTCCTCAGGCAGTACGTGCAACGGACGTACGTCGCCGAACTCCTGGACTCCGGCGACGGATCGGGCGTCGGCTATCTGCTCAAGAACCGGGTCGGCCAGGTCGAGGAGTTCGTGGAAGCGCTGCACAAGGCGGCGGACGGCGGAACGGTGGTCGATCCCGAGGTGGTGCGCCAGTTGCTGCGCCGCCGTCGCGACCCACTGGAGCAACTCACCCCGCGTCCGACGAGCAAGACCCACCGCAGGGTCCTGGTCGTCCTCACGTATCTGCGGGCCTGACCCTGACCGGGCGTACCGGGCCGGCCCGAGCGTGCGGTTCGTCTGAAGCGACAGGCGAGACACGCGACATGAAGTTCGTCACGACAGACGTCGATGGCTACGGGTGCGACAACTGGCCGGCGCCGCCCTGCCCGGGTATTCGACGCTGAGCCCGCTCCGCCTCCCGCGCACGCCGACGCTCCGTGCGGCGCTCGCGGCGCAGCTGGCGAGCGGTGCTGCTGGGGGCCGACACCACTCCATGGCGCTGATGCCATATCTGGCGCGTCACCCAGACGTCGAGCACGCCCCACGTCGCCACGACCGTGCTGGCGACGCTCGAGAGGACCATCGGGAAGGCCAGCCAGGAGTCGGCCATCGTGCACAGGAAGGCGATGACCGCCTGGATCAGTGTCACCGCGATGATGAGCACGGCCCGCACCGCCGCCGTACGCACCGGATCCGGAAGCCGCCGCCTGCGTGCCGGCTCCTCCACCCACAACGGCCGGTAGCGCGGCGTCTCGTACCGCTTCTCGTCCCTCGACGAGCCCTGCCGGGCCGCCGGGACAGCCCCTGCGCGCGCCGCGCCCTGCTCCCGCGTCGCCTCTCGGGAGGCGCGCACCGAGGCGCCGCGATCCGGCTTCCCTGCATCCCCTCGCGCCGTGGTGGGCGTAGCACCACCCGGCCCCGGCGTCCCACGCCGCTCCGCCGTGCCCATCAACCCGTCACTCCCCACCGCCCGCAGGCCCCTTGTCCCGGTGTCGTACGACTCCGGCTCCTCAGTGGCTGCCCGGCTTGCGCTGCTTTACGCCGCCTGAGCGTGGCTTGCGGCGCCTGTGGCCGAATCCGCCCCCGATTCCCGTAGAGATGGACGATCGACGATCTGTGAAGATTCCCGAAGAACGAAAAATTCCGGCCAACCGCCCAGGATGCCCGATCCGTTGTCCTCCTGCGCCGCATGCGGGTTCCGGGGAGCAAATTCCCCGTAATGGCGGGACAACTCCCCATGTCCTGTTCAGTGTCCATGGGTGGTGCGCCCGGTCGACCCTTCGAGATACCTGTGTGTCGGTAGTAGGCTCACGCCGTTTGTTGACGCACACGTGTACCCCCGGCCGGAGGGGGTCGAGCTGGGGGAGGCCATGCGCTTTCGCGGGAAGTCCATCCGCCGGAAGATCGTGGCGCTCCTTCTCGTGCCGCTCCTGTCGCTGACCGCCATCTGGGCTTTTGCGACGGTGCTCACCGGCCGTGCCGCCCAGTCCGTGTTCCATGCCTCGTACATCGTCGAGAAGGTCGGCTACCCCACCGAGGACACCGTGCGCCTCCTTCAGGAGGAACGCCGCCAGACCCTCGTCTACCTCGCGGACCCGCGCGCCTCCGACGCCCTCGCCACGCTCCACCGCAGCCGCGCCGCCACCGACGAGGTCGTCGCGAAGCTCCGTCGCAACGGCAAGGACGAGGACCTGCACGATGAGATGGGTCCGGGCACCACCAACCGCCTCACCTCGATCTTCGACGCCCTGGAGGGCATGAAGTCGCTGCGCCGCAGCGTCGAGGAAGGCACTGTCAAGCGCACCCAGGCCTTCGACCTCTACAACCGTCTGATCGACCCCTGCTTCACGCTCCTGGCCAACCTTCAGCTCCTCGACAACGTCGACATGGACAAACAAGGCCGTGCGCTCGCCGGTGTCTCGCGCGCCCGCGAACTCCTCTCCCGCGAGGACGCGCTCCTCGGCTCCGCGCTCGTCGGAGGACGGATCACCCGCGACGACATCCACCAGGTCTCCGGCCTCGTCGCGCAGCGCACCGTGATGTACGACGTCAGCCTGGCCCTGCTGCCGGGCTCGGAGAGCGACCGCTTCCGGCGCTACTGGAGCAACGCCGACACCGCGCCCCTGCGCACGGCCGAGCAGTCCGTCGTCGACGCCACGCCCGGCACCCCGCACGGCGTCACCGCGAAGAGCTGGGACGAGGCCGCGGGGCCGGTCCTCGACCGGCTCGACTCGATGGGCAGCCAGGCCGACGACCGCTACCACGGCCGGGTCCGCCCCCTGGCCGTCGACGTCATCGTCAAAGCGGCCGTCGCGGGCCTCCTGGGCCTCCTCGCCCTGCTGGTCTCCCTGATCATGTCCGTACGCATCGGCCGCGGCCTCATCCGCGATCTGCGCCGGCTGCGTCTGGACGCCCACGAGGCGTCCGGGGTCCGGCTGCCCAGCGTGATGCGCCGTCTCTCGGTGGGCGAACAGGTCGACATCGAGACCGAGGTCCCGCGTCTGGAGTACGACCAGAACGAGATCGGCGAGGTCGGCCAGGCCCTCAACACCCTCCAGCGCGCCGCCGTGGAGGCCGCCGTCAAGCAGGCAGAGCTGCGCGCCGGGGTCTCCGAGGTCTTCGTCAACCTCGCCCGCCGCAGCCAGGTCCTGCTGCACAAACAGCTCACCCTCCTCGACACCATGGAACGCAGGACCGAGGACACCGAGGAACTCGCCGACCTCTTCCGGCTCGACCACCTCACCACCCGTATGCGCCGCCACGCCGAGGGCCTGGTCATCCTCTCCGGCGCCGCCGCTTCCCGGCAGTGGCGCAAGCCGGTGCAGCTCATGGACGTGGTGCGCGCCGCCGTCGCCGAGGTCGAGGACTACGAGCGCATCGAGGTACGACGGCTGCCCCGCGTCGCCGTCACCGGCCCCGCGGTCGCCGACCTCACCCACCTGGTCGCCGAACTCCTGGAGAACGCCACGGTGTTCTCGCCGCCCCACACCGCCGTGCAGGTCATCGGCGAACGCGTGGCCAACGGCTTCACCCTGGAGATCCACGACCGCGGCCTGGGCATGGGGGCCGAGGCGCTCCTGGACGCCAACCTCCGACTCGCCGAGACTCCCGAGTTCGAGCTGTCCGACACCGACCGGCTCGGCCTCTTCGTGGTCAGCAGACTCGCCCGGCGCCAGAACGTCCGCGTCTCCCTCCAGCCCTCCCCCTACGGCGGGACCACGGCCGTCGTCCTCATCCCCGAGGTGCTGCTCACCGACGACGCCCCGGACACCCACGGAATCGGCTTCCGTCTCGACCGCCCGCTGCCCGACACGAAGGAGGCCGGGGCCGAGGAGCACACGCCGGGGCTCTCCGCCATGCCGGTCCAGCTTCCGGGCATCCCGGCGTCGATCCTGGACGGTCCGGTGGAGCTGGAGGCCCCCGTCGACCTGGACGCGATCGACGACTTCCCCGGCACCCTCGGCGACGAGGACAGCGAACGCGGAGGTCTCTTCCGCCCCCGCCGCTCGCTCGCCGACGGCCCGGGAGTCCATCGCCCCTCCGCACGCGACTCCCGGCGCGAACCGGCCCGATCCGCCGACGCCGACCACCCTGGCGGACCTGTTCCGTTGCCGCGCCACCACACCCCCAAGCTTGTCAGCTCGCACGGCCGCCCGGTGACGGGATCGGGGCCACGGCGCGGGCGGACCGACGCCGAGGCGGAGCCCCTGGAACGGCGGGTGACGGATCTGCAGGAGGCCAGACGGCCGCCCGGTCGCCCGACGGAACCCACGGGTGGCGCTCCACGTTCACACGGGGAACAGTCCGAGGTCCCCGCCCTGCCGCAGCGGCCTCGCACCCGGCCCCCGGCAGGACCGGAGGGGACCGTCTCGCAGCGGCACACGGAGGAGGGCCAGGCAGAATCGGGCGCGGGCGCCCTGCCCCGCCGGGTTCGGCAGGCCAGCCTGGCACCGCAGTTGAAGGAAGGCCCCGACCGGCTCGCCGAACGGGACCGGTCCCGCACCGCGAACGGGGCAGGCCCGGCCGAGCGCGACGCCGACGAGGTCCGCAGCCGGTTCGCCTCGCTCCAGCGAGGCTGGCAGCGTGGCCGCGAGGAGAACGCCGGGGGCGACGAGGCCCGTGACGGCTCAGCACGAGGAACGACAAAGGGAGACGGTCGATGACCGCACCGAAGGCCGCAGGGCCCACCGCGACGAACAAGGCGTCGGGGGAGCTCAACTGGCTTCTCGACGACCTGGTGGAGCGCGTCGCCAGCATTCGCAAGGCGCTCGTGCTCTCCAGCGACGGCCTGCCGACAGGGGTCTCCACAGAGCTGAGCCGCGAGGACAGCGAGCACCTCGCCGCGGTCGCCTCCGGATTCCACAGCCTCGCCAAGGGGGTCGGACGGCACTTCGACGCCGGCGGCGTCCGGCAGACCATCGTGGAACTCGACGAGGCGTTCCTGTTCGTCACGGCCGCCGGTGACGGCAGTTGCCTCGCCGTCCTGTCGGACGCGGACTCCGACGTCGGGCAGGTGGCCTACGAGATGACCCTCCTGGTCAAGCGCGTCGGCGCACATCTCGCCTCCACTCCGCGCACCGATCTGCCCTCGGGCGGGTAGTGAGATGGTATGAGCGGAGATGGTCAGGGAAGCAGCCACTGGTTCGACGACGAGGCCGGGCCCGTGGTCCGTCCGTACGCCGTGACGCGCGGCCGCACCAGCCACGGTGTGCAGCACCGCCTCGATCTGATCGCGGTGGTCGTCACCGAACCGCATGTGGACCACCCCGAGGCGGATCCGTCGCTGTCCCCGGAACACGTGGACATCGTCGAGCTGTGCCGTGACACCCCCCAGTCGGTCGCCGAACTCGCCGCCGAAATCGATCTGCCCGTCGGAGTGGTCCGCGTTCTCGTGGGAGACCTCGTGGACGAGGAGCTGGTGCATGTGTCCCGTCCCGTGCCGCCCGCCGAGCTGGTGGACGAGAGCATCCTGCGCGATGTGATCAACGGCCTGCGGGCCTTGTGAACCCGGGATGTCCGCGCCGCCCCGGAAGAGGCGCGGACACCCGGAAGCGGGAAGCGTCCGGCCCCGGGAGGACCGGCGAGAAGGTGTTGCCCGGGCGCGGGAGGAGCCCGCAGCGGGAGCCGTCCGGGCCAGGCAGAGCCCGGTGGCTTCAGTGCGCGCCGGTGCGGCCTGCCGCGCGTGGACCGGCGGCGCCAGGCACCGCCGGTTATGATCTGCTCGATCGTCGACCACCGGCTGCGGCGAGCCGATCATCCTCCCGCGGACCCGGTTCCGAGCAGCGCGATCGGAGACACGGACGTGACCACGGGCTGGCAGTTCTGGGTCGACCGCGGCGGCACCTTCACCGATGTCGTGGCGCGCCGCCCGGACGGCCATCTGCTCACCCACAAGCTGCTGTCGGACAACCCCCACCACTACGCCGACGCGGCCGTCGCGGGCGTGCGTGAACTCCTCGACCACGACGGATCGATCGACGGCGTCCGGATGGGCACCACCGTCGCCACGAACGCGCTCCTGGAACGCAAGGGCGAACGCACCCTCCTCGTCGTCACCCGCGGCTTCCGCGACGCCCTGCGCATCGCCTACCAGAACCGCCCGAGCATCTTCGCCCGCGCGATCGAGCTCCCGGAGCCGCTCTACGAGCGGGTCGTCGAGGTCGACGAGCGCATCGCCGCCGACGGCACCGTCCTGCGCGCCCCCGATCTGGAGGCCCTCGCCGGAGCGCTCCAAGAGGCGTACGACGACGGGATCCGCGCCGTCGCCGTTGTCTGTATGCACAGCCATCTGCACCCGGCGCACGAGCGGGCCCTCGGGGAGCTGGCCGCCCGTACGGGCTTTCCGCAGATCTCGCTCTCCAGCGAGGTCAGCCCTTTGATGAAACTGGTCCCGCGCGGTGACACGGCCGTCGTCGACGCCTACCTCTCGCCCGTCCTGCGGCGCTACGTCCAGCACATCGCCGACGAACTCGAAGGCGTGCGGCTGATGTTCATGCAGTCCAACGGGGGACTGGCGGAGGCCGGACAGTTCCGCGGCAAGGACGCCATCCTCTCCGGGCCCGCGGGTGGCATCGTCGGCATGGCCCGGATGTCGCAGCTCGCCGGCTTCGACCGCGTCATCGGCTTCGACATGGGGGGCACGTCCACCGACGTCTCCCACTTCGCCGGTGAGTACGAGCGGGTCTTCACCACGCAGATCGGAGGCGTCCGGCTGCGCGCGCCGATGCTCGACATCCACACGGTCGCGGCCGGCGGCGGCTCGGTCCTCCACTTCGACGGCTCCCGCTACCGCGTAGGGCCGGACTCGGCCGGCGCGGCCCCGGGGCCGGCCTGCTACCGCGGCGGCGGCCCGCTCACCGTCACGGACGCCAACGTCATGCTCGGCCGGATCCAGCCCGCCCACTTCCCCCGGGTGTTCGGCCCCGACGGGGACCAGCCGCTGGACGACGCCCTGGTCCGCGAACGCTTCGCCGCCCTTGCCCAGGAGATCCGCGAGCGGACCGGAGACGACCGCACCCGGGAGCAGGTCGCCGAGGGCTACCTCCAGATCGCGGTCGCCAACATCGCCAACGCCGTCAAGCGGATCTCGGTCCAGAAGGGCCACGACGTCACTCGCTACGCGCTCACCACCTTCGGCGGGGCCGGCGGCCAGCACGCGTGCAAGGTGGCGGACTCCCTGGGCATCCGCACCGTCCTCGTACCCCCCATGGCCGGTGTCCTCTCCGCGCTCGGCATCGGGCTCGCCGACACCACGGCCATGCGCGAGCAGTCCGTCGAGGCGCCCCTGGAACCCGACTCGATGCCCCGGGTCCGCGAGACCGCCGACGACCTGGAGGACGCCGCCCGCGCCGAACTCCTCGCGGAGGACGTGCCCGAGGACCGCATCCGCGTCGCCCGCCGGGCCCAGCTGCGCTACGACGGCACGGACACCACCCTCACCGTCGAGCTGACCGAGCCGGACAGGATGAGACGCGCCTTCGAAGATCGTCATCGCGCCACGTACTCCTTCACGCTCGACCGCCCGATCGTCGTCGAAGCCCTCTCCGTGGAAGCCACCGGCATCACTCAACCCCCCGATCTGTCCGCCCTCGCCCCGTACGAAGGCCGCGCCGCCGCCCCCGAGACCGTCCGTCTCCACACGGGCGGCGCCTGGCGCGACGTACCTCTGCACCGCCGGGAGCATCTGCCTCCCGGCGAGACCGTCACCGGCCCCGCGATCATCACGGAGACCAGTGCCACGACCGTCGTCGACGACGACTGGCGGGCCGCGGCGACCGACGACGGGCATCTGGTCATGGAACGGCTGGCGGTTACGGAGAGTTCCGAACTCGACACAGAAGTCGATCCCGTCCTGCTCGAGGTGTTCAACAACCTCTTCATGTCCATCGCCGAACAGATGGGCGCCCGGCTGGAGTCCACGGCCCAGTCCGTCAACATCAAGGAGCGGCTGGACTTCTCCTGCGCCCTCTTCGACCCCGACGGCAACCTGGTCGCCAACGCCCCCCACATCCCCGTCCACCTGGGCTCCATGGGCACCAGCGTCAAAGAGGTGATCCGCCGGCGTGCCGGCGCCATGCGCCCGGGAGACACCTACGCCGTCAACGACCCGTACCACGGCGGTACGCATCTGCCCGACGTCACCGTCATCACCCCGGTCTTCGACACGGAGGGTGAGCGCATCCTGTTCCATGTCGCCTCCCGCGGCCACCATGCGGAGATCGGCGGCATCGCCCCCGGCTCCATGCCCGCGCACAGCCGCACCATCGAGCAGGAGGGCATCCTCTTCGACAACTGGCTGCTCGCCGAGAACGGCCGCTTCCGCGAGGAGGAGACCCTCCGGCTGCTGACCGAGGCACCCCACCCGTCACGCAACCCCAAGACCAACCTCGCCGACCTGCGCGCCCAGATCGCCGCCAACCGCAAGGGTGTGGACGAAGTCGGCCGCATGATCGAGAGCTTCGGCCTGGACGTCGTCCAGGCGTACATGAAGCACGTCCAGGACAATGCCGAGGAAGCGGTCCGCCGCGTCGTCGACGCCCTGGACGACGGCGAGTGCGCCTACGAGACGGACTCCGGAGCGGTCATCCGCGTCCGTGTGCGCGTACACCGCGACAGCCGCTCCGCGACCATCGACTTCACCGGTACGTCCCCGCAGCTGACCACCAACTTCAACGCGCCCTTTGCGGTCGTCAACGCCGCGGTCCTGTATGTCTTCCGCACCCTGGTCGCCGACGACATTCCGCTGAACGACGGCTGTCTGCGCCCCCTCGACATCGTCGTAGCACCCGGCTCCATGCTCGCGCCCGAACCCCCGGCCGCCGTCGTCGCCGGCAACGTCGAGACCTCCCAGTCCCTCACCGGCGCGCTCTACGCGGCGCTCGGTGTGCAGGCGGAGGGCTCCGGCACCATGAACAACGTCACCTTCGGCAACGATCGGTACCAGTACTACGAGACAGTGGCCTCCGGCTCCGGCGCGGGCGACGGCTTCCCCGGCGCCCCCGTCGTCCAGACCCACATGACCAACTCGCGACTGACCGATCCCGAGATCCTCGAATGGCGACTGCCCGTTCTGCTGGACGAGTTCGCGGTACGGTACGGCAGTGGCGGCGCCGGCCGCTGGTGTGGCGGGGACGGAGCAGTCCGCCGGATCCGCTTCCAGGAACCCATGACCGTCTCCACGCTCTCCCAGCACCGCAGAGTCCCTCCCTACGGCATGGCGGGCGGTGGGCCGGGCGCGCTCGGAGCCAACCGCGTGGAACGCGCGGACGGAACGGTGCTGCATCTTGAGGGCAGCGATTCGGCAGACGTGGGCCCCGGCGACGTACTGGTCGTCGAAACCCCCGGCGGCGGAGGCTATGGACCGCCGCCGACCGACCTCCATCAAGCAGGAGAAGAGAACGATGATCTTGGGGCGCAGTGAGCGCGGCAAGCCTCCCGTCGAGCCCGTCACGCTCAAGATCCTCGTGGCTGGCGGTTTCGGCGTGGGCAAGACCACCCTCGTCGGCGCGGTCAGCGAGATCAGGCCGCTGCGCACCGAGGAGGTGCTCACCGAGGCCGGTCGCCCGGTCGACGACACCAGCGGTGTGGAGGGCAAGCACACCACCACCGTCGCGATGGACTTCGGCCGTATCACCCTCCGCGAGGACCTGGCGCTCTACCTCTTCGGCACGCCGGGCCAGGACCGCTTCTGGTTCCTGTGGGACGAACTGGCCACGGGAGCCCTGGGAGCGGTCGTCCTCGCCGACACCCGGCGCCTGGAGGATTGCTTCGCCGCCGTCGACTACTTCGAGCGCCGCTCCATACCTTTCGTCGTCGGCGTCAACTGCTTCGAGGGCGCGCCCCGATACCCGGCCGAGGACGTCCGGCGGGCCCTCGACCTCGACGACGGTGTGCCGGTCGTTCTCTGTGACGCACGCGAGCGCGAGTCGGTGAAGGAGATCCTCGTCGACGTCGTACGGCACGCGATGGCGTACTCGGCCGGCCGGCGCGCCGGCGTCACCACCTGAGCCTCGTACCGGCCGTCCGCGGGCCCGTACCCCGCCGCCCGGGGCACGGACCGGGGACGTCCACGCGCGCGTGGGGCACACGCGAGAAGCACGCACGCGTGGAGGACGTATTCAGCCCACGCCGTCCTCGTGCCAGCCGAAGCTCTTCTCCACGGCCTTGCGCCAGTTGTGGTATTCACGGTCGCGCACCGAGGACTCCATGACGGGTGTCCACTCCACTTCCTGCTGCCAGTGAGACTTCAGTTCGTCGAGGTCGTGCCACACCCCCGTCGCAAGCCCGGCCGCGTACGCCGCGCCCAGGCAGGTCGTTTCGGAGACCTTCGGACGGATCACGGGAACGCCGAGCACATCGGCCTGGTGCTGCATGAGCAGCTGGTTCTTCGTCATGCCGCCGTCGACCTTGAGGGTGGTGATCTGTACCCCGGAGTCCTGGAACATCGCGTCCACGACCTCCCGCGTCTGCCAGCTCGTGGCCTCCAGCACCGCCCGCGCGAGGTGTGCCTTCGTGACGTAGCGCGTCAGACCGGTGACGACGCCGCGCGCGTCGGAGCGCCAGTACGGCGCGAACAGGCCGGAGAAGGCCGGCACGATGTACGCGCCGCCGTTGTCCTCGACGCTCGCCGCCAGCGTCTCTATCTCGTCCGCGCCGCGGATGATGCCGAGCTGGTCGCGGAACCACTGCACCAGGGCGCCCGTGATCGCGATGGAGCCCTCCAGACAGTAGACCGGTGCCTCGTCGCCGATCTTGTACCCCATGGTCGTGAGCAGGCCGTTCTTCGACGGCACCGGCCGGTTGCCGGTGTTGAGCAGCAGGAAGCTGCCCGTGCCGTAGGTGTTCTTCGCCGTGCCCACGTCGTAGCAGGCCTGTCCGAACACGGCCGCCTGCTGGTCGCCCAGCGCCGAGGCGACGGGCACACCGGCCAACTGGCCCACGGCGGTTCCGTACACCTCGGAGGAGGACCTGATCTCCGGCAGTACGGCCTCGGGGATGTTCATGGCGGACAGGAGCGCGGGGTCCCACTGGAGCGTCTCCAGGTTCATGAGCATCGTGCGCCCCGCGTTGGTGACGTCGGTGACGTGCCGCCCGCCGTCCGTGCCCCCGGTCAGGTTCCAGATCAGCCAGGAGTCGATGGTGCCGAAGGCGATCTCGCCACGCTCGGCCCGGGCCCTGAGGCCGGGCACGTTGTCGAGCAGCCAGGCCGCCTTGGGGCCGGAGAAGTAGCTCGCGAGGGGCAGACCGGTCTGCTCGCGGAAACGATCCTGCCCGTCGGATCCCCCGAGTTCGTTGCACAGTGCGGCCGTCCGGGTGTCCTGCCAGACGATCGCGTTGTGCACGGGCTTGCCCGTGGCGCGGTCCCACAGCACCGTCGTCTCGCGCTGGTTGGTGATGCCGAGCGCGCTGAGCTGGTCGGCGCGCAGTCCCGCCTTCGCGATCGCGCCCGCGACCACGGCCTGCACCTTGGACCAGATCTCCGTGGCGTCGTGCTCCACCCAGCCGGGCTTGGGGAAGATCTGGCGATGCTCGCGCTGGTCGACGGCGACGATCGCGCCGTCCCGGTCGAAGACGATGCAGCGGCTGGACGTGGTGCCCTGGTCGATCGCGGCGACGTACTTCTGAGCGGTGTCCGTCATGACGTCCCCTTCGTCAAAGGGTCAGAAGGCTGCTTTGTACACAAGGGCCGCGAGCGCCCCGCCGATCAGCGGACCCACCACCGGTATCCAGGCGTAGCCCCAGTCGGAGGAACCCTTGTTGGGGATCGGCAGCACGGAGTGGGTGAGGCGCGGGCCGAGGTCGCGGGCCGGGTTGATCGCATAGCCGGTCGGCCCGCCGAGAGAGAGGCCGATGCCGACGACGAGCAGGGAGACGAGCAGGATGCCGATACCCGAGCCGTACGCGGTCGTGCCGGGTATCGGGCCGATGCCGGTGCCGAGGTTCTTGCCAAAGAACAGGATGGGCAGCACCAGACCCATGGTCGCGATGATCTCGGTGATCAGGTTGGCGGCCGGATTGCGGATCTCGGGAGCCGTGGAGAAGATCCCGAGCGTGGGCAGCGCCTTGTCCTCCTCGGCGTTGGCCTGGAACTGGGCGAAGTAGAGCAGCCAGGTCAGCACGGCGCCGAGGATCGCGCCCGCCAGCTGACCCAGCAGGTAGTACGGCACGTCGCCCCAACGGGTGATGCCGGCGATGGCGAGACCGAGGGTCACCGCCGGGTTGAGGTGTCCGCCCGACTTCGGGGCGGCGGTGTAGGCGCCGGCCAGCACGCCGAAGCCCCAGCCGAAGGCGATGACGACCCAGCCCGCGCCCTGGGCCTTGGAGTGGTTGAGCGTGACGGCGGCGCAGACACCCGCGCCGAACAGGATGAGGATGGCTGTTCCGATCAACTCGCCGAAGATGATGCTTCCATGGGTCATGGCGGCTCCTGGGCCCTCGCCCGGGGCGGTCCCGCCCCGAGTCCGTCCTCCGTGCAGGGTGCGTGTCCCTTGGCGACTTCAGCCGAAGGCAGGGCGGGTCCCGCGCCCCGCCCGGCGTCCGCGACGAGCGTGCCTGTGCAGCGGAATCGCCCGGTGGGGGACGGCCCATGCGGAGGCGGGCCTCAGGGGCGCATCACATGAATACGCCTGAAAACGGCGATGCCGGCTGACATCCGGAAGTGTTCACCGGCACCCACGGAGCGTCAAGGTCGGTGACGGGACCGGTTGCGGCCGACCCTCACGGACCGGCGTCACAGGGCGTCCTGAGGCCGCCACCGGGCCGGGGACCACCGGACCGGTCGGCACGTGTCGCGGACCGCCGGGCCGTGGTGACGGTCAGCCCCAGGCCGGTTGGCCGGCCTCGGCCCGGGCCCCCGATGAACCGCGGCGTATCTCATGACCCGGCAGACCGGCCCGGCCCAGCACCCAACTGGCGCCGCTCAGCGCCTTGGCGGCCTGCTTGAGCGGTGCGAGGCAGGCGGCCGCCTGGCGGTGGTCGGTGACACTCCCGGGCGGGCACAGCACCGTGGCCAGTGAGAGGGTGACGGCACGTCCGCCGGCCGACCACGGCGCGTCCAGCATCGACTCGGCCAGCGGATCGAGGCCCTCCGGATCCGCGAGCACCAGGAAGTCGTCCCCGCCGATGTGCCCCACGCGTGTGCTCCCGGACGCGGCGCCCTGCAACGCCTGCCCCACCGCACGGATCAACTCGTCCCCGGCGGCGAACCCCGCCCCGTCGTTGACCTGTTTGAAGTGGTCGACGTCGAGCCAGCTCAGCGCGAACATCCGCCCGTCGGCGATGCGCCGGTCCACCTCGCCGGTGATCGCGTCCGAACCTGGCAGCCGCGTCAGCGGATTGAGCCCCGCCGCCTCCTCGACCTGGCTCTCGGCCAGCGCCCGTACGAGATCCGCGAGCCGGACGACCCCCACGCAACGCCCGTGGTGGTCGACCACCGCGACGTCGTCCGAGGTGCGGTCCCGCTCTCCGTCCGCCACCACGTCGAGCACCTCCCACGCCGTGGCGTCGACCCCGACCGTACGCGGCGGGTCACCGAGCTTCGCCGCGGGCCGGTCGGCGTAAAGGGCATGCCCGTAGCGTCCCGACATCGACAGCAGGAAGCGCGAGCGGTGCACCGAACGGACCGGCACCCCGGCCGGGTCGACCAGCAGTACCCCGGACACGTCGGGGGAGCCGGTGAGCAGCGCCCGCACGTGTCCGGCCGAGGCCGTCGCCGGCAGCAGCGCGGCCGGTCGCAGAAACTGCCGCACCGATGGCCCGGTGCGCTGTGTGGACGGCACCGCGGCGGACAGCGTCGGAAGGTATACGTCCGCTACGGGGAGCCGGGACGGAGGCGCGAACAGTTCCCCCTGCGCCAACTGGGCCCCGGCCGCCACCACGGCCGCGTACTGCCGCTCGGTCTCCACCCCCTCGACCGACAGCAGCGCGCCCAGTTCCTCGCACAGCGTGCGCATGGCCCGTATCGCGGCCGGCCGGGTCACCAGAGACACATCGAGCTTCATCAGGTCCGGTGCCAGGTCCGAGAGCACCCTCAGCGGTACGTCGCCGTCGCCGATTCCGTCCGCGCAGATCCGGAAGCCCTCCCCGCGCAGCACGGCGACCGCCTCGAGCAGTGCCCGGTGCGGCACGTGCGTGTAGGGCGGTCCGACGTCGACCGTCACCTCCCAGGGCAGCCGCCCCGCCTCGCGTACGGCATCCCGCAGTGCGGAGAGGCCCCCGAGGTCGGCGAGGGTCCCTGCGAACACGTTGACATGCAGGGGCAGCAGCGCATCCATCCGCGCCGCGGCGCGGATCGCCAACGCGGCCAGTTTTCCGTCGAGTTCGGGGTCCCGGCGGGCCTGAGCCAGGACGTCGCCGGTCTCGGGGCGTGCGAGGATCTCCAGCGCGGTGACCCCTCCCGTCGTCAGATTGACCACCGGCTGGAAGGCGAAGCGGAGAGTATCCGTCCAGGAGGGCACGGGAGCATGATGGCGCCGTCGGCGCGTCCGGAGGCCCAGTTCATGACCTGTTCACACAGGATTCCCGGGTGGTCACGGAGCGTGTGAATAGCCGCAAACGGCCTTCGCATATGTGCGAAGCGTCGACGGAACGATTCTTCGGACCACCGGGCCTGTCGCTCGCTCGCCGGGGCACGGAAATCCCATCCCATGCCATGCCGGGCCGACACGCGGTGATCTGCAGGGATGGGAATCACCGCACAGCGATCACCGCGGAGCCATGTCCGAACAGGCCTTGATTCGCACTGATCCCGACCCGGGCTCCCGCCACCTGCCGGTCGCCCGCGTCGCCCCGCAACTGCCAGGTCAGTTCGCACACCTGGGCGATCGCCTGCGCCGGAACCGCCTCTCCGAAAGACGCCAAACCGCCGCTGACGTTGACGGGTATGCGCCCGCCGAGCGCCGTCGTGCCCTCACGCAGCAGCTTCGCCGCCTCGCCCTCCCCGCAGAGCCCCAGATCCTCGTACCACTGCAACTCCAGGGCCGTGGACAGGTCGTAGACCTCGGCGAGGGAGAGGTCCTCCGGCCCGATGCCCGCCTCCTCGTAGGCGGTGCGCGCGATCGAGGCGCGGAACGTCTCGCCGGGCGGTTCCACCGCCACGGCTGAGTCCGTCGCGATGTCCGGCAGATCCAGCACAGTGTTGGGAAAGCGCGGTGTCACCGTGGACACCGCCCGGATGCGCACCGGACCCGCCGCTCCGTGCCGGTGCGCGAACTCCATGCTCGACAGCACGAGTGCCGCGCCTCCGTCCGAGGTCGCGCAGATGTCGAGCAGCCGCAGGGGGTCGGCGACGACGGCCGAGGCGGCGACCTCGTCCAGGGTGACCCGCTTGCGATAGCGGGCGTACGGATTGAGCGCACCCAGCGCCGCGTTCTTCACCTTGACCTGGGCGAAGTCGTCGACCGTGTCCCCGTGGAGCGCCATGCGCCGGCGTGCGTACAGCCCGAAGTACGTCGGATTCGCCGCCCCCAGGACCCGGAACCTCAGCCAGTCGGGATCGTCGGGCCGGTCGCCGCCCGCCGGGCGGAAGAAGCCCTTGGGCGCCGACTCCGCACCGACCACCAGCACCACGTCGGCAAGCCCCGCAAGGATCTGGGCCCGCGCCGCGTTGACGGCCTGAGCCCCTGACGCGCAGGCCGCGTACACGCTCGCGGCCCGGGCACCCTGCCAGCCCAGGGCCTTGGCGAACGTCGCCCCCGCCACATGACCCGGATAGCCGCCCCGCACCGTGGCGGCACCCACGATCGAGCCGATGTCCCGCCAGTCGATCTCCGCGTCGGCGAGCGCCGCCCGCGCCGCCACCGTCCCGTACTCGACGAAGCTCCGCCCCCATTTGCCCCAGGGGTGCAGCCCCGCACCGAGCACCGCCACATCGTCCGTCATGCCGCCACCCCCGTCGGCCGCCAGTGCCAGGTCGTCCAGGTCGTGCCCGCGTCCTCGTGCAGCACGCCGGGTACGACCCGCATCTCCATGCCCACCGCCAGATCGGCGACGGTCACTCCCGGAACGGCCTGCCCGAGCACCACGATCCGCTCTGCTGCCAGTTCCACCGCGACCAACGCGTAGGGCTCCCACGGAAGTTCCACATTCGTCACATAGGGTGACGGAGGCCGGTAGCGGGCGTCGGTGTACGACCAGATCCGCCCGACTCTGGACAGGGGCACTGCGATCAGGTCGCCGCCCGCGCAGCCGGGATTCCGGCACAGGACGTCCTCGCGCGGAAAGTGCACCGAGCCGCACGCGGCGCAGCGCGTGCCGACGAGGTGGAAGTCGTCCTCGCCGCCGGCGAACCATCCGGGCACCACAGGTGTGAGTTCACGCGGCACGGCGCCTCCCGATCAGAGGGCTGACGGAACGTCAGAAATGCAGTGTGGCACGGGCTCCCGGAATCCGGGAGGCGTCACGAAGAAGCGCCGCCCTGCCAGGGCAGACGCCCTCCGTGTCATCGGATACAGTCCGCCCGTGTCCGAATCCCCGTTCCCATCCTCCGCCTCCGTGCCCGGCTCCCACTGCTCGAGCTGCGGGGCGCCCTACGGAGAGGGCATCTCCGGCTGGCCCCGTACCTGCACCGCCTGCGGCACGGTGGCCTACCGCAATCCGCTGCCCGTCGCGGTGGCTCTCCAGCCCGTGTACGACGCCCAAGGCACCGCCCTGATCGTCATCACCCGGACCATCCCTCCCGCCCGCGGCGGCGTCGCGTTGCCCGGAGGGTTCATCGACCACCGCGAGGACTGGCGGCATGCGGTCGTCCGCGAGCTCAAAGAAGAGACCGGAATCGACGCGGCAGGGCGCGACGTGCGGCTCGTCGACGCGATGAGCTCGCCCGACGGACATCTGCTGCTCTTCGGACTCCTGCCCGAGCGACCGGCAGCCGACCTGCCGCCGTCCTTCGGCACGGACGAGACGACGGGCTGGCACCTTCTGCGCCGGCCGGCCCAACTCGCGTTTCCGCTGCACACACTCGCCGTGCAGGGCTGGTTCGAGGGCCGCTACATGTGAGCCGACGGCGGGACGGCACCTGAGCCGTCCCGCCTCCCGTCCCCACCCGGAGGCGCCTACGCGCGCGTCCTGCCTCGCGTCACCCGCGGCCGAGTCCCCGCACGCGTACCGGATACGCGGGCTCGGTCCGGCCTTCCCGGCCGTCCCGCCGCACCACGACCCGACGGCCCTTCCAGCGCGTCACATAGCGTTCGGCCTCCGGTTCGTCCCAGCCGTCGCCCGGGTCCGGCACCACCAGCCCGCCCCCGGACCTCCCGCGCGCCGGCGCCCAGACCTCGAGCTCCAGACCGCCGTCCTCACCGCGCACGGGCAGCACCGCACCGGCGCGTGCGAACACCGGGATCCGCGCCTCGCAGACATCGACCACCACCGGGCCCGGCCCCTGGTACGCCTCCTCCGTCGCCGTGTCGTACCAACGCCCCCGCGGCAGCAGCACCGTCCGCCGCTCAGCGCCGGGGTCCAGCACCGGCGCCACCAGGAGACCGTCGCCGAGCAGGAAGGCGTCCTCGCAGTCCCGCAGCGCCCGGTCCTCGGGCGCGCCCCACCACAGCGGCCGGACATAGGGCGCCCCCGTGCGGCGGGCCAGATGGGCGAGCGTGACGAAGTACGGCAGCAGTCGGCGCCGTTCGGCGAGCGCCACGCGCGCGTGCTCCAGGACGTCGTCACCGAACTCCCAGGGTTCGCGACGTCCGGCGCGGATGCTCGCGTGCGTACGGAACAGCGGCAGGTACGAGGCCAACTGGAACCAGCGCAGATACAACTCGGGCGACGGGCTCCCGTCGAAGCCGCCCACGTCCGGCCCCGAGTACGGCACCCCGCACAGGCCGAGTCCCAGCACCAGCGACAGCGAGGCGCGCAGCCCGGGCCAGCCCGTGGCCACGTCCCCGGACCAGGTCCCCCCGTAGCGCTGCAGCCCCACCCAGCCCGAGCGCGAGAACAGGAAGGGTCTCTCCTCGGGAGTCAGATTCCGCAGGCCCTCGTACCCGGCCCGCGCCATGCACAGCGCATACACGTTGTGCGCCTCCCGGTGGTCGCCCCCACGGCCCTCCAGCGCGTGCCGGGCCGAGCGGGGCAGGGTCTTCTCCCCGAAGGCCGTGAACGACACCGGCTCGTTCATGTCGAGCCACAGACCCGCGAAGCCCTGCGCGCGACGCTCCTCCAGGAGCCGGCCCCACCACTGCCGTACGCGCGCGTGCGTGAAGTCCGGATAGACCACCTCCCCGGGCCAGACCACCCCTTCGACCATCCGGCCCGAGGCGTCCCGCACGAACGCGTCCTCGGCGCTCCCGCTGTCGAACACCGGGTCGCCCGGTTCGGCCCGGACCGCCGGGTCCACGATCGATACCAGGCGAACGCCCTGCCGGCCCAGCTCCTCGGCGAGCAGCGGCAGCTTCGGGAAGCGTTCCCGGTCGACCGTGAACACCCGGTGGGCGTCGTAGTGATCGATGTCCAGATGGACGGCATCGAGCGGGAGGCCGTGCTCCTGGTAACCCGCGACGATCCGCCGCACCTCCTGCTCGCTGCCGAAGCCCCACCGCGCGTGATGGTGCCCCAGGGCCCACGCGGGCGGCACGGCCGGCGCCCCGGTCAGCGACGCCCAGACGAGCAGTACGCGCGCGGGGGCGCCCACCATCACCCAGCAGCGCAGCGGCCCGCCGTCCATCCGCACCTCGCAGGTGCCCGCCCGGTCGTGGCCGGAACCCGCGCCCTCCGCGCCCTCGCGCAGGGTCACCGTCCCGTCCCACGACGTGTCGAGGAACATGAGATGAGTACCTGCGTCGGCGACCACCATCTGCACCGGCATGGTGATGTACAGCGGGTCGTCGCCGGGCCCGAAGGGCCGGCCCGGGTCGGTGTTCCACAAGCGGTACGTCCCGTCCCGCAACCGCGTGCCCGCAGCCCGCCCGCCCAGCCCGAAGAACCGGGCGTCCGCGGCCACCTCGGACCGCTGCATCCAGCGCGCAGCGCCCCCTTCCGCAGGCTCCCACCACCGGGGCGGCAGATCCCGGCGCAGGGTCACCCCGCCCGGCGTGCGCACCTCGACCGCGCCGTGCCGCGAGACCACGACCGTGACACGCTCCGCCACGACCCGCCAGCCGCCGTCCTTGTCCGGCTCCAGCACGGCCCGCGGATCCGGCTCCGGACAGTGGCCCGCCAGCGCGTACGACGGCTCCGGCTCCGCCCCGTCCCAGCCCCAGAACACGGCCCCGTTCACGGCGACCGTGATCCGCAGCTCGGTCCGGGCGAACCGCACGACACCACCACCGGGACCGGGCTCCGCACTCTGCACGAGACCCGGCACCCGCGCCCGCTCCGCTCCTCGTCGCGGCAACCCGGTGGCGTCGGTACGCCTCCTGCGCCACGCGGCCCGTACGCTGCGCAGGCCCTGCACCGCGCCCCCCGAACTGACCGCCTTCACCGAACGCACCAGGTCACGACCGTCCATACTCCTCACCCTGTCATCGATGTCCCCATATGGGGGCGCCGTTCAACTGCCGTTCACCCGTGCTGGGAGCACAGCTTCACGATGCCAACTATGTGGGGCACACCCTGGTGCAGAAGTCGATCACATGGCATCGTCCGTGTCAGCCGCGTAACGCGCACAACCCAGCACGTGCGCGACACACGCACACGACGCGTACAGTCCGGGAGCCGCCCCATGACCTCAGCGAACCCCACGCCGCTCTGGCGGCCCGACGCCGACCGCATCGCACGGGCCCAGATCACCAGGTTCCAGGCCTGGGCGGCCGAACACCACGGTGCCCCCTCCGAGGGCGGCTACGCGGACCTGCACCGCTGGTCGGTGGACGAACTGGACACCTTCTGGAAGGCCGTCACGGAGTGGTTCGACGTACGGTTCTCCACCCCGTACGCGCGCGTGCTCGGCGACCGCTCCATGCCGGGCGCCGAATGGTTCCCCGGCGCGACCCTCAACTACGCCGAACACGCCCTCCGCGCCGCGGCGGCCCGCGCCGACGAACCGGCCCTCCTCGCGATCGACGAGACCCATGAGCTCCGCCCGGTCAGCTGGTCCGAGCTGCGGCGCCAGGTCGGCTCGCTCGCCGCCGAACTGCGCGCCCTCGGCGTACGCCCGGGAGACCGCGTCAGCGGCTACCTCCCCAACATCCCGCAGGCCGTCGTCGCCCTCCTCGCGACGGCCGCCGTCGGCGGAGTGTGGACCTCCTGCGCCCCCGACTTCGGCGCGCGCAGCGTCCTGGACCGCTTCCAGCAGGTCGAACCCGTCGTACTGTTCACCGTCGACGGCTACCGCTACGGCGGCAAGGAACACGACCGCCGCGAGATCGTCGCCGAGCTGCGCCGCGAACTGCCCACCCTGCGCGCCGTCGTCCACATCCCGCTGCTCGGCTCCGAGGCCCCCGAAGGCGCCCTGGACTGGTCGGCCCTGACCTCGGCGGACACCGAGCCCGTCTTCGAACAGGTGCCGTTCGACCACCCGTTGTGGGTGCTGTACTCCTCGGGCACGACCGGCCTGCCCAAGGCCATCGTCCAGTCCCAGGGCGGCATCCTGGTCGAGCACCTCAAGCAACTGGGCCTGCACTGCGACCTCGGCCCCGAGGACCGCTTCTTCTGGTACACGTCCACCGGCTGGATGATGTGGAACTTCCTCGTCTCCGGCCTTCTGACGGGCACCACGATCGTCCTCTACGACGGCAGCCCCGGCCATCCCGACACGGGCGCCCAGTGGCGCGTCGCCGAACGCACCGGAGCCACCCTCTACGGGACCTCCGCGGCCTACATCATGGCCTGCCGCAAGGCGGGTGTGCGCCCGGCGCGCGACTACGACCTCTCCCGGGTGCAGTGTGTGGCCACCACGGGTTCCCCGTTGCCGCCGGACGGCTTCAGCTGGCTGCACGACGAGGTCCGAGACGATCTGTGGATCGCCTCCGTCAGCGGCGGCACCGACGTGTGCTCCTGCTTCGCCGGAGCCGTCCCGACCCTCCCGGTGTACATCGGCGAACTCCAGGCCCCGGGCCTCGGCACCGACCTGCAGTCCTGGGACCCCAACGGCAACCCGGTCATCGACGAGGTCGGCGAACTGGTCGTCACCGAGCCCATGCCCTCCATGCCGATCCGCTTCTGGAACGACCCCGACGGCAGCCGCTACCGCGACAGCTACTTCGACATGTATCCGGGAGTCTGGCGCCACGGCGACTGGATCACGCTCACCTCACGCGGCTCCGTGATCATCCACGGCCGGTCGGACTCCACGCTCAACCGCCAGGGCGTGCGCATGGGCTCCGCCGACATCTACGAGGCCGTCGAGCGCCTGCCGGAGATCAAGGAATCCCTGGTCATCGGCGTCGAGCAGCCCGACGGGGGCTACTGGATGCCCCTCTTCGTGCACCTGACCCCCGGATCCGTCCTGGACGAACCCCTGCTGGACCGCATCAAGCGGACCATCCGCGAGGAGCTCTCGCCGCGCCACATCCCCGACGAGATCATCGAGGTCCCCGGCGTCCCGCACACCCTGACGGGCAAGCGGATCGAGGTCCCGGTCAAGCGCCTGATGCAGGGCACCCCGCTGGACAAGGCCGTCAACCCCGGCTCGATCGACGACCTCGACCTGCTCCGCTTCTACGAGGACCTGGCCCGCAAACGCGCCTGACCCACCTCGCCGCACCCACCGCGCCCAGGCTGGGGTGAGGTGCCACCTTCGCCCGCCGGTCACCGCGACCGGCGGGCGCTGTCAGTGGTGCTCGTTACTGTGTGTAATGACCGATCGACTGTTTGTAGGGGGAGTCATGACACACACCGAGCACCGGACCATGCGACGTGTTCTGCGCCGCGAGATCGCCGGCACCATCGGCCTGCTGACCGACGAACACGACTTCGTCGCGATGCGGCGCTACCGCACCTTCACCTTCGACGACCACGCGACCTATCTCCAGCAGGTGGAAGCCCTGCTGAGGACCCTCGCCGCCCAGGGCAGCCACACCACGGTCGCCCTCTTCGACCCGGAGGAGTACGCGGAGTTCTGCGCCGACAGCGGCCTGGAACCCGACGCCCCGTCCAGCCGCACCCGCTTCACGGCGGAACTGGCCGCCACCGGAGCGGCCGTCCCGTACGAGGGCCAGCCGCTGGACGAACTCGTCCCTGACCTGGTCGACGAAGCCGTCCGCCAGGCCACCTGGCAGTACGCCACGACCGTGCTGGCCCACCTCGGGGTCTGCGCCTCCTGCGGGGAGGACATCGGACACGCCGCCTTCGCCCATGCCTCGCGACTTCTCACCCGCATCCTCGACACCGCGAGCCCGGGCCACCGCCACCTCGTCTGCAGTGTGTCGGCACAGCCCGAAACCCTCGTCGCAGTGCTCCACTCGGACGAGGACCCCGACGGCACGAACCGGATCGACGAGACGGAGGCCCTCGAATTCACCACCGTCCTCGCCCTGGGCATCGCCACCCACGCGGCCGGCGGACTCGTCATGCGCACCACCGCACCCGACGGGACGGACCGCGTCTACGGCTGGCGCCTGCGTGGTGAGCGGCTGGAACCGCTCACCGCCGGAGAGGTCTTCGACGCCTACTGCACCGACGTAGAGTCCGGCGACCTGGTCGCACCCGAGTCCGGCGTCGACTACAGCACCCCACCCGACCTCGGCGACGACCCGCCCATGACCGGGCACCCTCATTGAGGACCTGAACGGGCGAAGGGCGCCCCACCCACAGGTGGAGCGCCCCGGCCACACGAAGATCGACGCTTTGACGCGCCCCGGCTACTCGCCGGACAGCACCGCCTGAGCCGCCTTGCGCGCGTCGTCGGCCGTGTCGGCCGCACGCGCGGCCGCCGCGGCACGCTCGCACTGCGCCAGCGTGTACTTGGCCAGCGTGGCCCGCACATACGGAATCGACGCCGCACCCATCGACAAGGAGGTGACACCCAGGCCGGTCAGCACACACGCCAGCAGCGGGTCCGAGGCGGCCTCGCCGCACACACCACAGCTCTTGCCCTCGGCCTTGGCCGCCTCGGCGGACAGCGCGACCAGGTCGAGCAGCGCGGGCTGCCACGGGTCCTGCAGACGCGAGACCGCACCCACCTGCCGGTCCGCGGCGAACGTGTACTGCGCGAGGTCGTTCGTCCCGAGGGACAGGAACTCGACCTCCTGCAGAATCGAGCGCGCCCGCAGCGCGGCCGACGGAATCTCCACCATCGCGCCGAACTTCGCCTGCAGCCCCGCCTCACGGCACGCGTCGGCGAACGCCTTCGCGTCGGTGCGGTCGGCGACCATCGGCGCCATGACCTCGAGATAGACCGGCAGCCCCTCGGCAGCCTTCGCGAGGGCGGTCAGCTGCGTGCGAAGCACCTCCGGGTGGTCCAGCAGCGTCCGCAGACCCCGCACGCCCAGCGCCGGGTTCGGCTCGTCGGCGGGAGTCAGGAAATCCAGAGGCTTGTCCGCACCGGCATCGAGCACACGCACGACCACACGGCCCTCGGGGAAGGCTTCCAGAACCTGCCGGTAGGACTCGACCTGCTTCTCCCCGGACGGCGCGTTCTTGCTGTCGTCCAGGAACAGGAACTCCGTGCGGAACAGACCGACACCCTCGGCACCGGCCTCGACGGCGGCCGGCACGTCCGCGGGACCGCCGACGTTCGCCAGCAGGGGCACCTTGTGCCCGTCCGCGGTGGCTCCCGGTCCGCTGGTGGCCGCGAGGGCGGCCTTGCGCTCGGCGGCCGCCGCCCGGAGCTGAGCCTTCTTCTCGTCGCTCGGATTCACGAAGATGTCGCCGGTACTGCCGTCGACGGCGATCATCGTGCCCTCGCCCAGCTCGCCTGCACCCGGCAGCGCCACAACGGCGGGGACGCCCAGAGCGCGCGCCAGGATGGCACTGTGGCTGGTCGGCCCGCCTTCCTCGGTGACGAAGCCGAGCACCAGGGCCGGGTCCAGCAGCGCCGTATCGGCAGGCGCAAGGTCACGGGCGACGAGGACGTACGGCTCGTCGCTGTCCGGGACACCTGGCATGGGAACCCCGAGAAGACGGGCGACGATACGGTTCCGCACGTCGTCCAGGTCGGCCACGCGCCCGGCGAGGTACTCCCCGGCGCCGGCCAGCAGCTCCCGGTAAGCGGCGAACGCGTCGTACACGGCGCGCTCCGCCGTGCTGCCCACGGCTATACGACGGTCCACGTCCGCCATCAGCTCGGGGTCCTGGGCCATCAGGGCCTGGGCCTCCAGCACGGCCTGTGCTTCGCCACCGGCCAGATTGCCGCGCGCGGTCAGGTCGGCTGCCACGGCTTCGACGGCCTGGCGTGCGCGCCCCTGTTCGCGCTCCGCTTCCTCGGCAGGGATCTGCTTCGCCGGCGGTTCCAGCACCGCCGTTCCCATGTGCCGGACCTCGCCGATCGCCACACCGTGGCTAACACCGACGCCTCGCAGCGTTGTCTCCATCTCACCCGTCTCCGAATCGTGCGGCTTCCCCGCCACCGCGATGGTTGTCTGTCGTGCCGTTCACCACGGCAGGGGCCTCACTGCCAGGAGAAGAGCTGGTCGCCCGCCTTCACATCGCCGTCCTCGCGGAGGCCGGAGAGGGCGTCGGCCGTGGCTTCCAGAGCCACGACGGGGCACACCGGGGACTTGCCGGCCTGCTCCACGGCGGCCGGGTTCCAGCGCACGATGCCCTGACCACGGGTGACGGTGTCGCCCTTGTTGACCAGCAGCTCGAAACCCTCGCCGTTCAGTTGCACGGTGTCGATGCCCAGGTGGGTCAGCACGCCATGTCCCTCTCCGTCGACCACGACGAATGCGTGGGGATGGAGCGAGACGATGATCCCCTCCACGGGGGAGACGGCCTCCACGGGCTCACGCACGGGGTCGATCGCCATGCCGGGCCCGACCATCGCTCCGGCGAAGACGGGGTCCGGCACTGCGGCAAGTCCGATCGCATGCCCAGCAAGAGGGGACGTCACGGTAGTCATGGGAAGCCTCCCAGGGGTGGAGATCCAGTTGGGCCGTCACTGCCTGTCCGGGACGGCGCACTGGGCAGCAGCGTATGTCATATGAAGTGACGGTTCCGCATGAGACGTAGGGGTTGACGGACGGCCGGACGCGGCCCGGTTGATTTGCACCGCGGCGTGGATGCATGTACAGTCGTATCCCTGCCTGGGAGCAGGTGACGCGATCACGCGTTGCTGCCCGGCAGCACCCAACTTGTCAGATCCTATCTCGGGATCGTTTTTGCATGTCTGCAGAACGGTGGTCAGGGAGACGGAAAAACACTGATAGAGTTTGGAAAGCCGGAAAGGGAAACGCGGGAGCGGGAACCTGGAAAGCGTCGAGGAAATCGGGTCGAGAAGAGATCTGATAGAGTCGGAAACACCGAAGGGAAGCGCCCGGAGGAAAGCCTGAGAGAGTCTCTCGGGTGAGTACGAAGGAAGCGTCCGTTCCTTGA